>JBNMNO010000009.1:0-58011 GCA_051275695.1 Mariniflexile sp.
TTTGGTGGGCGGTCAATTGTTTGTAATTTTTCATGCAAGACAAATTTAAGTTTTTGACCTAAAACACTTGGGAGCAATCCCAGGTGTTTTAAATTTGTCTGTTGCACTTATTACTTGAACTTACACTCCATAATAAAACTTATCAAAGAAATAAAATTTGAATAAAAAACCATGGTTGAATTTTCGTTTTTTTTTTGATTCAGGAGCTATAGGACGATCTCCAATCAGGGCTGTTTCTTTGGCTTTATGTCTCTTTTTGATGTAGTTGATCCGTATTATCCTGAAACGGGTTGTATCCTTCTTGGAGAAGTTTTAATAATCGGTTTCGGTAAAGACCCAATAGATAATAACGGGATTCTTTCGTTTTATAACGATTGGTTTTACCATAAATATTTTTCATTCGTTTGATCCTGTCGCTTTAGGTTCTAAAAATGAGAAGTAAACAGACCATTGTTTGGTAAGGTCACCATCGGCATTATAAATTTTGGGCTCAGAAAACAAGGATTTGTGTTCAGAATCGTGTTCTTTTTGAACCTCTAAAGTAAGTAAATCTAAAATATTTTGCATAAAAAAAAAACGGTTTAGAGTAAACTAAACCGTTGCTTTTAAATACTTTATACTTTGTAGCGGGAACTGGACTCGAACCAGTGACCTTCGGGTTATGAGCCCTTCTCCTAATTTGATTTAAGCTCAAATTTTAAGCTCAAAAGCCCTGAAAATTATAAAATCGTATGCAAAAACGTATGCAGTTTTTAGTTTTCAGATTATTAAAATATTTGATGTAATTTAAACATAAAAGTTAAATATTACATAAGTAAAGCTTCATTTTTTGAGTTAATATATTTCTAATTGGATTCTGAAAAATAATATTATAAAGATCACGGGGTCGATTCCCTCTTTACCTCAAATCTTTGTTTGTTTCATTTCGTTAACCAAGACAATTATAATGCTTCTAAAACAGACATTAATCTATGATTTAGATATAGTTTTTCTTTACCCACTTTTTCAGAAATTAAAAAGCCAGCTTCCTCTAAATCATTTAAATAGTTACCAACCGTTTTTGGTGTTCCTAATTTAGCATCAATTAAAAACTGTCGCTTTGTGTAAGGCAATCTAAACAGTATTTCAACTAATTCTTTAGTATATACTTTAGGTAACGTTTCTTTAATTTCTGTAGCCATTTGCTCCATTAAGTTAGTTACATCCTTTAAACGTTGTAATCCTTTGTTGGCAGTATACTCTACCATTTCAAGCATATAGATTATCCACGCTTCCCAATCTTCGTTTTCGGTAACCTCACGTAGTTTGGTATAATAGTCTGCTTTGTTTTTTATTATATATTCACTTAAATAAATAGCTGGTATATCTAATAGTTTTTCAAGTTTTAAGTATAATAATAGCAAAATACGTCCTGTTCTACCATTACCATCACTAAAAGGATGTATCGCTTCAAATTGGTAGTGCATTAACGCCATTTTAATCAAAGGGTCAATAGCATCTTCACTATTTATAAAAGTTTCAAGATTAGCCAACTTTTCTCTTATAACAGCTTCACCAGTCGGTGGTGTATAAATAGTTTCGCCTTTTGCATTTTTTAAAGTAGTTCCAGGGGTAGTTCTAATACCTGCTGTATTCTTTTTAATGCTTTGTACTATTTCAACACAAAGATTGGTTGTTATAAAAGGACGTTTTTCAATAAGTTGTAAACCATTCCAAAGTGCTTCTTTATAACTTATAACTTCTTTTGTTGCTGGATTATCAAACTTTTTATCTGCTACTAAAGATTTATACAAATCGTCATTAGTTGTTATTATATTCTCTATTTCAGAACTTGCTTTTGCTTCCTGTAAATGAATCGTATCTAAAAACAAGGTTGGGTTAGGTAAATTAGTGAGCATACCATTAAGTTTTGCTAATGCTCTACTGGCATCAATAGTCTTTCGTAATACTTTAGTAGTTTCTAATGTTACCTTTGGTGGTAATAGCGGTAAACTATTATAGGGTTTATTTCTATTAAAATCTGTCATTTTGAACAAGGGTAATAATTACTTGTGTTATATAAACGAGGGTAAATATACTAAAAATTTACCTTTGTTTATACTGTAAGGGTAAAACTTACGTTCGTTAATTTTAACCTTTTAACCCAAGTTGTTCCTTAATTTGGTAATCATATTGCAAAAAACGGCTAAAGTGAACCACTAAAAACGGAATTTTTCGAGCCACTTAAAAACTCTTTTTCATCCTAGGCTATCAAAAGGATTTGCAATAATTATTGCAATGCTCACTTTTATCCGCTGTAGGTGGCTCACTTTGTCCGCCCTACCCCCGTTAGCTGCATAAATGATTAATTTTAAAGCTAAATTGTATTTGTTTTAATAGATGCGAATGAACCCGTTGTCCTCCAGTACTTGAAATAAGCTACTAAAACAAGTTCTATAATTATTTCTGTTTCTTGGTGAGTTTTTCAACTGGACATAGTTCAAAAAACTGGATACAACTTTCTTATCCACCTCATTTATTAGTTTAATCTCTTTAAGGTTTTCTGAAATCCATTTTACAAATAAATCGCAACGACTCTTATAATCAACTAAAGTCCTTGCACCAGCCACATTCACCTTTAGTTCCAAAGCATAATCAATGGCTTCCCTAACACTTAATTGTCGCTCATCATCTTGTTGAATTTCCTTTTTTTCAAAAGAGACTGTTTCTTTTTTTGATTCAGGAGCTATAGGACGATCTCCAATCAGGGCTGTTTCTTTGTCTTTATGTCTCTTTTTGATGTGGTGATCCGTGTTATCCTGAAACGGGCTGTATCCTTCTTGGAGTAGTTTTAATAATCGGTTTCGGTAAAGACCCAATAGATAATAACGGGATTCTTTCGTTTTATAACGATTGGTTTTACCATAAATGTTTTTCATTCGTTTGATCCTGCCGCTTTAGGTTCTAAAAATGAGAAGTAAACATACCATTGTTTGGTAAGGTCGCCATCGGTCTTATAAATTTTGGGCTCAGAAAATAGGATTTGTGTTCAGAATCGTGTTCTTTTTGAACCTCTAAAGTAAGTAAATCTAAAATATTTTGCATAAAAAAAAACGGTTTAGAGTAAACTAAACCGTTCCTTTTAAATACTTTATACTTTGTAGCGGGAACTGGACTCGAACCAGTGACCTTCGGGTTATGAGCTCTGTGTTTAAAATGATTTAAGCACAAATATTAAGCTCAAAAGCCCTGAAAATTATAAAATCGTATGCAAAAACGTATGCAGTTTTTAGTTTTCAGATTATTAAAATATTTGATGCAATTTAAACATAAAAGTTAAATATTCATAAGTAAATTTAAAAAACTAAATTTTATATATCAATACAAAGCTTCATTTTTAGCACAGAAAGTTTATTTAGTTTTTACTGTTATTTCTGAGGTCTTTTGATTCCTGAAAATTTTTAAATTTAAGATTCCTTTCCAATTATGCTCTTGAAATATTTTCATTAAATCTGAAATTTTATTAATTTCTACTCCTTCTCCACCAATGATAACATCACCTGACTGAAGTTCAGAATGAGATAGTATACTTCTAGCATCGATAGCTATTATTAAAACTCCTTCGTTTCTATTTAACCCGGATGCAGACCTTTCTCCAAGTGTTTCAATATTTTTAATTTGGGCACCAAGCCAATTTAAACTAATCTGCTTTGTTTTTTCTTTATCACTTAAAGACCATATTATCGGAATTTCAGGGGTTTTTGCCATTCTCTTTAAAGTTGTTTTCTTTACTCCAAAACTATCCATTGCAAAATTCTTAAATCCTATATTAAAAGCAGGTGAATTTTTAGAAACAGTATAATCTCCAATACTTGGATTAACAAATTCTGGATTTCCAAAAACACTATGTAAATCTGTATTGTTTTTTTGGGCTTTTAAAAGTTCTTCTTCGTCAGTAAATAAATTAAAGTCTACTTCTTTACCCCATGCTTGCAACCTGATGTCTTTATGATCGGTAAAAACAATATTTTTACGAAAAATATCTTCGCTATTTTTAAACCACACATGAGGATGAAATCCGTTATTTATAATAACATTATTTTCTACAGTTCTATAAAATCCTTCTCGCAATTTTAAACCACCGTTAAGACATACATTATTATATATTTTATAATTAGTAGATCCATCATCTAAGTCAATATCCCAGCCATGGTCACACCTAAAACGGTTATTTCGTATAATGGTGGTATGTATAGCATCCCATAAAGGCATTTTTGGATTATTTGCTGCAATTTCGTCCAATATTTCACGATCCGGATGCCAATAACGATCTCTTCCCCATGAATTAAATGAGCCATGATCTCCAGACTCCAATACGGTATTAAATACGTCATTATATTCTATCATATGACCTCCCCATGTACCTTCGCTCACATTTATGCCTGCTCTAGGTACTTCATAAATACTATTGTTGCTAACTGTAATATCCATGGACATTGAAATTTCTACACCTGCGGTCTGCTTTTCCAACCTTCCAATTCTATATATCAAATTATTGTCTACCGTACATGCTTTGGGGTACATATTGTTTGCTGGCCCTTTTATGGTATCCATTTCTGTGATTGGAACAAACTCATTGTACTGAAATGAGGGAGAACGCACTGCAGTAGGACTACCAACAAAACTTATAGCCGAAGCTCCACAATCGTGTATATGATTTCCAGTAATTGTTGTATTTCTATTATAATTGCTAACAAAAATAACGTTTCCTCCCAAATTTGAAAACTCACAATCCTTTACGGTAATATTTTCTGTTCCTTCTATAAATAATGCACCTCCTCTATAAATGGTCCAATCACTTCTAAGTAAAGGCTCGTAATCCTCCATAATAGTTCTTTGTGCATGCTCAAAATGGACTCCTTCTATAGAAACACCTTTTACTGGTAGTTTTTCTTCTCCTATTATTTCAACTAGATGCTTTAAATGTACTCCTTCTACAATAGCCTTTTGAATATCAACACCGGCTTCTGGCCAATAGTATAGTTTTTTTGAATCTTTATCGTAATACCATTCACTTGGACTATCGAGCTCTTCAAATACATTTTCTACCATCCTATATTCTTTGTGCATACCTGATGGTCTATTGTTTTGGTGTCCTCCAGATAATATGGGCTCTCCTTTTTCGTTGATTCCAGATATAGTGTAATGAAACCCACCCCATTCTCCTGCATGCATAACGTGCACTATAGCACCAATTGGCTTGGACCATGAACTAAGACGCTCTGCGGAAATAGCATCAGCAGCATGTCCTTGCCAATAACCTGCATTTTCGTCATAATTGGGATATCGCGCCAAATTTTGTCTAATACCGTTTACGAATAACTGATCAAAATTAGTGCTGTCAGGCATTTTAGATACCCAAATATGCTCATCATATTTTTCCCAATTAGATTTTAGTTGTTTAGATCCCTTAATGGTAACTTTATCTGAACCATCACCTACAATTTTTATAAAATTAAGGTCTGGGGTAATTTCCAATGGTGATTCCAATCGGTATTCCCCTTTATGTATATGGATAATGATCTTTGAATTTTTTTCCTTTTGTCTAATTTCTCTTGCCTTTTTAAGAGCATTCTCTACATTTTTGAATTCTACTTTATCTGGCTCATTTATACTCTCTCCAACGTATAAATGATATTCCGAAGAATTACAACCAAAGAATATAAAAACAAAGAGAACGGAAAGAATTAGTTGAAATAAATGTTTCATAATGATTAATGTGTGTTATAATTAATTTTAAAAATATATAAGTATAATATGCATAAATTATATAACTCAAGTAATAATAAGGATACTTTGAAATAAATGATTTTTGAATAATAATAAACTTTAAATACTCAGATCTTTCATTTTTTTTTAACCTTAATTTTAACTTCCCTCATTACCTCCAAAGCTTTCTCTCCAACAGTTCCATCTTGATAAATACCCATATTTACAGTAACTACACCTCCATTTTCCATGCAACCAATAATATATTGACTTAATTGAGTAGAATTAAATCGAGGATCAGGCATTGCGGCTTTCTGTTGTACCCAATAAGGTTCCATTATCAATAGTGCTTGATAAGGTAAGTCTGGAACTGGCCCGCCTTTCATAAAACCGTTGTCAGGAAGAGTAACAGGACTAGCAACCTCACCAGCCCAATAATCTTGCCATGGTGTTACCTTAGGATATATCCAAGAATTTAAACAGATAATTCGTTTCTCGTTTCCCAGCTTAGTAGCTTTATTAAATTCTTCAAAAGGAACGTCAGGATATTTTTCAAAAATCTGGTACCAGCTATCAAACCAATAACCTGCAATTTTGCTTTTATACCGCTGCCCTATTTCTTTCAGCATATCCTGGAAATTAGATACAAAATCCAGTTTATCCTTTTCCGAAGGAGTTTCTTTTACGTTGAGTTTAAAGGTAAGAGGACCATTTATATAACAAATTAATTGTACTCCTTTTTTGTTTAGGGCATCTGCCATTTCAGTAATTAAGTCTCTTTTTGTTGTTTTTCCGGGGTGGCGAATTTCCCAACTTTTAATTGGTGCTGGACAATAGGACTCCGCATGTCCGATAGTGAATATAACATAACCTGCACCGGTCTCCTCTACTATGTTTGCAAATTGTTCTACATCGAACGCATTAACGGCATCCTCATAACTTTTAATAGTACCATCAGGCTGAACACTCTGAGAGGTCCAGTGGAACATTAAACCATATCCACTTTTAATAAGCCAATCAATACTTTCTCTTGAATTTATAGCTCGTAATTCCTCTTTCTCAATTTTTTGTTTTGCTGAAACAGGTAAAAGCTCTATGGAACGAATATCGATTAAAACACCTTCTTTTGAAATTCCCTCGCTTAATAAAGCTACTTTTTGTATGCCTTTCTTTAAGTCCACTTCAGAAGAAAGCAACACCCTCTGAAAATTACGCCCTCCTTGGTAAGGGCCCTTTGTTTCTGCAAGTTCAAATCTATAAGTTTTTTCATCGGTTTTAAAGCTTAGTTTTTCTCCTGTTGCCTCATTTCGAATGTTAGCTATCAGGAACAATTCATATTCCTCGTTTTCCGGAACATTTATCTCCCATTCCATTTTGGCGTTTCCTTCCCAGGTCATGTTATTGCCTCCCTGAACCTCAAGCTTTCCTTCAATAATATTTGCTTCAGTGCAATAGAGAAAGGTGCTCTTTCCCGTGCTAAGATTAATGCACGCAGATGCACTCTGCTCTTGATCAATTATGTTTTCTTTTCCATGGTCTTCCATCATTTCGATATTGACATTTGATTTTGCCTGATTTTGGGTAATTATACTAACCGAAACAATTAATCCTAGTATTCCAGTTCTAATTTCTTTTTTCATAATAATTCTTTATTTTTTAGTTATTTTAGAAATCCAAATTGGTTTTTTGAGCTGCATTAAAGAAGAGTTATTGATTGTTCGTCTTCATATGTCGCCTACACTTTCCATTTCATAATGAAATAAACTAATATGAAACCAAAAACTGATGCATCTTTGACAAGCTTAACTCCTGAACGACCAATGTTGGTAAGATTTCCAGCAAGTTACGCCCCGCGCACCCATACCCATAATAGTTGTGTTATCATCGAGCCTGAGCTTCCAAGTTCCTGGCTCCTTGAGCTGAATTGATCTATCTTCCTCTGATCACTTCAATTTACGATTAACATATTCATGTTCTTATTTCATCGATATATTACTAATGCTTATTTAAACTCTTTAACAGGTTAACTTTTACAAAATAATTTATTTTCCACGGACAATCTTTCGTACATACTTCATCATGTCAAGTGATTCCGTAGAAACAGAACCGTCTTCATACATAAGCAGATTGAAGCTCAATGCAAGCTTTCGTTCCAAAGCGTTGTTGACCAATGCTGTAATCTGATCCCTGGTAAATCGAGGCGGATTGATCTTTGTTTCGGCCTTGTAGAGCCCCCAGTCCGGTCCGTCTAGGACAAAACAGGCAAAGCCTTGCAATCCCTTCTGAGGGCCTTTGGCAATAATGCCGTCACCGCCTTTCGGTCCTGATCCGGCGTTACCATCCTCATTGCCTTCTCCCATAAAGAAATCCTGAAAATTGGTGAACCGGGGTAATACCCATGAATTATATGAAATGAGCCTATCGGGATTGCCGGATTTGAGTGCCTTACCCATCTGTTCGAACGGGGCCGGGTAATATATCATACCATCGTCAATCATCCATCCGGCAAGCTTTTTACCATAACGCATGCCAACCTCAGTTGTTATGGAACAGAAGGTTTCAGTAAAATATTTATGGTCTTCTTCGGATGGCCCGTTTTTTGCCCACCCATACTTTGGGACCTCGTTTTTTGCCCACCAGCGACCAAGGTGATAATAGACAATCATCTTTATTCCACGCTTGTTCAGTGCATCAGCCAATTCGCCTATCAGATCTCTTGAAGAGGTGTGACCTGGCAGAATGTTTTCAATCGCCTTTATCGGTGCAGGAAAATAATAGGTCATCCATGTTGCAGACCATACTACATATCCAGCCCCCGCTTCTGCACACATATTTGCAAATGACTCAACATTGAAATCATCAATCATTTTTGGCCATTCTTTCTTGGGTCCATGCTGGGGATATCCCCACCCTCCCCATTGGAACATCAGTCCATAACCTGAATCAGCCATCCATTTTGTGTCAGAGCGGAATTCTTTTATCCGTTTTTCAATCTTCGACTTGTCGGCCGAATTTATCAATTCAAGGGATTTTAATTTAAGGTTTGCAACATCGAAAGCCTTAATAGTGACAATATTTGACCCTTTTTGCAATTGCAGCTCTCCGGGAACAGCAATCTTGTCCCATCCATTCTCTGCGAGTGTGCATATAATTTTGTTGCGCGGACCTGAAATTTCAACTTTAACGCCCGGAGTCCCTGCAATTAATATGTCTGCTGTATACTTACCATTCTTTGGAGCCTCTACGCTCCATTCGAAAGATTCATCAGTATTCGTCCAGTTTTGCACATAGAATCGTTTTAAATCACCTCCGTTAGCTATTTTCATCCCACCATTAAGCTTTGCACGGTCTGACATAAGAACTGTCACATCGTTTGATTTGATCCGAACGGGTGGGTATGGTTCCTGTAAAATGTCTTGCGTTGCACCGTAAAGACTAGTACCATTGATTAGCAAAATCAATCCTCCAAGGATCATCAGTCTAATAAGGTGAACAGAGATTTTGAATGTTTCCATCTTGTGCTTCATGATTTTTGATTTTTAAAATTATATGGATTAAGTAAAAATTGTTATATCAAGTTCTGCAAAGGAGTTAAGCTTATTTTTTTTTCTATTATAATACAGCTATAACTTCCGGCATCAAGTTTACGCCCATAGTCTTATCAGTGATATTAAATAGAACTTAATATGTTTCATAATTTTATATGCTTGAAAGGCTGTTTTTAAACATGAGGTTCCGTTATATGATTAAACAAATGAACAATTTTCATTTTGTGATTAAAAGCACTTCTATAAATCTATAAAAGGAATTGAGTTTTTATTAATACTAAAATTGATTAACGGCTTTTTTAATCTCCTTTAATTGTTCAAGAGTTTCATCGTTCCACGATCCATCTTGATAAACATTAACATTTAACGTAATTGGAACCCTATTTTTTTTTGAACCCTTAATAAATGTAATCAGTTTTTCTGTTTCAAATGAAGGTCCTTTCATTTCGTAATTCAATGTTTTGTTCCACCAGCGTTGACCATCATCTATTGGAAACATAGCGTGATTTTGTAAGCCTTTTCCTGTGCCATATGGGATAAATTGATCCGTAATTGGTGCAAATTGATTATTACACCCTTCTCCAGTAAAGTAATCAATCCATGGAGTAGTTATGGGTAATACCCAGAAGTTATAACTCACAATCCTATCTTTATTTCCTACTTTTCCCGCTTTATACATCCCTTCCCAATCAATTGGATATGGGATAAGCTCCCTACCTCCGTCAAAAAACAAGCCGTCAATTAGTTTTCCATAACGCTGCCCGATTTCAGTGAAAATTTCTATGAAATTTTTAACATGCTCTTTATATCCAACTTGAAAGAACCTACCAGTTTCTGGCAGCCCTTGTGCTAAAATGAATTTAACATCACGCAGATGTAGTGCTTCAGCTAGCTCTTTAATTAAATCCCTTTGTGTAATAGTGCCGTTGGGGTGATGCTTTCCCCATGATTGAATAGGTGCAGGAAAACTTTGTCCTGCAAGGTTTAGGATTAAATATTTTGCCCCTGAACTTTGAACCCTATTTGCAAACCACTCAACATCAAAATCATTGACAGCCTGCTTGTACGGTTTGAGAGGACCGGTTCGAGGTGCACATTCTGGAAACCAATGCACCATTAACCCATAACCTGCATTTTGAAACCATTCTGGGTTTGCCCTTGCTTTTAGAGCCCTTTTTTCTTCTTTTTTAATGGATTTTATTGCAGACAAAGGTGTTAATCCTATTGCAAAGAGATGAAGCGTTTTCTTATCCGATATGTCTTTGGCCTTCACGATAAGTTTTGTTTCCCCTTTTGACAAATTAAATATTTGTTCAGTTTCATGAATATCCCAGTTGTGGTTGTACATATCGTACATCCCCTTGAATTTTTTTACCTGAATAGGATAAGATTCGCCATCAATCGCTACAGATATTTCTGCTCCTGGGTCTTGTGTACAACGATAAATTAGGGATAATGCATATTTTCCAGGTTTCTGGCATTTTATCCTCCAATACAAGGAATCTTTGGGCGACACCCAATTTTCCACCCATTCTTTAGTATTATTAATAACCATATCACCAGAAATAACAGCACCAGAAGGGTTCCCTGAACTTGCTGACCTATCACCTGTTACCAGATAAGTTGTTCTATTAGAGAGGACTTCATAAACTGGAATTGTATGTTCCTCTAAAATAGTATTTTGTGCTTGGGATTTAGACAATCCTATAAAGACAAATGCGATGAGCATTAATAAATTTATTTTTGGCACGTTTAATTGTTTTTAAAATGGGTTTTTACATTTTTCATAAATTCCAATGCTTCTTCACCAACTGTCCCATCCTGATATATACTCATATTAAGGGTAATAGGACCAATTTCGTGGCATGAAGAAATATATTTAACTAACTCTTCATTAGTATAACTCGGAGAAGCAATTCTGGTGTTCATTTTAGTATGCACCCAACCTTCGTCAGTTTGTAATACAACAAGGTGATGGAATTGTAGACCTTTGGCCGGACCTGTCTGGCAAATCGACTGACTCTGTGGCACACCTTCTGTGTATAATTCTCCTGCCCAATAATCTTGCCACTGCGTATTAATTGGGTACAGCCATGTATTCAAGGCCAACAGACGATTTGGATTTCCAATTTTGCTGATATTGTAGAATTTTTCATAATCAAAAGTTGGGAATTTTTCATGACATTGATACCAGCCATCAAACCAGTAACCGTCAATTTTGTCTTTATAATGCTCCCCAATTTCCGAAATCAATTCAAAATTTAGTCTTTCAAATTCATCTTGTTCTACATCTTTGAGTTTTCCATATATGTGGGTGGATAGATATAGGATAAACTTAATGTTTTTCTTTTTCAGCGCATCAGATATTTCGGATATGAGATCTCTTTCTGTTGTCATTCCTGGAAATTCCTTCTCCCATTGCTTAAGAGGCCCTGGAAAATGAGGTTGGGCATGACAACCTGTAAAAATAATGTAGTCAACCCCCATTTTCTCTACCATAACCGCAAAGGCATCAACATCAAAATCTTTTACTGCTTCTTTATAAGACTTAGGTTCTCCTGAAAGTGGCATGGCCTCTGATGTCCAATGAAACATAGCACCATAACGTAATTTGGAAAACCATTTCATATCAGGACGAATGGATTCAATCCTTTTTAGGTCATTGGCAATCAATTTCTTTTTTGATGACGGTATTAGTTCAAGTGAGGAGATATTGGTTTCAATCTGTTCGTTCGAAACATTTAAGGATAAATTAAGTGCATTTAATCCTTTTGTAAGACTTATTTGCCCTATTAACTTACGTTCCATATTCAATCTCCAATTAAAGGGGTACTTTATAGCTCTACCCTTGGTTATTTCTAAATTGTGAGAAGTTGTTTTACCAGCTGAACTTATTATGGCACTAGCTCCATTTTCTAAGACAGAATAATTCAGTACTATATCATAATCATCGGTTTGTTCAATTTCAACACTCCAATTTAGCTCTGCATTTCCTATAATTTTACAATGGGATACTATTTTCTGTGCATTTTCGCCTTTAAGATCGGCATTGAGAATTGGCAATATAATAGCATCTTTGGTGGCTGTTGGATAATACAATTTTTCTAATTCCAAATTATTAACAGAATTTTTGCATTGAAACAATACAGCTATAACTAAAATATAAGTTATTGTTTTAATAAAATTATTAATGGATTGTTTAAGTGTCTTATTCATAATTCATTTTTATAAATTAAATTATAATTTAATAATGAAAAGGATTTACAGGGTTATCGAGATATAACTACACATTATTAATAAATGCTGTTGTTTTAAATAAAGAATGGAGGATAACTTTGTTCTCCATTCTTTATTTAACTACTTACTCGAAAAAACTTAATAATATTTATGACTTAATTCCCTGGAACTATATTCGGATTATTGTCTGTTTCAAAATCCGGAATTGGCCAATTTCCAATGGTTGGATTTACTAATGGATATTGGGATCTTTCAGTAGAAATCAAATTAAATCTGTTTAAACGTTTTAAATCAAACCATCCATCCCCTTCAAAGAAAAGTTCACGTCTTCTTTCTCTAAATATCTGTTCTCTAAAGGATACTTGGTCTAAGCCCGTAAAATTTGGGACATGTGTTATATCTAAAGGATTTATTCTTGCTCTAGCCCTCACTGTATTTGCCCATAAATAGGCATCTGAAGTTGGACCATTAACTTCATTTTCAGCTTCTGCAGCAATTAAATATAAATCTGCCAATCTAATGATTGGCACATCCAATCCAAAACCAAAAACATTTGCAGTAGTACTTAAATTATCTTCATCTAAAAATTTAGCATAAAATGGTACATTAGAAGTTTCTAAAGTTCCTTTTACATTTATCTGGGTTCTAATACCCCACTGTCTTCTAAAGTCACCGTTAGGGAAGCTATTAATAAAAGATGCTGTAGGTAATCCCACTGCCTCTCCAAAAACACTAAGACCAGAACCATTTCTAGGAAAACATATAAAGCCAAAATGGTTTTCATTACCTGTAATTCGATTTTTTACAGCCCAAAGAACTTCTTGGTTACCATTTACTCTAAATACTTGATCATAATTAACAAGAGCATAAGGCCCTGATGTAATAACTTCCTTGGCCAAATCTCTAGCTTTAGTATAATCTGGAACTCCTCCATTTATTGGATTACCTGCACGAGTAAGATAAAATTGTGCTGCCATTGCTTTAGCAACCCATCTGTTCGCTCTTCCTGCATTTACCGAATTTAATGGCAAATATTGCATGGCATAATCTAAATCCTCTGCTATGAGGCTATAAATATCAGCCTCATCCGATACCCCTGAAGGCTCAAGGCTTGGGTCAAAAGGTTCAGTTACCAAAACAGCAGGCCCAAAAAATCGGACAATTCCGAAGTATGCATAAGCTCTCATGAACTTCACTTCTGCAAGGAGTTCTTCTTTACCATTAAATTCAATATTGTTTGAAGCCACTAAAAGAGCATTAGAAGAAGCTATAATTTTATAAAACCAAGACCAATTTGCTCTTAAAGCCCAAATCTGATTATCTAAATCATTTTGACCAATTCTAGAAGGATCTACAGAGGCCGGATCTGGCGTTGAATATTCTGTTAATGATTCTCTTAGTTGCCATGCATTCCACTGGTATAGAGAAGGCCATCCATTTAAATTGTCATACAATCCTATGATGCCAGCATTTATACCACTTTTACTTTCATATAAATTATCTGGAGCAAACTCAGAATATGGTTCGTTATCTAAAAAGTCACTACATCCAAAAAAAGAGTATGTAAGAACTATACCGATTAATATTATTATTTTTTTCATGATTTTTTTTTTTATAATTTTAAACTTAAACCAAAAGTTATACTTTTAAATGTTGGATATCCTCCACTGTCTATACCAAATTGACTCCCTGAAGATGACATTTCTGGATCATAAAGCGGGTAATTCTTTTTCACAAAAGAAATCATGTTCTGTGCACTGGCATATATCCTAAGATTACCCGTTGTTTTAAAGATTGCTTCAGGAAAGGTATATGATAATGATATGTCTCTAAATCTTGCGTAAGAACCGTCAAAAATAAATTCGGTATTAGCGTTTTGACTACCTGATCTATTAGATCTTGGAGAAGGTGCTGTTATCCCTCTTTGATCAAACACGCTTTGCAAAATATTAAACTGCCCATTTAAAGCATAAGAGGCGCCAATGGCCTGTGCATAAATATCTTGCCCAATAGATCCTACCAACTGAAAGGAAAAATCAAAATCTTTATATTTTATATTATTAGATAATCCGAAAGAAAAATCGGGCTGTAAATCACCAATAATAGTTCTGTCTAGATCTGTAATTGAACCATTCCCATCATTGTCTTTAAATGTAAACTCGCCGTTGGAACCAATTCCCGTAACAGTTTGCCCATAGGGCTGAAATGGTGTTTCCCCTAATCTAACTATTAAACCCCCTGATAATATTTCCTTTTTAGGAGAACCATCGGGTAGTAATCCCAAATCTAATACTTTAGCTCTATTAGTAAATACATTAAAACTGGTATTCCAAGAGAGATTACCTGTTTTGTAATTTCCACTAACCGAAAACTCAAAACCTTTGTTTTCAACCTCACCAATATTGCTAGTTGCTGTATCACCAAATGCAGTTATAAAACCTGATGACGCAGGTAATTGAATGTTCAATAAAAGATCTGTGGTATTTTTTTTGTAATAATCGGCGCTAAAACTTAAAGCATTATCTAGTATAGAAAAATCTATTCCAATATCAAACTGCCCTGTCTTTTCCCATTTTAAATTTTCATTACCCAATCTGCTTGGTACAAACCCCGTGAGTTGTGCATCACTGTAACTAACTGTTCTTAATAATGTAAAAGCGGATACAGGCGATACTGCTTGGTTACCTGTAAACCCATAACTCACTCTTAATTTTAAATCATCAAAAAAGTTCAATTCATTTATAAAAGATTCTTCTCCAAGTCTCCACGCCAAAGCTCCCGATGGGAAAAAAGCATACTGATTACCTGCGCTTAATCTTGAAGAACCATCATACCTTCCTGACAATGTTAACAAATACTTATCTTTAAAGCTATAATTTACTCTTCCTAAATAGGATATTAATGATGATTTTGTTTTACTACTTGATACTCTAGGCAGCGTTCCATTTTGCAATGCATTAGTTGTAATAGCTTCATCTGGAAATAGACTATTACTAGCAGTTGTTCCCGAAATTTCAGATTCTTGCATAGTCATACCAACCAAAGCCTTTATTGAATGATCGCCCTTAGTTTCAGGTTCAAATTTTATCAAATAATCCGTTAACCAATTGGTTGTAATTAAAGAACTCTTTGATGCATCTCCGTTAGACCCGAGAATTCCTGAAGTAAGAAAAGTTTCAGTGTTTATGTTTTTCTCTTCATAGCCATAATTAATATCGGCGATGAAACCAGCTCCAATTTTCCATTCGACTCCAACGTTTCCAATAATATTTAGACTCTTACTTTCAAAATCTGTAAGATCTCTTAATCCTATTGGATTAGTGCGAGCAAATGGCTGTGATACGACAGTATAATTACCATCTTCATCCTGAACTGGTAAAGTAGGAGGTGCCCATAAAACAGCATTAGCAAGAGCTCCTATATTGATAAAATTATCGCTACCACGAGAAAGTGTAAGATTTTGTCTGATTTTCAAATTATCTGTTAAATTATGATCACTATTCAATCTAAAAGAAGTCCTTTTAAAGCCTGTGGTTTTAATAAGCCCCTCTTGATCTAAAAAGTCGGTGGATAGATAGTATGTAGACTTTTCATTACCTCCTGATATGGAAATATGATGATTTTGTTGGAGCGCATTTTGATATAATTCATCCTGCCAATCAACATTAACAGTAGAATTAATAATAGAAGGATCTGTTGGTACTCCATTAGCTGCAAAAGCCTCTGAATGTAAAGTTTTAAAGTCATTAGCATTTAATAATCCTAATTTTTTAATAATGGATTGTGTGCTAATGTAGGAGTCAAAGGTGACCACAGTTTTACCTGAACGACCTCTCTTGGTTGTAATAACCACAACACCATTTGCACCTCGAGAACCATAAATTGCTGTAGAAGAGGCATCTTTTAATATATCAATTGATTTTATATCATTAACACTAACTTCACTTCCCAAACTTCCATCCAATAAAACACCATCAACTACATATAATGGTTCATTTCCAGCTGACAAAGAATTAGCGCCTCTAATTCTTATTATAGCACTACTCCCAGGGGCTCCACTTGCCACTGCCACTCTTACACCTGGAGCACTTCCTTGAAGAGCCTTTATCGGGTCGGTTGTAGGTATTCTTGTAAGCTCATCAGAACTTATTGATGAAACAGATCCTGTTAGATCTTTTTTTAGAGAAGAACCATAACCAATAACCACAACTTCATCAAGTTTGGCAGAATCTTCTTTAAGTACTATATTAATTGTAGATAATTTATTTACTGCTACTTCCTGTGTTAAAAATCCTAAATAAGAAACTACCAGTATAGCATTTTCACTTGATAAGTTTATAGAGAATTTTCCATCAAAATCAGATTGTGTTCCATTTGTAGTCCCTTTTTCAAGAATATTAGCACCAGTTAAAGGTTGGCCATTACTATCCGTAACAGTACCTTTTAAATTAAAGTCCTGGTCAGTAATATTTATATTGTCAATTTCACTAATAATTTCTATAGTCGTAATATTATTGGAATCTAAATAATCGCTATCCCTTATATCAAAAGTATTGATTGCGTAGCTGCCCGATAAGCAAAATAACAGCAAAACTGCTGTTAGCTTTATTTTTGAATTAAAATTTGGAATATAGCCAATTATGACTCTTCCATTAATTGTTTTTTTCATAATTTTAGAATTTAATTAATTAAGTTTTAAACTGTTTAATTGATTTCTCTTCCCAAAACCCAAAAAAACTTCCCTTTTTTTGGGTTTATTTTTTTATTGCAATGTAGATTTCATATCATGTTTTTATTTTTAAAGGTTAGTTTTATTTAGTCACCAGTTTTTCTTGATAGAATTTTTTTATTATGTATTGGACTTTGTAAATTAACAATAAGTTAACATTATATGCTATATTTAAAATTCTCATATTTATGTATAATATAAACATTTAGCATATTATTAGTTATGGTAACATTTGGCAGGGGTTAAACTCAAACTATTGATGCTCTATATTTTAACTAAAAATGGATTTAACTAAATGTTATAAGTTAAAAATTACAATTTAAATAAAAGGAATAAAATTAAACTATATGAGAAGTATATTAAGACTGAAATAAATTGAATTGGGTTTACTCGTCTAGATAGTATCTTAAGCAAAATAGAGTTAAAAATTGTTACTATGAATTAAAATTCTCTCATTACTTTTAGCCTAAATAGTTTTTAATACTCAACGTGTATATGAGCTTGAACTATTACTGAAATTTCTATTTAAAACTTCGGATTATTTTTTTTTGAAGGTTCTGTATAATACACTATTCTAATTATATTATTTTAGCTACAATTTTTTGATTTTCTTAAATTTATCTTCCTTGATTTCCTTAAACTAGCAGTATTACCTAATAATTTTATTTTTCAACTATAAAACTGGAGTGACTCCCTTTTTTAAAATGATATTCCCGTATTTAGCCGTTTCTCCAGTTACTACTACTGCAAAAGCATTGGTGGTTCTTTCATAAAACGCTAAGCGATCTATATTAATTATAGGGGAATAATTTGGGTAGATTTTACGTATACTTTTTAAATAGCTTTCTTTAACCTTTGGATCTAAGCTGTCACCTTCAACAGCTGCCATCATTATTAGTGGAGCAGGGTCATAACTATCAAGTTCAAAAAGAGGCAAAACACCTAACAGTAATTCCGGAATCTTAACACCATCTAAACGCAATACATTAGCATTAAATGATTTTGCAGGAAAATGTGCATCCGAAAAAACAATTTCGTCCCCATGCCCCATCTCCGATAAAATTTTTAGCAATTCTGGACTAATTAATGGTGATATTCCCTTTAACATGATAATTTTTTTTTTAGTTTTTTAAATAGGTTTCCATTAACATAGCTGCGCCTAAAGCACTTGCATTTTTGCCTTTTGGAAATTGGATTTTTTGATTTGGCATCATTAAACTTAAATATGCAACAAAGATTTTGTTTTTATTAAAGCCTCCTGAAATATAGACGTCTTTTAAATTATTATTTGAGTCTAAAATGCGTTCAATACCTCGATAAACAAGATGGCTTATTTCAAAAATTAATTGATAATAAGCCTGTTCATAATTTTTAAAGTTATTCAGTTCGTTTAAATCTGCCATATAGTCTGATGCCATTTCATCTTTAAAAAACACAGATTTCGACTTATTAAATATAGCATTGCAAAGCGTTTGATTTAAGTTTAGTTCTAAATAATGATATGCTTCAACATTAAAATGCTTTGCGAAAACTATAGCATTAACTTCATGTACCCGACCTAAAAATTGCATAGATGATTTTATTTGCTTTTTATCGGGTGTCATAAAACACAGACAATCATTCTTCAATTGGTGAGCTGTTAATGTTTCTTTACTGCAAGGATTCATACAAATAATCCAAGTACCTGTTGATAGTAAAATAAATTCTCTATTAGAGTTATCAAGGTTTTCCAATAAAGGTATGATAGATGACGAACTATCGTGCAAGCCTTTACCTATATAAATTTCTTGTCTGTTTACAATGGATAAGGTGGCTTGTTTTCCTGGTTTTGGTTCAGGCAAATTAATATTTTCATTTTGTAACCAATTGTGATAGGTCATATTATCAAAATCCCATGTAGCTGTATGTGCGCCAACAGAGGTGAAATCGGCTGTTATCTTATTAGAAAACAAATAGCTTAGGTATTGGGGATAATGTAATACGTTAACTGTCTTTTTCCAGAAATGAGGTTTACAGTTTTTTAGCCAATACATTTGTAAGCCCGCATTAAGCATGCCGTAAGCTGGTGAGGCTGTTTTTCTTGAAAATTCTTCTATGCCTCCATAAGTTTCATAAAATGGTGAAAAATCAATATCTAAAGGTTTTAAATAATTGTAAAGCGGTGTAACTTTTTTTCCTTCCTGGTCTAGATAAACCAATGTGGCACCATGTGTAGAAAAATTGATGGCCTTTATAGTAAATTCATTTTTATCTTGAATGGATTTAATCTCGTTTTTCATCCAAGCTTCAATTGATTCTATATCATCACAAGGGAAATCATCATCATCTAAAACTTCTTCAAAACGTTTAGAGTTTGCATATACGACATCAAAATTTTTATCAAATAAAAATAATTTTTTATTTGTTTTGCCAATATCAAAAACGGCAATAACCTTTATCATATTATCTTATAAAAAAATATCAACACTAGTTTTTAAAGCCATAAAGAGGTCCGTAATTTTCACAAGCTCTATAATCTGCCGATTCTAAATTTTCGCCAAAAGCAGACCATGCACTTGGACGGAAAATAGAATCATCAGCAATGTTGTGCATATTTACAGGAATTCGCAACATGGATGCTAAAGAGATTAAATCGGCACCAATATGCCCGTGTGAAATTGCACCATGATTTGCACCCCATTTTGCCATAACGGTGTAAACGTCTTTAAAAAACCCCTTTTCTGTTAATCTAGGGACAAACCAAGTTGTAGGCCAAGTAGGGTTTGTTCTCTCGTCTAATATGGTATGAATATCTATCGGTAATTCTACGCTCCAACCTTCAACTATTTGTAAAACAGGACCCATTCCTTTTACTAAATTTAGTCTACACATTGTCATGGGTAACTCACCACGAGTTTTAAATTGAGAAGAAAAACCGCCACCTCTAAAATATTCTCCAATGGCAGCTGGCCATTTTGTATTATCTAAACAACGCTGAACGTCATTTTCTGTTATTTCCCAAAAAGGTTTCATTGTTGGATTTCCTTTTGCATCTACTTGTTGTGCTGTAGCATCTAAAGTTGTAGAACCAGAATTTATTAAGTGAATAATGCCTTTTTCTGCAATTCCAGTTAATTTTTTACCTGTAACTCTTTCTACAGATTCAGGACTCCAATAGGTTCTTACATCTGAGAATAGTTGTGCTTTATTGGTTAGTAAATGACCAAATAGCATGGATACGGCGTTTAAGCAATCGTTTTCTGTTGCGAAAATAAAAGCTTGACGGATGCCATTCCAGTCAAACGAAGAATTTAAAATAGATTCGGTAAAATCTGCATTAGGCTGATAATCTGTCCATTGTCTTTGTCCTTGGAAACCTCCCATAATAGCGTTTCTACCTTTAGCTTCTTCACCAAAACCTAATGCTTTTAATTTTGGGTTTCCAATCATTAAATCTTTACAGATTAAAGTCATTTTAACCACTTTTTCCCATTCAGCATTTTTTAATTTTACTGATTTTTGAGCTTCTGGGCTATTATAATCTTTGCCCTCTTTACAGTTTTTCTTGGTCCAAGCTAATGCTTTTTCAAATTCATTTTTATCGTAAACACCTTCGTCAATACGCCTTAAAATTTCAACAGATTCCACAAACTCTGCCCGAACTCCAAAATAATCTTGTAAAAAATTAACATCTGCCATAGAGCCTGAAATTCCCATAGAACTATAACCAATAGATAAATAAGATTTACCTTTCATTTGAGCAACCGCTAACGCCGCTTTTGTAAAGCGTAATAATTTTTCTTCAACATCTTTTGGAATAGTCATATCGCCAGCATCTTGCACCTCTTTTCCATAAATACCAAACGCTGGTAAGCCTTTTTGAGAATATCCAGCCAAAGCTGCAGCTAAGTAAACTGCTCCTGGTCTTTCTGTCCCATTAAAACCCCAAACAGCTTTGGGTATTAAAGGATCGGTATCCATAACTTCGGTACCATAACACCAACAAGGTGTTACGGTTAAAGATATTTCAACACCTTCTCTTTTAAATTTATCTGCACATGCAGCTGCATCAGCTACACCGCCAATGGTTGTGTCTGCAATTACGCATTCTACTTTTTCTCCACTAGGGAATCGTAAATTTTCTTCAATAAGTTTTGCAGCGGCTTTCGCCATATCCATACATTGGGATTCTAATGATTCTCTTACTCCAGCTTCTCTGCCATCTATAACCGGACGAATTCCTATTTTTGGTAATCTACCTATAAGTCTATTCATAAACTTTATACTTTTTTCTATTAAATAAATTGTTCTAATTCTGTTAGTTGTTCATTAGAAAGGCCTGCTGGCTGGAATCCTGCCGCCCAACACATCATTAACATTTTGGCTCCTTTGTTTGCTACGTCTAAAAAGTCCCAAGCCTTCATAACATCTGGTGCTGTTGCTGTTGCGCCGTGTTTTTCCCATAAAGAAACATTTCTAGTTTTAAATGCTTCAATGGTAACTTTTGCTAAATGCGCTGTGCTAGATAGTGCATAAGGCGTGCAATGAATCCCTTTAGGCACAAAAACTTTAACTTCAGGACACATCATCCAAATTTGCCTGTTCAACTCTTCTTCATTATCAAATAATTCATGATGGCTCATACAAATTAATTCTAATGGATGCGTATGCAGAACCGCAAAATTTTCTGGATGATGAATACTATTAAATAAGTGAATACTTGAATGTGAAATTAACTCGCAAGTAGGTCCAAAATTGGCGCTTTTACCTCCCCAAATAATAGAGTAACCTGTGGCATCTTCATTGATGTACAAAATACATGAAGCTTCTTCAATGTTATCTATTAAACTTCTTAAGTAACACCCTGTGCCTGTTATAAATAAAATAAATCCACCTGTGCCTTTCGGAAAATCAAATGAAACGAAATTACTATTTTTAGTTTTACTTTTTATTTCATCAATATTAAAGTAAGAAGTTAAGTTCATGGATATATTTCCAGCATTTCTTTCTGCCCATTCTCTTTGCCACAAATAGCCTGCAACTTCAGAAATTTTTTTTAACTCTTTTTCTACCGCAGCAGAGAGTTTAAGATTGCTCATAATATTATGTTTTTTTTATTATGTAAATGTAGATGTTATGATTTTTTAATGAGATATTTAAAATCTGTATATTTGTGTGTAATTTAAACATATAAATCAAAATGAAATTTGTAAATAGTGTTGAATTAGGTGACCCAGCTCCTTTTAAGCAAAATTTTATTGACATTAACTTAAAGTTTTTATGCTGTAGGTATTGGTATTTAAACTTATGGGATTGTCATGATATGGTATTTCCTTTCTGGAGATTATATTGGAATAAAAATGAAGGAGGAGAGATAAAATTTCAAGAAGAAATTTATAAAATGACTCCTGATTATTTATATATTATCTCTCCTTTCACCTCTTTTTCTACACAACTTTCAAAACAGCATATCTATAATTCGGGTATCCATGTTTCTGGAAATAATTTAACAGATAAACATGATGAGGTCTATTATAGCAATAAATATTTAATGCATTTTTTTACACACTTTAATCTTGGAACTCATTTTGATAATGTGTTACCAGGAATTTTTGAAATTCAATTAACTGATTGTCTTAAAGAACAATTAATTTACTTAACCGAAAGATTGAAAATTGAAAATAAAGATTTTAAGATGACTTTTAATTTAAAGTTGCAATCTTTTATAAAAGAAGCTATTTCTAATATTGGATCAGAATTATGGAAAACAATAAATATTGATGAAAGGGTATTAACCGTACACCGTTTTATTGAAACAAGGATTGATAAGAAATTGAGTAATTCTGAGTTAGCAGGTATTGTAAATATGGCTCCAAATTCTTTCGCTAGGCTTTTTAAAGAGGAGATGAACATTACTTTACACAATTTCATTCAAAAAAAGAAGATAGCTAAAGCTTGCGAGTTATTGGAATATTCTAATGAAACTATAGAAAATATTTCTTATAAGTTAGGCTTTTCAGACCGTTATCATTTTTCAAGGGTATTTAAATCTATTATTGAAGTTAGTCCGGCCGTATATAAATCTGGCGGTAAGATAAAGAAACATCCTTTACAAAGTTAAAGGGACATCGTTTACACTTTTAAGATTCATAAATTAATTGAAAATATAATTTATCATGGTCTGGAAAGCAAAAACTAAAATGGAACAAAAGGTAGAATTTATTTATGAATGGTTAACCTGGAGGTATACCGTCACAGAACTTTGTAGGTCATTTAATATATCGAGACCTACCGCTTACAAGTTGATTTCTCGGCATGAAAAAATGGGACTATCGGGATTAATTGAGCAAGAAAAAAGCTCCAATTAATCACCCGAATAGAACCAATCATAAGTTGAAGATTCAATCTTAAAATTAAAAAATAAACACCCGCTCTGGGGTGCGAAAAAAATTCGCATTTTGTTGTTTAAACAGTATTCTGAAGAACTTATTCCAAGTGTGGTTACCGTTGATAACATCCTTTTTAAAAACGGCCTAGTTAAACCTCAAAAACGCAGCAGAAGAGTCAAGCCTGTTTTTCCTGTTTTCGACCCTAAGAAATGTAATGAAGTTTGGAGTGCAGACTATAAAGGAAAGTTTTTAATGGGCTATAAAATATACTGTCATCCACTTACTATTGCAGATTCAAAGAGCAGATTTTTATTTACAGCAAAAGGACATTATAAAGAAAACTTTCTCTCTGTTAAGCAAGAGTTTGAAAAGGTTTTTAGAAAGTATGGCATCCCTAAACAAATACATACAGACAACGGAAGTCCTTTTGGATCTGTAGCTGCTATTCAAAGATATACCACGCTATCACATTGGTTTATTGAATTGGGAATAGATCTTGTTTATTCTAACCCAACAAGACCAGACCAAAACGGACGACACGAACGCATGCACCGTGATTTAAAGGCTGCTTGTGCTAAACCTGCTGCATTCGATTTGAAGGTATTGGTTTTAAATCCGTCGTTCAGGCGCTCCATAAAAGTAAAGTACCCCTCCATCGCTTCAGGCATATCGCCAATATTTCCACCCACGACCAGCAAATTTAGATTGGCATCAAGAAAATAATAACCACTCCAGCCAGCATGACAATCACCAGTCCAGATTCCGAGCAAATCGGGAGGAGAAACTACACTACTGGAAGAAAGATAATGATACCGTCCGGCATCGAAAATCCGTTCCCATAAAGCGGGAACAGCTACTTCTTTTTTTTTGCTTGTCCAGCAATTCTTCATTACTCAAAGCCCGATCGGTATCGCTGGCATTTAAATCAAACTTTACCCTGTCAAAAATAGCCTGATGTGTTTCTTTCTGGCCTTTTTACAAGGTATTATAATTAATAGATATTTATTTGAGCTGATTTTGGATATCTTTTTGTTCCATTGGTTTTCACAATTGCTATAATATTTTTCTGTTCGTGTTAGTAATGTGACTGTTTTAGCATTGGTGACAGTCAAAATATTCCCACTAATACTTTTTTTACCTCCATCAATAACAACACGTATAATACCCTCATAACCAGCCCCATTTGTATTTTCAGGATAATTTACCCTTAGGTTTAAAAAATCGCTGTTTGAAGCATTGGTAAATTTCAGATCTCCGGAAAAATGCATTCCTTCATCAGTTGTTAGTTGGATATTACAGTTAAGTTTTGCACAGATGGGGCTTTAAGATGTTGTACTACCACATTATCTTTTTGCGAAACAAATGAGCGACGCTCCCATTTTCCGCGATTGTCAGTGCATTTCACAATGATTTCACCTATGTTGTAATCACAAATCCTTGTGTAATTACTGATATCCTTACTTTCCGGTATGTTGATCTTCATCTCAAAGCCAGGGTGTTTACTACCTTCTCCACCGTTTTTCCAACCGTGTACCTTGTTAGCCAGATCATTAACTGCTTTCCAGTTTTCGTTCGTGCAATAATCGCGAATCAGTTTTAAATCGGCTTCGCTGACCTTGTTAAAAGATCGGTTGCACAAAGTATCAATTGCTGCCATATAAAATTTACGATCATTGAATATCACGGTTTCATCAAGCGGATCGTCAAAAACAATGATCCCCATTTTTCCATTTTCAGCCAAATAGCCATTTGCCCAATCTTTGTAGGTTTTCGGAAATTCATATGACCACCCTATTCGCTGTTTGTTAAAACCAGTTTGAGCTAAACTCGTATTATTGTTGCTGCAAATGAAGAACACGGCAAAAAGCAAAACAGATTTCCAAATTGGTCTTTTCATAAAAAGTATTATTCTTTAAATTTATAATATAAGGCGTTCCACCATTCACTTACCTCGCGCAACTTTCCTCACCAGCCGCATTGCTTCAAGAGATTTTTCCGATAATGTTCCGTCCTCATACATGAGCAGGCAAAAGCTCAACGGGATCTTCCTACTTACAGCTTCTTCAACCATTGAGGTGAGCTGCTCATTGTTGAATTGTGGTGGGTTGATGGTTTGATTAGGACGCCATATGCCCCAATCTGGGCCATCGAGAACGAAACATCCATGAGCCTGAAGCCCTTTGTGAGGACCTTTTTCGTATATGCCGTTGCCACCGCGCTCCGGACCGTTTGGATACCGAATCCCCGCGCCATTGTTGAGCCCCGTGAATCCTTCCCCAAACTGGTAATCCTGAAATTCTGTCAATCTTGGCCGAACCCAATCATTAATAGATATGATGCGATCAGGATTACCGGCTTTCATCTGTCGTGCAATCACTTCAAAAGGTTTTGGATACTCACCCTCGTCATCCAGCCAACCTGCCAGTCCTTTGCCGTAACGCATTCCAATCTCCGTAATGATGTCGCCCCAATGCTTACGAAAATCCGGGTCGACGCCCCAGTTGTTAGGGTCTTCGTTTTTACTCCAATTTGCCGCCCGCCATTCCTTGTCACCACGCCCGCATTGGTAATAGAGCATCAGTTTAATGCCACGCTTCCCAAGCGCGCTTATTAAGTCACCGATCAGATCACGTTTTGATGTCCGTCCGGGTACCAGGTCTTCTATAGCTTTTATCGGTGCCGGAAAATAATAGCTGCGCCACATAGGCGACCAGATCACATACCCGGCCCCAATATCCTGCATGGTGTTGGCAAACTTTTCTACATCAAAGTCGTCAACCATCTGAGGCCACTTCTTCTTTTCACCTGTCTGCGGATAGCCCCACTGCCCCCACTGGAAAAAGACACCATACTTTGCATCTGAGAACCATTTCGTATTCGAACGAAACTTTTTCACGCGCTGATCTATACCTTTGCGGATTGCCTCAGTGGCGAACTCCAAGCTCACAAGGGCCATACCATTCAGTTTGGCAGTAGAAGCACCTTTGGGTGCCGGACTACGCACCGTAATAGTACTCTCACCCTTAGGCAATGAGAGAGAACCCGGAACACGCAGCCTGTTCCAGTTATTCCCCCCAAGGTCGTTGCCAGGTTGCAATGTCAATGTAAGGCGGTTCAGTGAACTGATTATTTCAACAGTAGTACCCGGCTCTCCGCTGATCAACATATCAAAGACGTAACTGCCAGCTTTCGGAGCTGTAACGTGCCATCGGAAAGATTGCTCCGGCGAGTTCCATCCCTGAACCCAAAAGCCGGGTGCACTACTCTCCTTAAGGGAATTTGTATACTCCGCTAGTGGCGCTTTCAGGAAGTTCAGATCATCTGGATTGAGAACGATAAGCGGTTTCTGCTGGACTAAAGACGGAGCCTTCACAATTTCCCCTTTTTCCTGCCGAACCTCTCCAATTGGCTTAAAAGCTATAGCAAACAAAAGGGTAAATGCAAACATAAAGCCCCAGAAAGCTGGTTTCATCCAATACCATTTTAATGAATTTTTCATTTGGTTTTCTTTTTGTTCATTGTGTTTTTTCATGATTGTCTTATTAGAATCTACCTCCAACTCTACTTCTTCAAGTTCACATCGAGGAACTTCAGAACGGTTGAGTCAATTTCACTCGGCGACGGTTTGGCCGGAGGGCTGCCGGGAGGGGCGACAAACGTGTAGCCGTGACCAGCATTCTTCACGATGATTAGCTCCACTGGCACGTTGGCATGCTCCAGCGCCTCGGTCATGAGTTGGGCATGGTGTAAAGGTACAGTCGTATCCTTCTCTCCATTAACAATGAGGAAAGGGCATGCCCTTGGATTGACATTTACAAGCGGGCTCATCTGCTTGTAGATATCGTGCTTCTGTTCATAAGTACCGCCAGCCATCTTGTCGGTAAAATTTGAATATACTTCTGGGCGGCCATCGAATACGGTCGGACCACAGAAATCGACCACTGCCTGCACACGACTGCTGAAACCCTGGGAACCGCCATTGCCTTCCAAGTCAAGCTTATCGCCTGTAACGCCCATAAGGGCCGCCAGATGACCGCCAGCGCTAGTGCCCCAACAGCCGATTCGGTCAGGATCGATATTGTATTTCGCTGCGTTCTCTCGAAGCCACCGAACACCAAGCTTGCAGTCTTCTATCTGGGCAGGCCAAATCGCCTCATCAATAAGCCGGTACTCGATGCTGAGGACCAGGTATCCATGATTGGCAAGTTGTACGGTTTGCTGCATTTCATGATGCGATCCGGATGACCACGCGCCGCCGTGAATCCACATTACGGCGGGCATAGGGCCAGCAGGCTGCCTCTTTGGACGCGCGATATCGGCGTGCAGTACTCGGATGCCGACCTTGCCGATCTCTATATCTTTTAGAATTTCGATACTGTTTGAAGCCTGTTCTTTTTGCAGTACCGCAATTGGGGCTGCTACCGAAGAAACTGTGGGGGCAACCTGAGCTATTCCGGTTAAGCTAAATACGCAAATAATAACCACTGTTAAAAAGATGATCCTGATGCCCAACATCTTCGAATAACCCAAAATTGAAATTGCCCAAATATTCATGTTTTTACTTATTTAGTTAAATTAAATTATATCAATTTTTCTGCAACAACGTCAACAGATGCTTTGCATAATGCGGAGAGCCTGAGACTTCACGCGAAGCCTGTCAAGTGTCACAAGGGAAAACTGACACCCGCCCTAACTCATAAGTTACTGGGTTTTGGCCACGATAAAATCCACCACTGGGTTCGGATTCTCCGACCCAGTTGCAAAATGACCCTCGCCCTGCCTTAGGATTACCTTGAAATTTCCTCCGAGTTCTTTGTATTTCTTTTCCGCCACTCGTGTCTCGTGATCAAGCCATGGATCGAGGCTACCGCAAACATGCAGGATCGGCACACCCGCTTTGGCCAGCGGAGCCAGTTCGTCAGCCAGATAGCGATTGCCCTGCACGCTTCCCATGATGCTGCGCAGAGCAGGGTTTTCCGCGTAAATGCAGGAAACTTTGTCTGGGTTCTGGATGGCCCAGCTATAGGCTTCACCGGCTCCCGCACCGATGCCTTCCATGACGGGTTTCTTGGAAAAACCATGATCGATCATGTCCTGGTAAACGGCGTCCCATTCTTTCTTGGTGGGGCCTCCTTCTGTGATCGGGGCTGCCACGATGTAATACCCCTTGGCCAGCAGGGCCAGATCGATGGAGGTGGCATCCCGGCCGATGCGGTTCCCCCGGAAAACCCACGGCTTCCCGGCGGCCTCGGTCTTCGGCACCAGTACTGTAATGCCGGTGACTCGAAACGTCGATTTTTGAATCTTGTCGTAACGGTCGTAGGACGGCATGAACTGCGGTCCCCGGCAGGTGGCGTAGGTCTCTTCTTTCTCGAGATAGATGTAAGAATTCTCGGTGCTGTAATAATGGGATTTCTCGAACGTTTCGTCCACGATATCGGGCCGGGGCGTAGTGTCCGGCCGAACGTGCTGTTCAATGAAGTCTGCGATGGGCTTGGGATCGATCAGGCTGTGCGGATGATGGCCAGTGCCTTCCTTGATCATGATGCTGAACCGGCCGCCGCCCTGATGATAGATGTTCTCTATGACCTTCGTATTGTGCTCCAGAACAAAATCAAGCGTCCCGCAGACGTTAAGCAGGGGCACATCATGCTGGATCAGCCCTGCGATCATCGGGATGTCCTCCGTGTAGAGACCAGGATTGTCGGCGTAGATGCAGGAGACCTTGTCCGGGTTCGCGCCCGCCCAAGTGTATGCGTTCACCCCGCCTTTGCTCATACCTACAAAGGCCGGCTTCTTCGACAGCCCGTGCTGCTCTGTGAGATAGGCGTACCATGCGTCCCACTGCCTGGCTGGAGACATTCTGTTCCCGTCGGGCGTGATGAAGGCAACGTAAAAACCGCGCTTAAGCAGTTCAATCTCAGCCTGGGGCTGGTGGTCCCAGTAGCACCCCCTCCATGACCATGGATTACCGGGAGCTGCCTTCTGCGGAACAACCACGATACAATGCCGTTTCCCTTTTTCTGGCGCAGCAGCGCCATCACCTTCTTCAGCTGAAGCTTTGATTGGGGTTATTTCCAGTGTTTGATCGTCCATCACAAAATCGTATCGATCGAATCCGTGCCAGGAAGTCTTTTCTGAACCAAAACCTGGATTTTGTGCTGCTACCTGCGGCATTCCCAAAATGCAAACTATACATACAATAAATAATGTAACGCTACTTTTTATCTTTGAGTGAAAATAATGCTTGTTTAATGTTATATCAATTTTTTTCATGTCTATTAATGATTTTTTTCATTAATTTAAATAACTAGATCAATCTTTTGACGGTTCTGACTTTAATCCTACACCGTTTACACTTAGAACAGAATATTTTTGGCTTAACCCGTTAATTGAAGTATTATCCATATAAATCATTTTTGATTCGGGCATATCAGGTCTAGGTGTATCTCCATAAGACATTGATTGGAACAATGGGCGTCCATATTCTCCATAAGGATTTTTAGCCACCTTAGCCAACACTTGTCCATTACGGAGAATAACAAAGCAGCGGATGCCACTCTCAAAATCAGCCTCCGCGTCCCATGTTATTTTGGTCCCAAGGTCTCCCTGATCAGAAACCTGAACATTGGTGGGTGAAGGAGGAGGGGTATCATCACTAACCGCACCGGTCTTTATATACTCTTCCCAATACCTGGCTACTTTTTGATTTGGTAACCAAACAGCATCTACAGGATTACCTTTAAATTCTTTAGCAGGAACCGCCGTACTATCCTTTAATGAACCAAACCATGCATTAGCCATGTTTATTGGCTTAAGGGTTTGATTAGTGCTATTTTTATCTGGCAGTCTAAGCGCCATACAGGCATCCAGATAGGGAATAGCCAAGTATCGGGCATCGCCACACTCATGACCTGTCCGGGGGTCTGGTGCAAAACCAATCGGTGCTCCCTTTGATCGATATTCATGGAACTTGGTTAAAGTGCCATCATAAGCACCTCTTCCCTTTTCTTTGATTCCTGCATTGCCCATAATAGGAATCTGGTATACTGCTTTAGAAATTTCAGGTTGAGGAAATTCCGGCCTGTTAAGAAACGACGTTGCAGAACCAGATCTCAACCATATAGCAACAACGCGTTCAGGATGCAAACACGACATGACATCGGACCATATACCTCCTCCTGAATGTCCCCAAAAAACCCACGGTGCCTTCGTTATCTCTTGATGATCAGTCTGTTTGGCAAATTTAGCAAGAGCGTTTTGGAATGCCTGATCAGATCCATGCCGGGGATCAAACCAAAGCTCGGATCCACCTGGGGTCATATCAGTTGCATCATTCGATACATGATACGATGATCCAAGCAATGCACAATCCCATTTCTTAGCGAGAGCTTGCCAATGAAGGTCAGTGGCTGCTGCTGCCCCCTGCTCGGAAGCCAGAATTCCAGCCCCATGCTGATGAACAATTACACCGCGAATGGTTTTAGCCTCTGTAGGTACCCACAAGGTATAGGTAAAAGGGATCTGTAATTCTTCCGATTCACCTGATGGGGTATATTCTAAAGTGTAATATTTACCTGAAGTCTTTAATGAGGGAGCCTCTGAACATCCTGAAAAGAAAACAATACTTGTCAAAAGGAAAAAAAATATTAAGTTTACTTTATTACCTATAGCCGATACTCTTATTCTATTAATTTTCATTGAAATATGGATTTTATATTTAATTATTTTATTCAAAGTATAATTCAAATTTTGGTGATATTACACCTTGTCATTCCATAAGAAAACGTTTCAGTCGGTTAGAATCAAAATAATGAGGAATATTTATAATAAGTTATTTTTTGTATTGAAACTGAATTATAATGCCCGGTTAAGCACCCATTCGTTTAAAACGGGCACACTATCTCTCGTCCCTGTAATGTTCAAGCGGAAATATCTTCCGGTGACGGGTTCAAACTGCTGGGTATGCCCAGTACCATTTGTTTTTCCACTAACTATATCAATCCAATTATCCCCATTTTTATATTGAAGAGTAAATTCCTGACTATGGTTGTCCCATGGATGCCAAGGTTCGACAACTACAAAACTGCCTATATTAATAGGTTCGCCTAAATCGACCTCAACCCAGGCTTTCGTTTCCCCTGATGCAGGTTTCCATAAATTTTTTGGGTCACCATCAAAAAGATTTTTAACAGCAGTGGTCAAATCAACTGATGATGCCATTCCCAATTTACCAGCACTTGGAATCGGAAAAGTTTTTGGGACTCCTTCAAATTCAAGAACCACAACAGAGAGAATGCTATCCGGTGCTTTCTTAGGAACTTTGATCTCAATTCGATTTTCACCCTGTGATAGGTCTAGTTTTGAATTTGGATCTGCAAGTAACCAAGCTCTTAGACCCTTGTTTCCCAATGGCACTTTCAAATAACCGTCTTCAGGCCAGGACATAACATGTAAATAAAGCTTTTGCCCTTTTAGTGTTGCCCTTCCCCATGGCAGGTAAGAAAATGGGCTGGCCTGAGTTCCGTAAATCGCTTCATGGTTGACATCCATCCAATCACCAATCTGTTTTAACCGTTCGATGCTTGGCTCAGGGATTTCACCTTTAGAAGTTGGCCCAACATTCAATAAGAAGTTACCGCCTTTCGATACAATATCAGATAATTTGAAAATTAGGTCTTTTTCGGACTTCCAGTTGTGGTCGTTCTTTTTAAATCCCCAGGTGTCATTCATGGTCATACATACCTCCCAGTGACGATCTGGAAACCCAGTCGCGGGGATGAACTGTTCGGGCGTCTCGGTGTCCCCCTCAATATCTCCACCCAATCGGTTATTGGTAATCATCCTTGGATGTTCTTTCAAAATGGACAGAAATTTCTCGGCGCGTTCCTTGGTCATCCCCACCGGTGTATCCCACCATAAAATATCGATATCGCCATAATTTGAGAGGATCTCTTTAACCTGAGGCACCGCAATGTTGTCAAGGTATGAGTCCATACTTCCATCCTGGGCCGAGTCCCAATGTCCTCCCATAGAGGCGCCGCCAGGATGATTCCAATCCTGTGCCTGTGAATAGTAAAACCCCAGCTTGATCCCTTCTCTTTTACAGGCTTTAACCAAAGGCATGAGCAGATCCTTGCCATAAGGGGTAGCATCAATCACGTCCCAGTCAGTTACCTTAGAATCAAACAGTGCAAACCCATCATGGTGCTTTGAAGTAATAACAATGTACTTCATCCCTGCATCTTTTGCCATTTTAACCCAAGCCTCAGGGTCATAATTAATCGGGTTAAATTCAGAAGCATACCCTTTGTATTCGGACACTGGTATCTTGGCATTATGCATGATCCATTCCCCGATACCAGAGACTTCTTTGTCTTGATAAACCCCCGCTGGAACGGAATAAACACCCCAGTGGATAAACAGGCCGAACTTGGCATCTTCCCACCATTGCATCTTATCTTCGGTAACTTCACTCTTGTACTGTTTTTGCGAAGAACAAGATAACGTTAGCAAACCAAAAAAAATTATTGCCAATAATATCAATTTTTTCATAAGTTATAATTTTAATGATTGTATGAATCTATTTAAACTCTTAAGACTAATTATAGTTTAAGTAGATTAACAAACTTAAAGACTAAAGAGAAGATTATATTTATCCATAATAATCTACTTTATGTATAATTTAAACATACTAAAACCTGAAGCTTATAAAAGCCAACCTAAAAGGCGGTAGAGATACCTTATTTAATATTCTTAGAAAACATCCAATGCTAACATTTAGAAAGAAATATAGCTCCAGAACAACAAACTCATTGCATCGTTACTATAAATACAAAAACATTATAAAAGACGTAGAGGTTTCTAGATCTAATCAGGTTTGGGTATCTGACATTACTTATATCAGAACCGTAAAAGGATTCTGCTACCTGGCTTTAATAACAGATATGTATTCAAGGAAAATTGTGGGGTATGACCTTAGTGATTGCCTGGTACTCAAAGGATGTGTAAGAGCACTTAATAAGGCTATATATCAAGCTAAAAATACAAAAGGACTCATTCACCATTCAGACAGAGGAATCCAATACTTTAGCAATGTATATATACAAATCCTGAAAAGAAACAAGATAAACATCAGTATGACCGAAGAAAATCATTGCCACGAAAATGCAATGGCCGAGCGGGTTAACCGGATTCTTAAAGACGAGTTTTATCTCGACCAAACCTTTGCAATATTAATCACGCGAAAAAAGCTACAAAAAATGCAATTAATTTATATAACGAAATAAGATTACACTTATCTTTAGATTTTAAAACACCTAATATGGTTTATAAATTAACAGCATAAATTCAATTTTAACCTGTAACTATATTTCAGGACGAGACACTCTATAAAAAAGCCTGTATAAAAATTCATTTGTGTTTGAATTATACATAAAGTAGATTATTATGGATAATTACAATCTTCACCTTAGTCTTTAAATTTGTTTTACTAAAATCATTATCACTTTTAAGAGTTTGAATAATTGTTTTTGAATCTATATGAATTTACAAAATTAAATCAGTAGTTTTTATTACAACTGGTAGAGAAACTAACTAAAAATTAACAACATTAATTATGAAAGAATTTAGCCAGTACATTAACGGAAAATTTGTTAAGTCAACATCTACAGAAATGACAGAGGTTTTAAATCCATGTACCGAAGAAGTTTTGTCGCTTATTCCTAAAGGCTCTGTTGCCGATGCAAATAATGCCTTAGAAGCTGCACAAGCCGCACAACACGCTTGGAAATCTTTAACAGCCATAGAAAGAGCAAGTTATTTACATAAAATGGCTACTGTAATTAGAGAAAATAGAGTTTTTTTAGCTGAAACTTTAGCTAAAGAGCAGGCAAAAGTAATAGGTTTAGCGCAAGTTGAAATTGATGTAACAGCCGATTATTTTGATTATAATGCAGGATGGGCAAGAAGAATAGAAGGCGAAATTATTCAAAGTGATCGTAAAAAAGAACATATTTTTTTACATAAAGCCCCTATTGGCGTAGCGGTTGGTATTTGCCCATGGAATTTTCCATTTTTTGTGGCGGCTCGCAAAATAGCACCGTCTTTGGTAACCGGTAATACTTGCGTTATTAAACCAAGCTGTATTGCTCCTAATACAATTATGGAATTTGCTAAATTGATTGAAAATATTGGATTGGCTCCAGGCGTATTGAATTTTGTTTGCGGAAAAGGAACCATTGTTGGGAATGCTTTAACCAAAAGCCCAATTACGGGTATTATTAGCTTAACAGGCAGTGTTTTTGCTGGTCAAAAAATAATGGAAGCTGCTGCCGAAAACATAACTAAAGTATCCTTAGAATTAGGAGGAAAGGCACCGGCTATTGTTTGTGCAGATGCCAATTTGGAGTTAGCGGTAAATGCCGTAGTTTCTTCAAGAATTATTTATAGCGGACAAGTATGTAATTGTGCAGAACGAGTTTATGTTGAAGATTCAATCTACGACGAATTTCTAGATAAAGTTGCAAAAAAAATGTCTGAAGTTAAGGTTGAAGATGCTTTTTCTAAAAACAATCCAGATATGAGCAGTATGGTTTCAAAAGATCAATTAGATAAAGTGGCAGAAATGGTTGAATTTGCTAAGAAAGAAGGCGCTGAAGTTGTTCTTGGAGGTGGTCGCTCAACTAATTTTAATAAAGGGTATTATTACCAACCAACATTATTAACAAATGTTACCCAAAAAATGCAAATTATTCAAGAAGAAGTATTCGGTCCAGTTTTGCCAGTCATGAAATTTGGAACTTTAGATGAAGCCATTGCCTTAGCAAACGATTGTGAGTATGGCTTAACATCTTCTATTTTTTCTGAAAATTTCAATAAAGTTATGCATGCATGCGACCAATTAGAGTTTGGAGAAACGTATGTAAATAGAGAGCATTTTGAAGCTATACAGGGATTTCATGCTGGTTGGAAAAAATCAGGAATAGGTGGAGCGGACGGGAAGCATGGCATGGAGGAGTATTTACAAACTAAAGTTATTTATGCCCAATATAGATAAGTCTTATAAGTTTTGAGTTAGTTTAGTTTAGTTAAAAAAAGCGCATTCTGATATTAATGAGTTATTCAAATATTTTTGTGCGCTTTTTCTTTTGATTAATAAACAAATCAATTATTAAATTATTTGATGCCTTTCAATACAAATGAAGAAAACAGAGAAAATACCAGTAGTATCAAAAGAAGTATTGATTCCTTTTATTTTAATAACATCCTTGTTTGCCTTATGGGGTTTTGCCAATGATATTACAAACCCAATGGTAGCTGCTTTTGCGACCGTTATGGAAATATCTACCGCTAAAGCAGCCTTGATACAATTTGCTTTTTATGGAGGTTATGCCACAATGGCTATACCTGCGGCTCTTTTTGTTAGAAAATATAGTTATAAAAAAGGCATTATATTAGGTCTCATTCTTTATGCCTTTGGGGCATTATTGTTTTATCCAGCCGCTAAATATGAGGTTTTTGGATTCTTTTTGGGGTCTCTTTATATTTTAACTTTTGGATTGGCCTTTTTAGAAACAACAGCTAACCCATATATTTTGTCAATGGGAGATGAACGTACAGCAACTCGACGTTTAAACTTAGCCCAATCATTTAACCCGATTGGATCTCTTTTTGGAATGTTTGTGGCTTCTAAATTTATTCTTACTGTCTTAGATTCAGACAAAAGAAATGAAATGGGAGAATTGATTTTCACAACTCTAGATGAAGCTCAAAAAGCTATTATTAGAACACACGATTTAGCAATTATTAGAAATCCTTATGTAATACTTGGAGTCGTAGTTATTATAATGTTAGGGGTTATTTCAATTTCAAAAATGCCTAAACGTATTAAATCTGATAATCAAGGTTCTGCCATTAACTCTTTTAGAAGATTAGTTAAAAATGGAAAATATCGAGAAGGTGTTCTTGCTCAATTATTTTATGTTGCCGCTCAAATAATGTGTTGGACATTCATTATTCAATATGCTGATAATTTAGGTATAGCAAAAGCAACTGCCCAAAACTATAATATAATTGCGATGGCTATATTTTTATCTAGTAGATTTATTAGTACATTTTTAATGAAATATATAAATGCAAGGAAATTACTAACAATCTTTGCTGTTTGCTCTATGGTAACTATCTCAGGTGTAATTTTGATTGAGGGTATGATGGGTTTATATTTACTTATTGCAACTTCAGCATTTATGTCTTTGATGTTTCCAACAATTTACGGAATTGCGCTTAATGGCTTAAGTGAAGAAGATTCTACACTCGGTGCAGCTGGTTTGGTAATGGCGATAGTGGGAGGGGCATTAATGCCTATTTTACAGGGGTCTATAATCGATATAAAAACTGTTGGAACCTTTGCTGCTGTTAATATATCCTTTTTACTGCCTTTTTTATGTTTCTGCTTTATTGCTATTTATGGTTATAGAACACTTAAAGTTCATGAAGATTAATTTTTTTTCAAATTAATTAAGTCATAGATATTAATGGAAAAATTATATGAGAATTAAGGTTTAGAGCTTTGGAAATGCAGCTTTTTTATTAATAATTTCAGACGTCATTTTTAATCATCAAGTAAAACAATATGTCTTTAAATAAAACTAACTTAATAGCTTTTAATTGGTTATTATTTGAAATAAGTTAAAATATTCAAAATGAAAGTAGGATTATTTATTCCTTGTTACATTAATCAATTATATCCACAAGTAGGAAAAGCAACATTGGAGCTTTTAGAAAGACTTAAGGTCGAAGTGGTATATCCTAAAGGGCAAACGTGTTGCGGTCAACCAATGGCAAATTCTGGATATGAATACGAATCGGTAGGGGCTTGTAATAATTTTGTTGAGAACTTCAAGTCGTTCGATTACATTGTTACACCATCTGGCAGTTGCGCATATCATGTAAAAAAGCATTTTAATATTATTCCACAAACGGAAGAAGTTACCAAAGTGCGAAATAATGTGTATGAATTATGTGATTTTTTAGTGAATGTGCTAAAAGTGAAAAATGTTGGAGCCAGTTTTCCATACAAAGTGGGTATTCATAAAAGTTGTCACGGTTTACGGGGATTGCGACTTGGGTCTTGTTCAGAAAAGGTTACGGAAGAGTATTCATATATAGGAGAATTGTTAAAAGACGTTTCTGGCGCAGAAATAATTGAACTAACAAGAAAAGACGAGTGTTGCGGTTTTGGAGGCACCTTTGCTGTTACTGAAGAAGCCATTTCAGTTAAAATGGGAAAAGATAGAATTCAAGACCATTTAGATAATGGTGCAGAAGTAATAACCGCTACCGACACCTCCTGTTTAATGCACTTAGAAGGATTAGTAACAAGAAATAAACAGCCATTAAAAATACTTCACATAGCCGAAATTTTAAACAGCATTAGTGGAGCTAAAAAAGAATAAAATGAGTCATTCACAAGCGGCAACCATATTTAATAAAGACGAAAGGAAAGTTAATTGGCATGATAAGGCTCTTTGGTTTGTACGTCATAAACGAGATATATCTATCCATACTGTAGAAGGTTGGGAAGAATTACGAAATTTAGGTCAAGGCATAAAAACCCATACCTTATCAAATTTAGACAACTATTTAATTCAATTTGAAGAAAATGCCTTAAAAAATGGAGTACAAGTACATTGGGCAGCAGATGGCGATGAGCATAACAAAATTGTACACAGTATTCTAAAAGAATACAATGCAAAAAAAGTAGTAAAAAGTAAATCGATGTTAACGGAAGAGTGTCATTTAAATCCGTTTTTGGAAGCCTATGGTATTGAAGTTATTGACACCGATTTAGGCGAACGCATTGTGCAATTAGCTAAAGAACCACCAAGTCATATTGTGCTACCGGCCATTCATAAGACAAAAGAAGAAGTAGATGAATTGTTTCAAGAACACTTGGGAACAAAACCTTGTGGCGGGGATCCACAATATCTTACAGGTGAAGCACGTAAACATTTACGAGAAAAGTTTATTCAAGCTGATGCAGCCATTACTGGGGTTAATTTCGCTATTGCAGACACTGGTGGAATTGTAGTTTGTACTAATGAAGGAAATGCTGATATGGGAGTTCACCTAGCACCTGTACATATAGCTTGTATGGGAATAGAAAAACTTATTCCTAAGCAAGAACATTTAGGTGTGTTTTTAAGACTACTTGCTAGAAGTGCTACGGGTCAACATATAACAACCTATTCATCTCATTTTAAAAAACCTCGAGAAGGAACTAAAATGCATATTGTTATTGTTGATAATGGAAGGACAGAACAATTAAGCAGACCAGATTTTAGAGCATCTTTACATTGCATTCGTTGTGGTGCTTGCATGAATACATGCCCAATTTATAGACGTAGTGGAGGGCATAGCTACAATGCTACAATTCCCGGTCCAATTGGATCCATTTTGTCACCAGGAAAAGATTTAACAAAATATAGTAGCTTGCCTTTTGCATCGACCTTATGTGGCTCTTGCACCGATGTATGCCCTGTAAAAATTGATATACATTCCCAACTGTATAAATGGAGACAAATAATAACCAAAGAAACCTCACAGCCATTTGTTAAGAAGACTTCGATGAAAATCATGGGTAATATATTTTCAAAACCATCACAATTTGAAAAAGTTGGAAAAATAGCGCGCTGGTTTTTAAGAAATTTACCAAAAAGTGTGATAAATTCTAAACCTAACGTTTGGGGAAAATCGAGAGATTTACCAATTGGGCCAAAGAAGAGTTTTGACGAATGGTATAAAAACAGAAAGAAAGATGAGTAGCAGAGATTATATTCTTTCAAGAGCAAAGGCAAATAAGCCAGATGCCATTGAATTGCCAAAAATAGATTTAAAAGTTTTTGATGATTCAAGAAATGTATTAAATGAATTTATTAAGAAAGTAGAAACCGCTGGCGGTAATGTGTTTGAAGCCACTTCAAATGAAAATGTCGTTAGTCAGGTAAAAGCAATATTCCCAGATGCTAAAGTCAATTTTTCAACACTAAAAGGTTTAGAAAGTTTTAATACGGTAAATTTTGAAGCCATTAAAAGGCCACACGATTTAAGAGATTTAGATATATTAATTTTAGAAAGTGATTTAGGAGTTGCCGAAAATGGCGCAATTTGGCTTAAGGATTCTCAAATTCCAATGCGCGTTTTACCTTTTATTGCCAAACATTTGGTTTTGCTTTTAAAAAAAGACACTATCGTTACTTTTATGCATCAAGCTTATCAAAAATTAGCTTCTGAAAACACCGACTTTGGTGTGTTTATTTCAGGTCCATCAAAAACTGCTGATATAGAACAATCTTTGGTGATTGGCGCTCATGGAGCTCTAAGTGTGACAGTTTTCTTTATCTAACTTATTTTTTTCTAAAAGATAGGAAAGATTAAAGAGCATTTTAATTGAGAATTTTATTTATCGAAACAAAAACTCCACATCACCTGTTACAACATCGTAGAATGGAGATCTTCCCATTGAATCTTTACCAGTATTATTAACGGGTAAGTAACGACCTGTTATGAGCGCTTTAAGTTCCTGTATATCCTTTTTAGTGGCCGGCTTGTTAGGTTCAGCAGTTAATAAGTTTTTTATGACTTCTACTGCCCCCACTCCAACAGCAGCGTTTCCAACACCTGCGAAACTCATTGTTTCAACTTTTAATTTTTGTGGTGCAACTGTGCTTTGATTACTTACTGTTACTTCTTTCGTTTGAAAGTTCTGTTTCAAATACCAATATCTGGACTTGCAGGATTTCGAACAAAATTTCTGAACACCTCGGCGGGTTGGGGTGTAATCCGCGTTGCAATGGAGGCAAATTTCTGTTTTTTTCATTATTATGAGTCAATTATACGTGTAATTTACGCATAATTTTTCATTTTAGCTTGGTAATATCTAAATTAAATACTTTCTCTAACAATATTTTTTGAGCTTCCGCCTCTATAATTAGGGGTGGTTTCTTGGTTTTCTTTTGTTGTGGTTTATTTTTATCGTGTTCTTCTTCTAATGCTGTTGGTATAATTTCAGGTGTCTCCTTGGGTTTATTATACTGACTTGCAATATCTGGAAAATAGGTCTCTATCAGTTCCAGAGCATTGAAATTTCCTTTGGGGATAATGTCTTTGCTAGGATAAAAATGCTTTACTAAAACTTCGAAGTGTTTTTTATAATTTTGGCTCTGCATGTAAAATATTCCATGAACCGCATCATCTGTTTGAACTATTTGGGTTAAGTTGGTGTTCATCCAATTAGTTATATAAAACAAACATTCTGCTAATTCAAAATATTTTTCTAAAACATAATCAAACTCATGGCTTTTAACTTCGCTCTTCTTTTCTAGGAGCCTAAAAATATTCTCATTTAAATCATGACCCTTTAATAATAGGTGTTTATTATTTCGACCCTTCTTATATTCCATAGGGCCTTGGTAATAATCCATGACATATATTTTATTGAAAATATCGGTGGTTTTTAAAAAATCAAGTTTTTCAATAATATCTTCTCGAATGTCCTTTTTGGGTATCATGAAAAATAATTCTGTTACCAAGTTTGGAATCAGACTCAAATAAAATTCATGTAGCGACGGTTTACTCATGGGTGTTCTTTAGCATTTCTGAATAATCAGCTGGTAATTCGGCATCTATATCTCTTAGGTATTTCTCTAATGCTGTCATTGATGAATGTCCTGTTATGAGCATCAATTTACTTTTTGCTTCAAAAGGGGATGAATCTTTCATCAAGGCGCGATATAACTTAGTGATATAGGTGTGTCTGAAACTGTATAATCCATAATCTTTACTCAACTCAAAATGGTCTTTTACAACCTTTTTAAAGCGCTTTGAAAAATAATATCTTTTGTTGTTTATTTCCGTTTCCCACACACCACCAATGTGTTCGGGTGTGAACAAAACCAAATCTTTATTTAACTTAGATAAATCCGGCAAATCATCCCATAATATCTCTGGGATGATCTTGGTTTTTAATGGGCTGTTTTTTGCTTTAAATTGAATGGTTCTATCTTTGAAATTAATATCGCCTATGGTGAGTCTAGACACTTCAATAGGTCGTAGAAAGTTGTAAGAGATAAACTTTATATAAAGCAAGAGTATGGGATCTTTATCTTCTAAATACTCAAAAATAGCTTCCTGAGTTTTGTTGGTGTAGGTTTTGTTTCTTTCTGGAATAGATTTTAGTACAGGTATTTTTTTAATAAAATTGGATGCTATAATATCATTGTCTTCCAACACCTGCATGATACTACTCAAATCTGTTCGGTAATTATTTCTATTTCGGGCACTTGTTTTTTCTAAAATATCATTTAAAAAGCCAGTGACTACTTGCTTATTTAGATTGCCAATAGTTTTAAGGTCTGGATGATTTGTATTGAGCCATTCTAAAAAATTCTTAAAATGATTATCATAACCTCTTTTTGTGGTTGAATTTACAAGTTTCTCTTTTTGCTTCAATCCAAAATCAAATGCTTCCTTTAAGGTCGTTTGTGGTTTTTCTACAACCGCTATTGGAATGTTACTTTCTTCTTGATCTAAATCTTGAGGTTCTTTAATTGATTCTTTAGAATGTATTTTTAGATATAGTTCTGAATTGTCTACATAAGGGTTATAACCTTGTTTTAAGAGCCTTACTAACACTTTTCTATACATAACTAAAACGGAGAGTCGTTCTTCCTTTGTTTTATGCTTATTAGCATTACCGTAAAATGGAGTGACTCGTTTTAATTTGCCAGTATGTGGGTCTCGATAAGAAAAATAGATATACCAGCGCTTTTTTAAATCGCCGTTGGCTGAATAGATTTTGGGGGTGGAAAAATTTCGCTTCACTGGCAAATCGTATGCACTTTCGTATGCATTTTCACTTCCAAAGATAAGTAATTCATTTAGAGTAGACATAAAAAAACGGTTTAGTGAAAACTAAACCGCTGTTTTTGAATACTTTATATTTTGTAGCGGGAACTGGACTCGAACCAGTGACCTTCGGGTTATGAGTTTGAAAAACTACCGAATTTGACGCTTTTAATGCCTTATTTTAATAAAATCGTGTACGCAATCGTGTACTCTGATTATTAACTTTATTTATCAAATTTAATGAAAATTTAAAAAATAATTTGATGTAGGATTAAAAAAAAATGACAGCATTTACTCATTTTTATTTTTTAATTAATTACGGATATAGACAATTGTCTATATCTTATTGTTAGACAACATAATAGGAGTAAGACATGAAGAGACTATTGAAAACAATAAAGTACATTTTTGTTGGTCTTGTATCCGTATACTTAATATTCATTTTTGGTGGATTAATCGTTAAAAACCAAGGGCAATCTGAAATTGATGCAGCGTCAATAATTAGAGATGGAGCCAAGATAACTACAGATAAAAATGGCAGGAAAATTGAATATTTTCTTTATGGAAGTAATGTCGTTAACTCCCCTGTAGTAATAAATATGCATGGTTCAGGGCTTGATGGAACGTTTGAGAAGGCTATACATAAATCAGCTTGCAAGGACGACTTAGGGGTTCGTGGTATTTCTATTTCATTAACTGGTGTTGGAAACTCAGATATAAAAAAAGGAAGGAAAGTAATTGATTGGGCTTCCGAAGATCTTCAAGCATTATTAGATGCAGAAAATGTTCGAATTTTTATGATAACAGGTCATTCCCAAGGCAACCCTCACACTATGGCTGCTGCTTATCATTTTGTGTGTAGAGCTAAGGGCTTAGGGTTAAATGCTCCTTCACTGCCTACTAATGTAACTGAGGAAATTGGAACAGCTGGAGCTCTAGCGAATGAAAGCCTAAAAACAACAGAAGAACTTGCCAACCCATTGAATGCCTATTGGTTTTTTGGTCTTTACCTCTATGTAGATTTACTCGCTCCATGGGCTCCCACACAAATATTGGTAAGTATGGGAACAAATGTGGACAAAGACACAGCAATTCTAGAAATGATACGATATACTTTTGGCCGTTCCATGGTTAGAGGCTCTGCTTCAAACACATGGGAATCGGCATTAGATGTTGCTTCCTTGTGGAGATTTGACCCGAGAGAAGTTAAAACATCAAATACTCCTTTGCCGATGTCTATTCCAAAAAATTGTGTATTTTTACTCATAAGAACTATTTTTATGAAAGGACACTCTCCTTTGCTTTCAACAACTTGAAAACGAGATCTAGGTCTTACAGAACTGAACGAAATTAAAGTAGAAAAATGAGGTAATTAGCTGGTGTTGACGAAGTCTTAAGCTTCACCGTATAAACTAACCTTAATCTTCTCTTTTGTTCTTTCTGATTATTAATCTAATTTAATGACATACAAACTTAAGATGTATAAAATAATAGCCACCGTATGCATTTTATCTATATGTGTTCACATTACAAAAACAAATGCACAAGAAAATAGTAGTCCATTCGCAAATACACATATATCTACAAAACTTAATAACCCAATTTCAGAAACTAAAATAGACAGTATTCTTGCTTTATTAACGCTTGAAGAAAAAGTTGCAATGTGTCACGCTCAATCACAATTTAGTTCAAGAGGTGTTCCACGATTAGGAATTCCTGAATTATGGATGTCTGACGGCCCACATGGTATTCGAGGTGAAATTAATTGGAGTAATTGGGATTATTCAGGCTGGACAAATGATTATGTCACCGCTTTTCCGGCATTAACCTGTCTTGCAGCCACTTTTAATCCATCCTTATCTAAACAATACGGAATCAGCATAGGTGAAGAAGCACGTTATAGAAAAAAGGATGTATTACTGGGGCCTGGAGTTAATATGTATCGCACGCCACTAAACGGTCGCAATTTCGAATATATGGGTGAAGATCCATACTTAGCTTCAGTTATCGTTGTTCCATATATTAAAGGAGTACAACAGAATGGCGTTGCGGCTTGTGTTAAACATTACGCTTTAAACAATCAAGAATTATGGCGCGGACATATCAATGTAGAGGTTAGCGACAGAGCTTTACATGAAATTTATCTTCCTGCTTTTAAAGCAGCGGTTAAAGAAGGAAATGCCTGGTCTATTATGGGTTCTTACAACCAATTTAGAGGTGAACATTGCTCTCATAATGATTTGCTTTTAAACCAAATACTTAAAAAAGATTGGGGTTTTGAGGGCGTAGTTATTTCAGATTGGGGAGGTACTCATGACACTAAACAAGCTGCTTTAAATGGACTTGATATTGAAATGGGCTCTCCTATAAATAAACAAACATCGCCAAGATTGGCTTTCGATGCTAATTTTCTTGGACAACCTTTTTTAGAACTGCTAAAAAATGATAACATAGACAAATCCATTTTAAATGATAAAGTGCGAAGAATTCTTCGTTTGATGATGCGCACTACCTTAAATACAGAACGCCCATTTGGTAGGATAAACAATAAAGAACATCTTCAAGTTGCACGTGAAGTAGCAACAGAAGGTATTGTGCTTTTAAAAAACGAAAATGATTTTTTCCCTATTAATCCAAGTCAAAAAATCACCATTGCAGTTATTGGTGAAAACGCGATAAAACCGATGACTATTGGAGGAGGTTCTTCAGAATTGAAAGCAAACTTCGAAATATCACCTCTTGAAGGTCTCCAAAAACGCTATAAAAATGCAACCATTATATATTCGAAAGGCTATTCATCAAATAACCTAAAAGAAGGCGAAATGGCATTGCTCAATAATGAAGCCATCGAAATGGCATCAAAAGCAGATTTGGTTCTTTTTTTTGGTGGATTAAACAAAAATAAAGGACAAGATTGCGAAGATGGTGATAGGCAAGAACTTAATCTTCCATACAATCAAGATTATTTAATACGTGAAATACAAAAAGTAAATACTAATATCGGCATCGTTATAGTTAGTGGTAATGCGGTTAGTATGCCCTGGATTTCTAAAGTTAAAGCAGTTATGCAAACCTGGTATCTTGGCAGTGAAGCAGGACATGCCATAACAGATATTATTAGTGGTGATGCAAACCCGTCTGGAAAATTACCGTTTTCCTTTCCAGTGAAGTTAACTGATAATTCGGCACATTTTTATGGCGAAATTTCATATCCAGGCGATGGTAAAACTCAATATTATAAAGACGATATTTTAGTTGGTTACCGTTGGCATGATACTAAAAACATTAAGCCACTTTTTTCATTTGGACATGGATTATCCTATACCACTTTCGAGTTATCAGATATAAATACCAACAAAAAAAATTATACAGCTACAGACAGTATTAACATTATGTTCAAACTTACCAATACTGGAAATATGGACGGTTCAGAGGTTGTCCAAGTATATATTGGCAAACCAGAATCAAAAGTAATCAGAGCTTTAAAAGAGCTGAAAGGTTTTAAAAAAATATATCTAAAAAAAGCTAAAGATTCCATAGACAACATCTCTATTAATATTGCTTCATTAAATTTTTATGATGAGTCTATTTCTAATTGGAATTTAGAAAAAGGATATTATGATATCTATATTGGCAATGCTTCTAATAATATTTCTAAAAAAATAAATGTTCTAATAGAATAACTATTTGTATTCAATATATCATTAAACAGGAATAAACTAAAAATATCATAAGGCAACCATTAAATGGAATGAGTTAAGCCATTAACTATTTGCTTAAAAAAGCATCTTCCTTTTTTCAAATCGTTCCCAATTAATAAATTTTTTCAAAAATTAAGTCCTGGTTAATTCTCAATTAACTCAAATATTAATCGTTAAGATATAAATTAATCCCAAAATAAATATTAATCTAAACTAATTGGACAATGAAAAAAATTATTTTTATTACTTTTTTATCTACCTCTTTGATATCTGCACAAGAACTCTCCACAACCAATGGAACTCTGACAATTAAAAGTGGTGCTTCGATGAATGTTCGCGGCTTGATTTTAAATCCAGCTGAAGATCACGTTATCGGAATTAACAATTCAATTACCTTGTCTACAACTCCAATAACTCAAAATGGTAATGAAAGTATGGCGCGTGTATATGATCTCGCTTCTCCTTCTGCTGATTTTACTGGAACTATTATTTATCAATACGAAGATGCCAATCAAAATTCTATTTTAGATGCTGATGCAGTATTGGAAGTAAATGTAGCTGGGCAATGGGAAAATTATGCAGATAGTGATGGTGTAGATAACAGTATTACTCATTTATTTGCTAGTGCAGTTAAAATTTCATCAGTAACCGCATCCTCATCAGCTGCAACTTTAACTGTTGAATCTATTTCCGATAACCAATTTTTTAAAGTATATCCAAATCCTGTGCTTTCAGAAATAAATATCATACACAACAATACTATAGAAACAACCATTTTCAACCAACTGGGGCAGCAAGTATTAACAACTCAGGATAAAAATATTGATTTTTCTTCTTTTTCAAAAGGTGTTTACATCTTAAAAGTTCGCAACTTAACTAATTCAAATATTAACAATTTTAAAATTATAAAACAATGAAAAAACTTACTTTAACACTTTTAGCAGCTTCAACTTTTATCTTAACGAATGTAAATAGTCAAACAGCTACAAAATTTGGAATGGCACATGTTGAAGATGGCAGTGGAAATACACAATCAGGAAAACTTTATAGAGTTAACTCTGGAGCTTCAAGAGATGGCAATGGAAACTCTAATGCTGCCTTTGGAAATATTGGTGATTGGAGCTTTGATGTAACAATTTCTGAAAAAACTCCTGATGAAGCTAAAAATTCCTATGGTAATGGAGATGGAAAACACAACAATGGTGGATTTGGCGCATTAGGCAGAGCTTCTTTTGCTGCAGGAAACTATGCGCGTGCTCATAGTCTTGGATCTGTAGCTATGGGGTTTATGACAATAGCTGGACTAGAATCTAACCGAATGCTAGCTGGTCCGTTTAACGGTATTAGCGGTGACGATGTAGGTCAAGTTGCTTTTGGATGGAGATCTATTGCTTCTGGAAACGGTGCCGTAGCTATGGGACATGGTTCTACAGCTTCTGGCTCATTTTCATTTGCAATGGGTAATACTAATACAGCTTCTGGAGAAGGTGCCGTAACTTTTGGAAATGGCACTAATGCAACAACTAAAGGAGGTTTCGCAATAGGTTCACATAATGCAACTACTGATGCAGCATTTGTAATAGGAAATGGAGCAGATTCTAGTAACCAATCAGATGCTTTTGTAGTAAATACAGACGGATCTGCTGTATTATCTGGTGATTTAACCGTAAATTCTGATATGCGTTTAAAAGCGAACATTATTTCTTTAGGTAGTACTTTAGCTAAACTTTTACAAATTGATGGTAAAAGTTATGTTATGAAAACCGATGAATCTAAACAAAAAATAGGTTTATTAGCACAAGATGTTCAAGCAGTATACCCAGAATTAGTAAAAAAAGCTAATGATGAGCAAGGTACGCTTTCTGTAAATTATCAAGGATTAATCCCTGTTCTTATTAATGCTATTAAAGAACAACAACTAGAAATTAATGAATTAAAGAAAATGATTAAAAAAGATTAATTCATTATTCCATAAATAATAACCCTGCCTCCATTTTGGTGGGGTTATTTGCTTTAACACAACAAGTATTTAAGAGAATTAAATGCTTGCTAAACAATCAAAATCTACTTGAAAACTTATTAAAAGAATACCCATATTAGGGTACACACAGCTAAAACAAAACTAAATGAAAAAGTTATTTACTATACTATTACTACCTATTTGTCTTTTATCCTATTGTCAGGTTACATTTACCAATGTCCCTATAAACAAACAGCTAGTTGCCAGAGATATCAACACCAATTTAGGAGATATAACTATTTCTGGGACAGTAAACAATTCAGGTGTAAATTATGATGCTATCCAAGTCGAAATACTAAGAAATGGCTCCGCTTACAGTATAGATACTCAAAATTTAAGTTTTAATGGCAACACAGCTTCTTTTAGTATCACTTCTACAATAGTTGCAGAATTACAGAATTATACTATAAGAGTAAATGGAATTAATGCAGGTGTTCCTGCTCAAATTAGATCAATTACTGAGGTTGTTGCCGGTGATGTATTTATTGTTCAAGGACAATCAAACGCTGAAGCTAACCAACGTAATGGTAGCGCGAGTGCAAATAACAGTGATTTTATTCGAGTATATGCTAGCGGAACAGAAAATGGCAACAACTTACAAAATAATGACAATTGGTACATCGCCCAAGGTGATGGCAATAAAGAAACAAATGGAAATACAGGGCAATGGGCTTTAAAATTAGCGCGTATGCTCTTAGATGACTTAAATATCCCTATTGCCATATTTAATGGCGCACATGGTGGGCAACCTATTGAATTTTTTCAAGCTCCTGGAGATTATAAAACTTCAACCGGATCTAATTATGGACGCATGTATTATCGCCTTAACAGAACTGGCTTAAAAGATAAAGTGAGAGCGATTTTATGGTCTCAAGGTGAAGCTAACTCTTTTGGTACAGGATTAGCAACGCAAAGCTATTTCAATCTCTTTAACAACTTAAAATTAGCGTGGCTAAACGATTATCCAAATATCGAACATTTTTATCTTTTCCAAACCAGAGATTGCGATTGTGGAACTTCCTCACAGGGTAGATTAAAAATAAAAGAAGCGCAACGTCAATTAGCTCAAAATTATTCTGAAATTACTATTATGCCAACCACAGGAATGTCTCTTCATAATGATAATTGTCATTACCCTTTTGCAAATGGTTACGAAAAATTTGCATCAAGAATTTACCCATTAGTAAAGCGTGATATTTATGGTCAGGTAATAACACAGGCTATAGACGCTCCGATGATTATATCGGCAAAATTGATGAGCCCAACATCATTAGAAATAGAAACAGATGCTGTAGCACTGCAATTTAATACTACAGATCAAGTGACTTTATTAAATTACTTAAAACAAGATTATCTTTTAACCAATGTAGGATCTGCTAGTATTACTGCAGCTCAAATCTCTGGTAACAAAATCATCTTTACGCTTTCTACATATCCTGGATATGGTAGATCATCTTCGATATCATTTATAGGGTTAATCGCAAATTCATTATTCAACATTACAAATTCTAATAGCTTGGAAATCATCAACTTTAGCAATTTTCCAATCCAAGATTTATCAGATAATGGCACTCCACCAGATGGTGGAAATCCTCCTGGCAATGGCAGTGATAACACAAATCCTAATATTCTCAAACTAGAGAACGGTGGTCAAATCATAATTAAAAGCAATGCATCTATAAATTTAAAAGGCTTAAAATTAACACCAAATACTGATTATACTCTTGTAGCAAATAATACAGCTACAAGATCCCTAAACGCTTTAGGTTCTGCACCAAACGAAAGTATGGCAAGAGTATTTAATTTTGAATTGGCTACTTCAAGTTTTACTGGTAAAATTATCTATTACTATGATGATGTAGATTTAGGGACTATTACACATAGCGATGCTGTATTACAAGTAAAAAACGATGCCGATATATGGATGTCTTATGCCGATGAAGATTCAAATAATAATAAAGTAACATATACTTTTAATAGTCCTATCACTTTTAAATCGGTTACGGCATCAGCATCTGCAACTACTTTGAGTATTGATTCTTTAACTGAAGAGATGAAAATCGCCATATATCCTAATCCTGTTAATTCAATTTTACATATACAATACCATGGCGAATTAAAAACTACCATTTATGATTTTTTAGGGAGAAAACTAATGGATTCTCAATTAAAAACGATAGACATGAGCACAATGCCTAATGGCATGTATATTATACACACTACAGACACAACTACAAACAAAAAAAATAGCTATAAAGTTATTAAAAAATAAAAATTATATCTTATACTAATTCGATGAAGGATAATGGTTTTTCATGTCTTTTCTTACTGCTGTTTTTAAACTTTAGCGCTTATAGTCAATGTAATAGCTCTAACGATCTTTGTAATAAAAGATATGACGAAATTGCTTATCTAACTACGCATAACGCATTTAATTCTGCAGTAGAAGGGTTTCCGTTTTTACCAAATCAAACACAAAGTGTTAATGCACAACTCAATGCAGGTGTTCGCGGGCTTATGCTTGATGTTTATGACGATAATGGAACCTCAATGGTATACCATGGTTATGCTTTTATTGGCTCGAAACCACTATCTAATTTTTTAAATACTATAAAAACTTTTCTAGATAATAACCCTAACGAAATTGTTACCATTATATTAGAATGTTACACATCTGCAAATGCTATAGAAAATGAAATGAATGGATCTGGATTATCCGGTTATTTATACACACACCCCGAATTAACATCATGGCCAACTTTACAAACGATGATTAATAATAATAAGCGTTTGGTAATTTTTTCTGATCAAAATGATGCTTCACCAAGTCAAGGTTGGTATCATTATGTTTGGGATGAGGCATTTGAAAACCCTTATTCTGCAGCTAATTCTGGAGAATTTAGCTGTCAAGTAAATAGAGGAAATGGTTCGAATGATTTGTTTATATTAAATAACTTTATCACACCTGCTAATGCAACAGATGCTCAAACAGTAAACACTAACCCATACTTTTTGAATAGAGTACAACAATGCCAACAAGAAAGAGGTAAGTTTCCAAATTTTATTACGGTAGATTTTTCCGAGCTTGGTGATGCACTTGCGGTAGTAAACCAGCTCAATGCTTTAAACCCTGGTAGTGGTGGTGGTGGAAATCCACCAGGAAACGGTAGTGATAATACCGACCCTAAAATACTTCAAATTAAAAATGGGGCAAAAATCATCATAAAAGGTAGTGCTTCCTTAAACTTAAAAGGCTGTGTTTTAAACCCAAGTGTTGATCACGTGCTTACTTCAGACAATACGGTTATAAGAAAGCTAACTCCAATAGGGAGTGCCCCTAACGCAAGTTTAGCTAGAGTATATTTGTTTTCATCTCCAACTGCTGATTTTCAAGGTAAAATTATTTATTATTACGATAATGTAGATTTAGGAAATGCCACCCATAACGATCTTGTTTTACAGGTTAAAAACGATACCGATCTATGGATGAGTTACGCCGATGAAGACACAAACGATAACAAAATAACATACACCTATACAAATCCAACAAAAATATCTTCTATTACCGCGTCTGCTTCGGCATCTACTTTGGCCATTACTGTGAAAAAAGAAGTATTTAAGATTAGTGTCTATCCTAATCCAGTAACGTCTCAATTGCAAATACAATATGAAGGTGATCTGAAAACTACTGTTTTTGATTTTGTTGGAAGAAAACTATTGGATACCAAGTTAAAAACCATAGATATGAGTTCCATGCCCAATGGCATATATATCATACAAACTACAGATTCAACAACAAATAAAAAAAATAGCTATAAAATCGTCAAAAAATAAAGAGAAATAGCACCATAACTTTTTATATAAATTCACATAGAGCCATTATATTTTGGCTCTTTTTTTATTGAAATAGTTTTTAAGATTTTCATTACTATTGTATATGTATTTTTTAGAATAAAAAATAAAGTTTGGTTGTAAAAATATTTAATTACCTTGGGTGCAGATATTTTTTGAGGAAAAAAAATTTTCGTTTGTCTAATGCTTAAAAATTTATTTAAATTATTAATCGTAATTACCGCACAGCTACTTCCCTTTTTGGGAATGGCTCAAGGAATCCGTTTTAACTCAAATGATGCCTTAATCACTAATAGAACATCCTACAACGTGTTTGCTCATAATCAACCAAAATTTGGTGACAATTTTAGGATTGAGTTTAACTTGTCTATTGTAAATCCGCAAAGTTTCGGGTACGTTCTCCACATTAAAGACAAAAATAATCCAATTTCGTATTCAGTTGTTTATGTAAATAAGAATGAAACATCTGGTGAAATAAAACTAAATCATGATGGCGTCAAAACGCTACTAACTGTTCCTTTAAAAAAAGAGATGCTTGGAGCCAGAAAATGGATTAAACTTTCTTTAAATTTTAATTCAATTGCAAAAAAAATAACGTTATCAGTTAATGACAAGGCCTTTTCTTCAAATGGTAATGAATTTAGCAGTGAAATAACCCCCGAAATTTATTTTGGCAAACACGAAAATATCATAGATGTTCTTTCTATGGCTATTAAAAAACTGATTATTACTAGTAAAAAAGATAAATACACTTTTAATTTTAATGAAAGTGAAGGACCGGATGTTTTTGATTCAAAGGGCAATCGCTATGGCTTTGTAGAACACCCAAATTGGTTAATTACAGAATCTTATCACTGGAAATTAAGATACACTACTTCTTTTAATCAAGTTACTTCTCTAACTTTTGATGAAAATAATAGTAGGTTTATCTTTCAGAATTCTGATACTTTAAATTTATACAACTTTAATAAAGAAACAAGTAGTTTTTATAGTTTTAAAAATGAATTACCGGTTCCAATGAGGCTTGGAACTAGCTTTTTGGACCCTATTAAGAACAAACTTTACGTATATGAAGTAAATGATGTTTTACCCGGAAAAGCTACCATTGCCTCAATTGATTTAAATAACCCGGAATATTGGGAAACAAATAGCTTACTGAAGCTATCTCAACAAAGGCATCATCACAATGCTTTCTTTGACTCTAAAAACGCTAAATTTTTAATTTTTGGAGGTTTCGGAAACCAACACCTTTCAAATGATTTTAACACCTACAATATTGAAGCAGATAAATGGGAATTAATTTCATTTACTGGCGACAATATTGCTCCCAGATATTTTTCTGGGTTAACAAGCATAGGAAAACAAGAACTTTTATTATTTGGAGGTGAAGGAAACAAAACTGGCGATCCAAGTATTGGAAAAACATATTATTATGATTGTTACAAAATAAACCTAGCTACCAGAAAAATAAAAAAACTTTGGAATATTAAGCGAGGAGATGTAAAAATGGTGTCATCAAGAAATCTAGTTGTTTCTAAAGATTCTTCTTCATTTTATAATTTGAGCTACACAGAATATATAGCCTCTACCTATTTACAGTTATATGAATACTCCATAAAAGATGGTAGCTACCGTATGCTTGGAGACTCTATTCCTATGGTCTCAGAAAGGATTCGAACCAATGCAAACTTATATATAAACAAAGCCACTAACCAATTATTCTGTACTACCCAAGAATTTGAATTGGATGGATCCAATAGAATAAAAATATATTCTTTAAATGCGCCTCCAGTTTCAAAAGAAATCATTTACAATCCAATTAAAAAATCTACTACTAACACGATCTTATTATTATTAGTTTTCACCATAATTCTATTAGTTTTACTATTTACATTCCTATTTATTAAAAAAAGAAAAAAGAAAAAAGAAGCGATACAAATTCAGGTTCAAACAGTTAAGAAATACAATCTAGAAGAAAAGAAAAAGGAGGTTATAAAACCTAATTCTATAATATTATTTGGAAGTTTCAAGGTCATTGATAATAGAGAAAAAGATATTTCTTATCTCTTTAGCCCAAAAATTAGACAACTTTTTTTGTTGCTTCTTTTTAAGAGCAGGCAAAAAGACTTAGTTGGTATAACATCGGAACAAATCCATAACATATTATGGCCTGATAGCAATTCTCAAAAGGCTAAAAATTTGAAAAATGTAGCTCTAAACCAGTTAAGAAATATACTGAAAGATTTTGACGGAATAGAAATTAATTATTCTAATGGTCACTTTTTTATGGAATTTGGAGATGAACTTTATTGCGATTATTTTAGTTTCCTAACTCAATTAGAATCGTTAAAAAATGATTTATTTGATGAAAATTCTCTATCTCAACTTATACAAATAATTAGCACAGGAAAATTTTTACGCACAATTAATGATGAGTATTTTGATCAAGTTAAAAAAGATTTTGAATACGAAGTCCTAAAGATTATTCCTAACCAACTAAAGCTGTTTTATAAAAACAAGGAATATGCAGCTGTAATTCCGTTAGCGGAAATTTTATTCAATATAGATCCCTTAAACGAAGTTGGCTTTTATTACAGTATACATTCGTTGCTTAAATTAGGAATGAAATTTAAGGCAAAAAAGCAATTTAATTATTTTATATTAGAGCATAATAAAATAATGGGGGACGATTTTAAGTATACGTACAGAGACGTTATTAAGGACATTCCAGAAGAGTTAAAATAGTATTAAGGTTTCGTTTTAATCTCTGAAATATATAGCAATTGTCCGCTCTCTTGTCTTTGATTTCCTTCTGAAGGCAAAAATGAAGTCACTACAAATTTTTCATCATCAATTTTAGTAATACCCGAGTTTGCAAACGATTTGGATCCATTTGGTGTTTGAAGGTTTAATTGAGTATAAAAAGCACCATCCCCAATTAAAAGTCGCCATTTACTAAAATCGTACTTTTCAATTTGTGCTTCTTGCAGTACATATGAATTTCCCGAATGTGTAAATCCAGATCGTGCGCCAATATTGCCATGAAACCCCATTTTAATAATGTTTCTATTCGAAATATCATCTTTCCAAGCTTTCCAATGTTTAAAATTTTTCAATACACCCATGGCTTGATAGTCTACATCGCCATTGTTAAAATAATGAAAGCCTATTAGTAAATAGGAGTCATCTGGAGAACCCCCTATCACTTCCCTAATATCTGGAGTACCTTCGGCATACTTTGAAAAATATCGTGGTAATGAAATACTTTTTTGGTGAACATTTTTACATAAATCGTTATAAAACGCATAAAATCGGACTCTAATATTGTTTGTCCCTTCGGTTTTATCTTCTTCATTAACCAACAAATAACCGCTACCCCATTTTTTTATATCTCCTTGGTGCGATCTGTCTCCCAAACTTGAAATAAATGTCCAAGATTTTAAATCGTTACTGCCACCTAACGACAAACGAAAATGATTTTCAGAAACCATAGTATGGTAAACCCCAAGGTATTTAAAATCAGTCTCATCTACTTTTACAATTCGCAATACTTCGGTAGATTGTTTATTATTATCTTTTAATTTAAAATGGGCTTCATGGGCATCTACGTGAATTAAATTATTAATTACAGAAGCATAACTTATTGGCAACCAATAAGAATATGCTATATATAGATTATCATTATTTGAAAGTTTTTCTAATGTAGGAATTGATTGTTTAGTATGTTCTGCATTATCTAAAATAATGGCTTCCCTTAAACCGCTCAATGTCATGATTTTTAATTGGTCTAGCGATTTTAATTTAGAATTTTCGAGAAACCGGTACATTAAGGAAGCTGAAGCCAAATCATTATCTGATAATTCCTGAAGGTTATCCTGTAATATAGAAGACCTTTTTTGAAGTTCAAAAATCATGGTATGACGTAACTCTTTATAGGTCATTTCATAAATTTCTGGAATGCTAATCCATTTGTTTAGTAAAAATGTTTTTACCAATACATTTTTACTGAGCTCTTCAAAACTATTGTAATCTATTTGAACTTTGTTTTTACTTTTTAAAAGTAAACTCTCAACATTATAACTGTGTAATCCAATACTCATTATTAAGCAAAGGCTTATAAAAAGTACAAAAAAAGCATGTTGATATAGATTGTTTTTCATTTCTTTTTTTAAACTTTTAAATTTCATTACCAGATAGCTAACTTCCTTTTTTATTGGTATTTCTTACGCATTTTATAATACAAACTTTACTTTTCTGTTGTAAAAGAGGAAGCAGGCAAGCCTTCTTTATTAAAAAGACTAGGAATTCCTTTATCTCTCCAAGCGTATCGTGCATATTGCGGTTTGTCTATAAAAGGGGAAAACAAATAAACTTTATTTCCAACAATTTTGGCTTTAGCAAAAACATATTTTTTGTTCCCATCTGCAATTTCAAACCCAGACAGGGTTCCTTTTGCTATTAATCCACTTCCTACATAATCAAAATCAAGTATTAAGGTATTTCCAGATATCTTGAAACTTTTATATAATGGTCCTGAAGCTACTATTGGTTTTCCATAATCATTGGCTAAAGCTAATCCTGCTAATCTTGCCCCTACATCTTGTTTATTGGAAGGATGAATATTGTTGAAATTTCCAATATCCATAGTAACTACCATTCCTGTGTTTTCTGTTTTTAAAGCAAGACGCTGGGCTTCTCTTAATTTTTGAGATTGATCTAAACAACGATTACCCCTATGGTATTGAAAAGGTGCTATTTGCACAAAATAAAACGGGAAATTATCTTGCCATTGCTTACGCCAATCTTGAATCATGGTTGGAAATAATTGTTTGTATTGTTCTGCTCTAGACACGTTTTCTTCTCCTTGATACCATATGACGCCCTTTACCGTATAAGGAATCAATGGATGTATCATAGCATTGAATAATACTGTTGGGATTTTTGGGTGAAGTTTTAAAACCTCTGTTCTATTTTGAAAAGCAGACTTATTGATACCATAAACATAAAATTCGTTCTTAAAAATTTCGGCAACCAACTTATACTTCCAGTTTCTATCCAATAAAATATCATTTCCTGAACTATTACTTAAAAGCATTGGTCCTGAAAAACTTCCTGGTCCTCCAACATCTATTGCACGTATTGCAATAGTGTTCTCTCCTTTCTGTAATAAGGATTTAGGAATGTTAAATTCTCGTTTTGTCCCAGAATGTCCATAACCTACAAGTCCACCAACTTTTTGCCCGTTTACATAAGTAGCATCCATATCATCAATGGCTCCAATAGTCAGTTTATAATCGGTTTCAATATTTTCAATTAGCACTTTTTTTCGAAACCAAAAAACTCCGTCAATTTCTCCTTCAATAATGTCATCATATCTCCCTGGTAAATTTATATGAGACCAATGTGTGTCATTATAATCTGGCTGAGCTGCTTCATCATCATCAAAACCTATAGTATGCCATCGTTCTGCAGTGTTTGGAATTGGAATTATTTTCCACTTAGAAAACCAATTTTCAAGAACCTGAACTTGATTTTGTGATTCTATGGATTCTAACACGCTCTTAAAATCCTCCAGCGTTTTCAGAGGCGCTTTACTTGTCCAAGCTTCTGCTGGAGTCCCCCCCCAACTGGAATGAATAATCCCTATAGGAATATTAAGGGTTTTATAAAGTTTACGGGCAAAAAAGTAAGCCGTTGCACTAAAATCACCAGCAGTTTCACTATTAGCAACTTGCCATGTGCCATTTATTGTTTTTAATGGATTAAATGCCATGTGACGTTCCACAGTAAACATTCTGATATTAGGATAATCAGCATTAAAAATTTCTTCTTCTGAATTATTTACAATATCATTTGGTGACCATCCTTTAAGTGGCATTTCCATATTAGACTGTCCTGATGC
>JBNMNO010000010.1:0-46597 GCA_051275695.1 Mariniflexile sp.
ATTCCATTGATCTTCATTAGAAACAAAAGAAGCTTCCTTCAGCTCTCTGTATAGTTTATTGCTTATCTCATAAAAATCATTTCTGCCCAAATAATCTAAATCAGAATCACAAATAATTTGTTCTAGCATATTTTTAGGAGACTGAGGAACACGAGTTGCTCTAATCAAACCTTTAACAACCATAATATCTTCCTTATCAAAACCATATTCAAGCATTAATTCTTCAGCCATTTCCATACTCTTTTGTTCATGCTCAAATTTAGTTACTGTAAAACCTATATCATGAAGTATTGCTGCCATTTTAACTAAATAGGCACTATGGGTTTCAATTTGTTCTCTTCTAATATATTGATTAACTACATGAAGTACATCTAAGGTGTGTTTAATATTATGATAATACAACCCCTTAGGCACATTAGTCTTTAAAATTTCTAATACTTTTCTTCTAAGTTTTAAATATCCTTTCATCTTACTATATCTATCAATACTTTAACATAATTAACCAATATGCAATTATCATAACAAAAGAAAAAACACTTAAACTAAAAAACCCTTATATGATAAGGGTTTTCTTTGTTTTGTTGTGTTATGTTTTGTTTGTCTACTTTCCGATACAGAAATTTGCAAAAATATTACCCAATAAATCATCGCTAGTAATTTCGCCTGTAATTTCTCCAAAATGGTATAGGGCTTGTCGAATATCAATCGCTAATAAGTCGCCAGACAACCCAGATTCTAAACCATCTTTTACTTTTAACACTTCTTCTAAAGCTTTTAATAATGAATCGTAATGTCTTGAATTAGTTATAATTGTGTCGTTATTTCTTAAAGTACCGGTATTTACAAAACTTAAGAGTTTATCTTTTAATTCATCAACTCCAATTCCTTTTTTAGCAGATAACAAATGAATATTCGGGATATCGTTTTGCAGAAATTTTATATGACTTTCATCCAATTTATCAACTTTATTGGCAACAATCAATAAGGGTTTTAGAGGATACTTATTTTTGATTTTTTCAATTTCGAGTTTAAAGGTATGGACAAAAGATTCATCTTTAAAATTGGTGCTATCAGCAAGAAAAACAACCACTTGCGCTTGATCTATTTTTTCAAAGGTTTTCTTAATACCTATACTTTCAACAACATCCTTAGTATCTCTAATACCTGCTGTATCAATAAACCTAAAACCAATCCCTCCTATTGCTATTTCATCTTCAATGGTATCACGCGTAGTTCCAGCTACTTCAGAAACAATGGCGCGGTCTTCATTTAACAAAGCATTTAAAAGCGTCGATTTTCCAACATTGGGTTCGCCAACAATAGCTACCGGAATGCCGTTTTTAATCACATTACCAACCGCAAACGAATCTATTAATCGTTTTAAAACAAAGCTAATACGCTCAATTAAAGCTTTAAATTGGGTTCTATCTGCAAATTCCACATCTTCCTCTGCAAAGTCTAATTCAAGCTCGATTAAGGATGCGAAATTTAAAAGTTCTTCACGAAGTTTCGCGATTTCAGATGAAAAGCCACCGCGCATTTGATGCATCGCTATTTGATGAGATGCTTCGTTATCACTTGAAATTAAATCGGCCACTGCCTCCGCCTGACTTAAATCTAATTTTCCATTTAAAAAGGCGCGCAAGGTAAACTCGCCTGCTGTTGCCATTCTGCAACCATTCCGAAGAAATAATTGTATAATTTCACGTTGTATATAATTGGATCCATGACACGAAATCTCCACTATATTTTCTCCTGTATAAGAATGGGGGTTTTTAAAAACAGACACCAGAACCTCATCGATAGTTTTAGCACCATCAATGATATGTCCTAAATGAATAGTATGTGTTTTTTGGCTTTTAAGCGACTTTTGGCTTTTTACAGATTGAAAACATCTGTCTGCCATTACAATAGCATCCTCTCCTGATAGTCGTATAACGGCAATAGCACCCGCTCCTGAGGGTGTTGCTAGGGCAACTATGGTATCTTGATAAATCATGAATTAAACTAAGTAAACACCGTCTGCTTTAAGTTCTATAAGGTTTTGTTTATATAACGAACCCACGGCTTTCTTAAAATTCTTTTTACTCATTTGAAGCGCTTCCTTAATTTCTTCGGGACTCGATTTATCGGTAAGGTTTAAATAGCCACTATTATCATGTAGCTCGTGTAAAATACGCTCTGCATTAGGTTCTATATTTCTATACCCTATTTGCCCGAGTGTAACATCTATTTTATTGCCTGGACGAATCTTTTTTACAATTCCTTTTAACTTATCGCCAACACTTAAATCTGTAAAAATACTGTCTTTATAAATTAAGCCTGCATGTGTTTTGTTTATTATAACATTCATTCCAATATCTGATGGGTGTGAGACTATTAAATCTACCTCATCAAACTCGGCCACTGTAAGCACTTTATTATCTAAAAAACTATTGGTTTTACTTGAAGCCGCCAACCTATTGGTTTTTTCATCCAAATAACAATACACCAAATACCACCCTTTAGGTTTCATTTTAAAAGCCTGCTCTTTAAAGGGGCAAAACAATTCCTTAACCAAACCCCAATCTAAAAAGGCACCATATTCTGTAACGGCATTACAACGCAATAAGGCAAAATCGCCCACCATAATATATGGCATATCGGTAGTTGCCACGGGGCGTTCTTCATTATCTAAATACACAAAAACATCTAACTTGTCCCAAATTTTAAATGATTCTGGAACATATCTGTTAGGTAATAAAACCTCATTCTCATCGTCATCAACTAAATACGCTCCATGATCTGTTTCACGTAGTATTTCTAATGTATTAACTTGCCCTATTCTTATCATGGTGCAAAGGTAATAATATTCATCTTAGTTTTTTAAATAAAAACATCTGGGTGTACCTCTCCCGATAGTTATTTGGATGGGTTGGGCGCTAAACTATCAACTTCATAATGGATAGATTCGTTTAAATAAGTTATTCAAATTCAGCAATTCGTGTCAAAAAAAGACTAAAAAAAAAGCGTCCCAACTTTAATTGCAACGCCTAATAAACTGTAACACCTATTTAAATTAATAAACAGATTCTTTTTTGAAATGTTTAGTTAACAAATAATAAACCACCGCTCTGTACTTTTTACGGTTAGACTTACCATATTGTTCTCTACAACAGCATTGATGCCTTTATCTAAATCGGCGCTGTCTTTTAATCCTAATTTTTTAATTAAAAAATTGTTTTTAACAGTAGCTAATTCAGATTCATCTGAACCAGAAACTGTTGCAGCATCAGCATTATAAATTGATGGACCACAACCAATAGTTACTTTAGTTAATAAATCCATGTCTGCATTTACTCCGCATTTTTCTTTTAAATCCGCAACATACTTTACAATAAGTTCATCACGTTTACTCCTATAAATTTTAATTTAAATGTGTTAATAAAACAATTTAATTAAAAGCCACCTTAAATATACTATTTTTTGAACACAAATATGTAAAAAAATTACAAAAAGAAATTATTTCAAAAATTCGAAATAACTTAATAGGACTTCATCATTCAAATCTTTAGGAGTAAATATTTCTAACAATTTAGGACGTTCATCTTCAATGAAAAAATCCTTTAATGCATATTCCAAGGCTTTATCTTTGGCAACACTTTTATAAGCAAATCCGTACATTCTACATAAATGTCTCGCATCTAAGTTATGGACCGTTTCAAAGTAGGTTTCAAAATTTTTTGTGTTTTTATGTCCTGGAAGAATTCTAAAAATGCCACCTCCTTGATTATTTATTACAATAATTCTAAAGTTTTTAGGAATGTAATTATTCCAAAGCCCATTACTATCGTATAAAAAACTTAAATCGCCCGTAATTAATGTTGTTGGTTTATTATTAACTACAGCGCACCCTATGGCTGTAGAGGTACTGCCATCTATACCACTAGTTCCTCTATTACAAAATACTTTGTGTGTTTTATTAATATTAAATAATTGGGTATACCGGATAGCAGAACTATTACCAATTTGTAAAATGTGATTATTAGGAATATTTTTTAATAATATATCAAACACCTTAAAATCGCAAAAAGGAACACTCTTTAAAAATTCCGCATGCTTTTTTAAACGATTTTGTTTTACCGTTTTCCATTTGGCACTATAGTTACTCTTTACATAATGTGTTATTTTAGGTAAAAAAGTATTAAAGAATTGATTTGGAGCGACCTCAATATGATTGCTTAAACAAAAATACGTGTCATTAGCCATTTTTTCGTCGATGTGCCAATGGTGTTTTGGTTGATACTTTCGCAAAAAAGTTTTTATTTTTTTTGACACCACTAAACCGCCGAATGTTAAAAGAATATCGGGTTGCAGTGCTTTCTTTTCTTCTTCAGATAAAGGCTCAATTATTTGATCGATAGAAGGAAAAAAACTATCATGGTATAAGTTAGAGGTCGATTCGGTAAACACAATAACACTATCGTCCTCCGCCAATTCATTTAACCATTTTTTATCTATTTGATTAGGAGAATTAGTACCTACTAGTATCATTTTTTTTGATGCCGAATTCCAGTCTTCTAAACACTCATTCAGCACATAATCTTCTATTGTTTTTGGCTTTACAACAGGTTTTGTTGCTTTAGGAGCTACCTTCAATTTGTCGATGGTTACATAAAGAGGTTCATCAAATGGAATATTTATATGAACGGGTCCTTTTTTTAATAAGGCAAAATTTAATGCTTCATTAATTTCCTCTTCATTATGGGTTTGTATGTCTTTTTGCAATCCTAAAAAGCGCTCAAATTTACCTTCTAAATTTTTAAACATTGGTAAATCTTCATTGGCGGGGATATTATTTTCATCCTTAATATCGAGCTTAAGATTTACTGAATATAAAATATGATTCTCGAATATATTTTTTTGATTAATGGTTTGCCCATCCCCTATGCCTATTAAATGTTTTGGCCTATCTGCCGACACTACCACCAAAGGAACATCACTATAGAAAGCTTCTGCAACTGCAGGATAATAATTTAACAAAGCACTACCCGATGTGCAAACTACAGCCGTAGGTTCTTTTACTTGTTGTGCAATTCCTAATGCAAAAAAAGCAGCACAACGTTCATCTACTATGCTGTAACAATTAAAGTAAGGGTTATTGGTAAAACCAATAGTTAAAGGCGCATTTCTACTACCAGGAGAAATAACAATATGCTTTATCCCTTTAGCCTTAAAAAGCTCTATAACAGTTTGTGCAAGCGGTATTTTTGGATAAATCATATAATTTTAATCAATATGTAAATGTAATAAAAGCAATTAAATTAGTTAATCACAAAATGTTTTTAATCACTAAAGATTTAGAGATGGTTTCTTGCCATTCACTTTCAGAATCTGAATTTATAGTAACTCCTCCGCCAACATAAATAATAGCTTTGTCATCTCTTAATTGCATACAACGCAAATTAACATATAACTGGGTGCTTTTTCGGGTAACGGCATAGGCCCTGTTTTCAATATTTCGATTACTGGCTCTAGGAGATGTTGTTGTTTCAAAATTTAATTCTCCTAAAAAACCTGTATAAAACTCTCGTTTATAGTTTTCGTTTTTTAATATGAATGCTTTGGTGGGTGATTTTGGTAAACCGCAAACGGCAGGTGTTGGATGTAAGTCGGTGATTAATTGTTTTATGTTGGCATTTGCCTTTAATTGGGCTGAAATCATCGTTTTTAAATGTAACAAATTTCCGGCTTTTACCGTTTCTGTGTCTGTAATTTTTAAATTTTCGACCGATGGGTTTAAGCTTTCAATAATAAAATCGGTTACAAATTTTTGTTCCATTTGTTCCTTTTCTCCCCAAGAAACATCCAAAGCCCCATTATAGTCTTGTGTACCAGCCAAAGCCATTATAGAAAACCTATTACCATCAATTTTCATAAGGGTTTCTGGAGTTGCGCCCAACCACAACCCTACTTTGGGGTGATACCAGCAATATACAAACGCAGAAGCATAGTTACTTAAAAGCTTTTTAAAAATTGAAATAGGATTCGTTTCTGTAAGGTTTACAGTTTCTTGTCGTGATAGCACCACTTTTTTAAACGCGCCACCTTTAATGGCTTCAACACCTTTATTAACTAAATTAATATGATGTTGTTTTGCTTCTAAAGGCACAGTATTAGATGGTGTGTGCCTTTTAGCCTCATCAGGAATGATAAAAGATGTTGAAATAACTTCTGAACTTTCTAAAAGTAAAATAACCGAATTTTCAGCATCGTCAAAAGGCGCAAAAACAAACCCTTCCTCTGTAAAATCATTTACAAAATGCAAATCATTTGTGTGTTGCAGCCATGCATTCACCTTGCTTTCTCTTGGCTTACTGTATACAACGAAAGGTAGTTGCTTTTTGTATTGAGTTTCAATACACTTAAAAAAATCTTCCAAAATTATAAACTATTGATTTTTTGGTAATGACATAGTTGTGAGCTTACACACCGCAATTAAATTATCGGCTTCGTCTGTAACTTTTATATCCAACAATTGTGTGGTTCTGCCTTTATGAATAAAAATAGCTTTGGCATAAATATAGCCCTCTTTAATGCTTTTTAAATGGTTCGCGGAAATTTCAATGCCACGAACAAAAAACTTATCGGTGTCAATAAAAATATGTGTAGCAAAACTACCTACACTCTCAGCTAAAGCAACTGTAGCTCCTCCATGTAACACCCCATCTGGTTGGTGAACTCTTGAATTTACTGGCATTCGGGCAATTAAAAAATCTTGACCATAATCAATAATTTCAATGTTTAATGTTTCCATTAAGGTGTTCTTACTGGCAGCATTTGTTTTTGCTATAACAGATTCTTTAGTTAATTGCATAAAAATATGTATTTTTAAAATCGATAGTGTAAAAGTACAAAAACTAAAGGCACTGCGAGGCGTATTTTGCGACCTAGAAATCTTTTTTTTGTTATGTATTAATTCATTTTATTCGCAATAACCACGCTATTTTAAATTATGCAAGCACCAACATTAGAAAACGAGCGAGTAAAACTTACTTTATTAGGATTAAGTAATTATAAACACTTAACCAATATAGCTCAACAACCTAATTTAATAAACTATTCGCCAAGTAAAATTAATACACCAGATGATTTAAAGGCCTACGTGCAAGATGCTGTCGATTGTTATTACCACAAAACAGCTATCCCATTAATTGTGTTTGACAAGAAATCAAACACTTTTGCTGGCTGTACCCGTTTCGGACTTATAAATTGGACAAACAACGTGTTGCATATTGGCTGGACATGGATTGGGCATGAATTTCAAGGGTCTGGACTTAACAAAAACATGAAGTTTTTAATGTTGCAATATGCCTTTGAAACCTTAAATTTTGACAAGGTGGAATTTAGGATTGATGAGCGCAATGTAAAATCACGAAAAGCCGTTGAAAAATTGGGCGCCAAATTGGAAGGTGTTTTGCGGAAAGACGTTTTAATGCTCGATGGTTTTAAACGCAGTACGTGCTGCTATGGCATTTTGAAAGAGGAATGGGTTCATATTAAGAATGACTTTTTTGTAAGATTCTGATAATTTGTTCTGTTCCTTATTAAATCATAATTTAACCATAATTCTAATAGTTTTTTTTAATTTAAAAAAGTTGCAAGCCTTTCCTCTATAAAATAATTCCAACCTGCCTGAAAACTTTCAGTTTTAAACATAGATATTATGGTTTCATCAAAATCTTCAATTACAATATTCGTTACTGCAAGTTTAGTCCCTGAATCCATTTCAAATAATTCAATTGAAATATAAGCAAGTCCAAATATGAACACTAAAACGACTACTTAACTAAATGCTCTATAATAGATTTTGTAGGCAAGATGGCCTTAGTATGCTCTATGCTTGGTCCTGCAACCCACACTGTTTTATATGTGGCCTGCGTAGCTGCTTTTTCGGTAGCGCGCATCCCAATGGAAAACCGAATCATTTTTACCCATTTTTTAAGTTTCTTATTCTTATTTAAAACAGATTCCAACCAGGTTTGTTTGGTGCCAATTTTTTGAACATACGGTGTGTTAATAACAGTACAAGGAGTGCCTGAAATTCGCTCTGTTACCACAATATCTTTAGCTCCATATTCAACACATGCTTGTTTATAATCTTCAGTAACATTAGCCTCCAAAGAGGCAATAAACGGACTGCCAACCGAAACACCTTCAGCTCCATAACTTAACATTTTATCAATATCTGCTTTACATCCTACGCCGCCAGCTGAAATTATTGGAATTTTACAATGGTTAACTAATTCTTTAATGAGAACTTCTGGTGTTAAACCTCCCCGATGTCCTCCGGCTTCGTTATTAACTGCAATAACTGCATCGGCTCCTAATTCTTCAACTTTTTGAGCAAATTTTAAATCAACTACATCGCAAAACACTTTAATCCCCACTTTATGGGCTTGCTTAATAGTTTCTTCCGGACTGCCTAACGACGTTATAATAAAATCACAACCTTCTTCACAAATGACTCGTAACTGCTCTTTATATTTTAAATTTGATTTATTGACAATAAGATTAAAACCAAACGAACCCCCTTCCACTTTGTTCGTTTTTAAATCTTTTAGTGCTAAACGTAATTCATCAAGCGTTCTATAATTTAAAGCAGGGATACTGCCAGCAATACCGCCTTTCATGGCTTCAGTTACCATGGCAACATTTGAAACTAAAAACATGGGAGCCTGAATTATTGGATATTTAATATTAAGTAGTTGCGTGAGTTTGGTTTCCATTTTATGAATTGATTTTAACAAATATAGCAAAATATTATGCGCGCATAACATCATAGGTTTTCATACAATATAATGTACAGAAATTAGTATTAATATTTGCACACAGCCAATTTAAAAATTAAATAAAAAATAATAAAAATATTAGATTTTACTATGCGCGCATAATACTTGATTATCAATATGTTACGTGGACATACTTTTCAAAAGCATCTAAATATCTGATTTAATGATATTTATCATGTTTTAAAATCTAGATTCGGTATAATTTTAAGTATTAATTTTTAATATAAAATCATGAAAAAAATAATGTTAGGTTTATTTATTTTGGGAATAACCACCCAAATGTACGCTCAATCGATAGAATTACCCGAAGTTGAGGTCACTGTTAATTACAAATATTTAAATGCAACAGATTCCGAACAAATGGCCCTACCTGTTAAGAAATTAGTTGACAAAGTACTGGAATTCGAAGCCGACAAATCGGATTTCTATGTTGACGAATATGGAACTTATAACGTTTCTTTCTATATTCCAGAAGGTAAAATAGTTGCTGCCTATAACAAAAAAGGTGAAATATTACGGACTATTGAAAAATATAAAAATGTACGACTACCGCTAGATGTATTACGATCTATTGCAACACGATTCCCTAATTGGTCCGTTGTAGAAGATATTTATCTTGTAAATTTTCACTACGAAAAAGGTGTAACCAAAAAACTATATAAAATCAAATTGAAAAATGTCAATAAAATTGTGAATATCCAAACAGACGAGAGTGGCAATTTTATTTAAATTATAAAAGTTTAATTTAATAAAAAACACGATTTTAAAAAATCGTGTTTTTATTAAATTATGTTTTTAAAAAATTATTTTACTTTAAAAGGTAAATATGGACTTTTAATCCAGTTTACAAAACTACTTATAATTCCATAGAAAAAATGATATATTGCTAAAGCAACATACAACTTAGCCAAAATAACTAAAACTCCTATATATTCCCATATAACCGCAAAAAAACCATTTATACTCCATGGTTCTCCAGCAGCTAAAGTAGGATCCCAATTAGACCAATCATTTGCTAAAATATTACCAATAAAATTGAGTCCTAAATGATTAGTCAATTCAACAGTAGCAGCCATTGGAAGCGAATATGCATAATCAATGTTTGCTATCCAATCTGTAATAAAACTACTAGAAATATTAATAGATGTAGCCCATGACAATGTAATACAAAAAGCACCGAATAAAGCAACTAAAGCGGCTACATGACCGAATACTTTAATATTAGCAACGGCCAAATCTCTAAATATAAAATCTACTATTCCACTTTTTGACTCAGCCAAACCATCTCCTGCAGATCTTATAATTTGGGCGATAGGAAATGCTGCATAAACCCAAATAAGCATAGAAAGTCCATTACCTAGAATATCAATTCCTTCACCCATTCCTCCGCTCCAAATAGGAGAAAGCACCGCTAATAGCGAAGTTATTAAAACTACAAAAGCCGAAACAGTGTAAAAAGTACCTACCCATTTTGCAACATTTTGTTCAGATTCATCTACCATTGAATTAAAACTATTCCCCGGAAGTTTTGTGCTGATCATTTTTGGAAAATCGAGCACTTGATTTAAAATTTTTTTCATAAAATCTATTAATTAATTAGTTAGTATTCTCGAAAAATACGTTTTATTTTAATATGTTGATATATTATTTTTTTAACCATTTTAATGAGATTATAATAATTTTATAACATTTTATTTTATAAATTCTAATTTTTATTAGATTTCCTACATGAATTAGGGCTTTTTATCTCATTAAAAAAAGTTTTTTTTAAAAAAAGTTTTGTTAATAAGTTTTTACGTTTAAAAAGCCAGTGAAACAAAAAATATAAAAAGTCTTTACTGTCCAAGACAATTGATTCATATCAGTTTTTTGTAAAAATTAAAATTCTGAAATAAAATAGAGCAGTCAACTTATAACTATTTAGTATTATGAAAAAATTAATTCTAAGCCTGTTATTAATGGGTTGGGCTACCCAAATGTTTTCGCATACCCGAAGTTGATATTACGGTTAATTACAAATATCTTAACGCTGTAAACACTGAAGATTTGGCAGAATATGTGAATACCTTGCATGAGGAAGTTGCTTTTTTCTGAATTGTACAGCGACGAATATGATGAGTATTTTGTAACCTTCTTTATTCCTGAAGGAAAAATTCTTGCTGCTTATGATAAAGATGATTTCTTAATTAGAACCGTTGAAAAATTTAAAAATATTAAATTACCGATAGACATAATAGAAACTATAGCACAAAAATATCCTAAATGGCATATGGCAAAAGATATTTATAAAGTGAACTACCATCAAGATAAAGGAGTTTCAAAAATGCAATATAAGGTAAGACTTGAAAATAGTGAAAAATCCTTCAATATAAAAATTGATGAGGATGGTGATTTTATATAAACTAAAAAAAAATTAAAAAAAAAAAAAAAAAACGCAACCAATATTGGTTGCGTTTTTAGTAATATGATATTTTTAATACTAGCTTGTAGCTCCACTCTTTTTAACAGCTAGACTATAAATTACAAGTCCGAATCCTATTTTATTAATAGCATCTGCGATGTTATAAACAACATCCACACTACCTGATCCTAAAAAACTGGTATACCATCCATCTGTTCCTAACATGTAACCTAAAGGATAAATTGCCCAACCAACTAACACGAACCAACATAAAATTTTGTGTGATTGTAATATATCTCCACCAGCTGCAACAGCTAATTTCTTAGCACTTCCTAGCCAGATTTCATAAACTATATAGAAATAAGCTGCCCCAGAAATTGCTCCCCAAAGTGCTGCTTGATCTGTAAATACGGCCTCACCAAAATACCCTGTTACTAACATGATAACAGAGAATGTTATCATTTTCCACATTAAAGAAGGTTTTGCTCCCGCTACCTTTAAAATTAAATAAAACTCAACACACATTAATGGCACTGTTAAAATCCAGTCTACATATCTAAAAAATGTAGGTGACTCCATATTAGCTGCCCAATAATCTCTCATATAGAAATAATGCACAGCAGCGATAAATGTTATTAGTCCTGAAACTAAAACAGAAGTTCTCCATTTTTTATCAAATTGATTTAATGATAAAAAGAAAAAGGCTGAAGCGGCCATCATGGCCATACAGCCAACAAAAAAAGTAAATCCTACATAATCAGTTGGGTCTAATTTTTGAGTAATGTCAGTTAATAATAAAAAGTTTTTCATTGATTCTTGTTGTTAATGATTAATTTTGTTTAATTATTTTTCAATAAAGTTAAACATTATAAGCGTTGTTTTTGTGGTTAACTGTTTTTTTTGTGTTTATTTTAACATATTAAATAATTTTTTATGAATAAAATTACCAATATAACAATAGTATTAAGTTTTCTTGGACTTTGGATTTCTTCTATATTCACGAAAGATTTTGAAATAATTCTAGGCTTTATTTTAATTTTTTCTTTTGGTATTTTACACGGGTCTAATGACTTACAGATAATTAACAATCTAACTATAAGTCATAAATTTGGACGATTCTTTAGTATTCTAATCATATACCTACTAACTATCGCGCTATCCGTTTTTATTTTTTACCTACTTCCAGAAGTTGGTTTATTTCTTTTTATATTATTTAGCGCTTATCATTTTGGAGAACAGCACTGGGAATCGAAAGGGATGGGAATTAAAGCTTCTATAGAGCACCTCTTATATTTATTTTATGGCCTCTTTATACTTTTTCTTCTGTTTATATTCAATTTAAAGGAAGTCGTCGAGGTGGTAAATTCCATAACCAGTCATGTTTTAAGTGAAAAAATTATTTATGCTAGCTTTATTTTAATAGCTATTGGATTAATCATTATATTCTTTATAAGTATTTTTAAAAGCAAAAATAATAGGAAGATTATTTTAGGAGAACTCTTTTACCTCCTGATTTTAGGTGTTATTTTTAAATCGTCCTCTTTAATCTGGGGTTTTACTATTTATTTTATCTTTTGGCATAGTATTCCCTCCTTATATGAACAAGTAGTATTTATTTATGGAGCTTCTAATAAAAAAAATTATTTGAATTATTTAAAAAAGGCATTTCCTTACTGGTTTGTATCCTTGGTTGGGATAAGCGTGGTGTATATACTGTTAAGAGAAAATCAAATTTTCTATGCTATATTCTTTTCATTTATTGCGGCAGTAACATTTCCTCACGCTATTGTTATTAATAAAATGTTTAAACAAAAAAAACGCAATCATAAATGATTGCGTTTTTAGTTTTAAATAGTATAATATAAAATTTATTTCACTTCCTCAAAATCAACATCTTCAACATCGCTTGATTCTGTTTCTCCATTTTGACTAGCATCAGGTCCTGGTTGATCACCGCCTTGTTGTGTATCAGCTTGTGCTTTATACATTTCTTCGCTAGCAACTTTCCAAGCTTCGTTTATTTTTTCTAAAGCTGGCTCAATAATAGCAACATCTTTAGTTTCGTACGCTTTTTTAAGCTCTTCTAATGCTTCTTCAATTGGTTTCTTTTTATCGTCTGATAATTTATCTCCAAATTCTTTTAACTGACTTTCCGTTTGGAAAATCATAGCATCAGCAGCATTTAATTTTTCAGCAGTTTCTCTTGCTTTGGCATCCGATTCTGCATTTGCTTCTGCATCTGCTCTCATTTTCTTGATTTCTTCTTCAGTCAAACCAGAAGATGCTTCAATACGAATATCTTGTGTTTTACCTGTCGCTTTATCTCCTGCAGTTACATGGATAATTCCGTTGGCATCAATATCAAAAGTTACTTCAATTTGAGGTGTACCACGTCTTGCTGGTGGAATACCATCTAAGTGAAAACGACCAATTGTTTTATTATCTGGAGCCATGGCTCTTTCACCTTGTAACACGTGAATTTCTACAGATGGTTGATTATCGGCAGCTGTTGAAAATACTTGCGATTTCTTAGTAGGAATCGTAGTATTTGCTTCAATAAGCTTCGTCATAACATTCCCCATGGTTTCAATACCTAATGATAATGGTGTTACATCTAAAAGTAATACATCTTTAACATCACCAGATAATACGCCTCCTTGAATTCCAGCACCTAACGATACTACTTCGTCTGGGTTAACACCTTTACTTGGTGCTTTTCCAAAGAATTTCTCTACGGCCGCTTGAACTACAGGGATACGAGTAGATCCCCCTACTAATATAACTTCATCAATATCCTTTATTGTTAAACCTGCTGCTTTTAAAGCTGTTTGGCAAGGTGCTATGGTGCGTTTTACTAAGTCGTCAATTAATTGCTCGAATTTAGAACGTGTTAAGGTGCGAACTAAGTGTTTTGGTCCGCTAGCTGTAGCCGTAATATAAGGTAAGTTAACCTCTGTTTGTGCAGAAGATGACAACTCAATTTTAGCTTTTTCAGCAGCTTCTTTTAAACGTTGTAAAGACATCGGGTCTTTACGTAAATCCATACCTTCTTCAGTATTAAACTCATCAGCTAACCAATCTATGATTTTTTGATCAACATCATCTCCACCTAAGTGTGTATCTCCATCTGTTGATAAAACTTCAAATACACCATCTCCTAATTCTAAAATAGATACATCATGTGTTCCTCCTCCAAAGTCAAATACTACAATTTTTTGATCAATTCCTTTTTTATCTAAACCGTAAGCTAACGCAGCCGCAGTTGGCTCGTTAATAATTCTTCTTACTTTTAAACCAGCAATTTCTCCCGCTTCCTTAGTAGCTTGACGTTGCGAGTCATTAAAATAAGCAGGTACTGTAATAACAGCTTCTGTTACTGTAGTTCCTAAATAATCTTCCGCTGTTTTCTTCATTTTTTGAAGAATCATTGCAGATAATTCTTGTGGTGTATATAAACGACCATCAATATCTACACGTGGTGTATCATTATCGCCTTTAACCACCTTATATGGTACACGTTCTGCTTCTTTTTTAGACTCAGAATATTTATTACCCATAAAACGTTTAATAGAATAAACCGTTTTTGTTGGGTTTGTTACTGCTTGTCTTTTCGCTGGGTCACCAACTTTAATTTCGCCTCCTTCAACAAAAGCAATAACCGATGGCGTTGTTCTTTTACCTTCTGCGTTTGGGATCACAACGGGTTCGTTACCCTCCATAACAGAAACGCAAGAGTTCGTTGTTCCTAAATCGATTCCAATAATTTTACTCATAATATTTTTATTTATTGTGTTGAATGTTCATTTTAAATTCGAAAGGTATAAGTCAATCATTATGCCAACACAAGTAAACTGACACTGTGTCAGATTTTTTTATTTTATTTGGGCGTTACCACAAGGGTCGAGCTATCCGTTGCAAGTCCTCGCTCCTACGTCGCTGCGGGCTTTCCACTACTATCCCTAACGCATCCGCTCGCAGCAGTATTAATTTAGTAACATTTATATTTTTTACCCAATCAAGTCTTTATATTTGTATTATAAACACTATTTTTTTATGGAATGTATTTCTGTTTTTGATATGCTAAAAATTGGAGTTGGCCCCTCAAGTTCACACACTTTGGGTCCTTGGAGAGCTGCTGAACGCTGGATAAAAGAACTTAAAGAAGCTAACAAATTTGATGCTGTTGAAAAAATATCGGTAGACCTTTACGGGTCGTTATCCCTAACAGGAAAAGGGCATGCAACAGATTACGCCATTATGCTTGGATTGAGTGGTGCAAATCCTGAAACCATCCCTACCGAGGTTATAGCATCTGTTATATCCGAAATTAAAAACTCAAATATCCTTCGTTTCAATGGTGAAAAGGAAATAGCATTTACCCCTGAAACTGATATTGTTTTTAATAGAAAATTTTTGCCCTTCCACTCCAACGGGATGCAATTTTCTGCAACTATAAGGGGTAGAAAGTTAAATGCAGTCTACTACTCTATCGGTGGTGGTTTTGTAGTTCAGAAAGAACGAAAAGTATCAAAAGCCAATAAAATTATTTTCTATTGCACCTTTCCATATCCCGTAGAGACAGGAATCGATTTATTAAAATATTGCAGCCAATTAAATAAATCTATTTCCGAAGTGGTTTTAGAAAACGAAAAATCAATCAGACCCATTGAAACCATCGATTTTGAACTGCAGCGTATTTGGAATACTATGTTGGAGTGTATGTACATTGGGTGCCATACCGAAGGAAATTTGCCTGGTGGTTTAAATGTTAGACGCCGTTCTTATGATACCTATCAGACTTTAAAAAGTGATTTGCCCTATAACTCGCCACAAGAATGGTTAGAAACCATACGAAATACAGAGGTTAAATTCAGGCAAATTTTAAAATGGGTAAGCTGTTTTGCTTTATCTGTTAATGAGGTGAATGCGTCTTTAGGTCGGGTGGTTACTGCTCCAACCAATGGAAGTGCTGGCGTTATTCCTGCCGTTTTAATGTACTATATGGTTATTGAAAACCATGAAGCAGATTTTAGGCATATTAAACAATTTTTATTGGTAGCAAGTGAAATTGGTAGCATCTTTAAAAAAGGCGCGACTATTAGTGCTGCCATGGGAGGTTGTCAAGCCGAAATAGGGGTGTCATCTGCCATGGCAGCGGCTGCTTTATGTGAATTAATGGGTGGCACACCAGAACAAGTAGTGGTTGCCGCAGAAATTGCTATGGAACATCATTTAGGTTTAACCTGCGATCCCATTGGTGGTTTAGTACAAATACCTTGTATAGAACGTAATGCGATGGGCGCTATTAAGGCTATAAATGCTGCAGAGATGGCCTTGGATACCGACCCAAAAAATGTTAAAGTACCACTGGATAAAGTGGTGGCAACGATGTGGGAAACTGCCAAAGACATGAATAAAAAATACAAAGAAACCTCTGAAGGAGGGTTAGCTGTTGGTGTGAATATAACAGATTGTTAGTTTTTAATTGCTTCACAATCTGAATGCCTTCTGGTGTCAATTAAGTAGATAATCTTCCATTGGTCGCCGTCTTTAAACAACTGAAATGAATTAACCCCGCAATGACTAAAGATATCGTTATACCAAAATTCATAAGGCGTCCAAACATGAGCCATATTACCATCTACCTGAATACTATAATCAAGTAAACGTTCGTCCCATTTTTGGTCTGTCCTTCTGGTTGCAATGGCATTAATAAGGTTTTCAGGCTCATCTGTTACCAAAACATCTTTTCCTTCTTTATTCCTGTAAGCCGTTTGCATAATAATCTTGTCCATCATTACAGATTTCATTAACGTCGTATCCCCTTTATGAAAGCCTTCAAAAAATGTATCAACTGCCGCCTTGGCATTCAATGTTTCATCTTCTTGACTAAAAACGGTCGCGGTAATTAAAACCACCAAATAGAATATAACGCGCTGCATGCTAATAAGTTTTACTCTAAATTACTATATCCTATTTTACAAGAAGCCCAATTAAAGAAAGTTTTAACAGTATAGACTTAATTTATTACTTTTACAATCTATCAAAATAACAAAAAAAGCATGTCTGTAGCCAAAAAAGAATATAAAAGAATCACTGTTAAAACATTAGTAGATATGAAAGCTAATGGTGAGAAAATATCGATGCTCACTGCTTACGATTATACCATGGCTAAAATTGTTGATGGTGCGGGTATAGATGTTATTCTTGTTGGAGATTCTGCCAGTAATGTCATGGCTGGACATGAAACGACGTTACCTATTACCTTAGATCAAATGATTTATCATGCGTCGGCTGTAATTCGAGCTGTCGATCGTGCTTTAGTGGTGGTAGATTTGCCTTTTGGAAGCTACCAAAGTGATCCAAAAGAAGCCCTACGGTCAGCTATTCGTATAATGAAGGAAAGTGGTGCGCACTCTGTTAAAATGGAAGGTGGACGCGAAATAAAAGAATCTATAAAACGTATTTTAAATGCTGGAATCCCAGTCATGGGCCATTTAGGCTTAACGCCACAATCAATATACAAATTTGGAACTTATACTGTGCGTGCAAAAGAAGAACAAGAAGCTGCCGATTTAATTGAAGACGCTAAAATGCTGGAACGCATTGGTTGTTTTGGAATTGTTCTTGAAAAAATACCTGCTAAACTTGCAGAGGAAGTTGCTAAAAGTGTAAGCATTCCAATTATTGGTATTGGTGCTGGAAATGGTGTTGACGGTCAAGTACTGGTATTACATGATATGCTGGGAATGACACATGAATTTTTTCCGCGTTTTTTACGTAGATATATGAATCTGTATGAAGACATGACAACGGCAATTTCACAATATGTCGAAGATGTAAAAACCAATGATTTCCCGAATGATTCTGAACAATATTAATCCAGGCTACTTAGATTATTAGACGTTTAGAGACTTCTTAGACATAAGGAATTTATACATAAATTTAGAATCCATAATAATTAATGACCACTAATCTTAAATCTACTCCAAAATAAATCGAAGCATCTAATAATCGAGTGATCCAAAAACCCAAAATAGTATCTAACAAATCTAACCTTCAAATTCTTTATGAAGATAATCACATCATCATAATAAACAAACGTGCAGGCGATATTATTCAAGGCGATAAAACAGGCGATAAACCATTAAGCGAAGTTGTAAAAAGTTATATAAAAGATACATATAACAAGCCTGGAAATGTATATTTGGGTGTTGTGCACCGTTTAGACAGACCCACAACGGGTCTTGTTATTTTTGCAAAAACGAGTAAAGTATTACCTCGCTTAAATGCACTTTTCGTTTCAAAAGACATTAATAAAACCTATTGGGCTATTGTAAAAAATGCACCACCAAAAACAGAAGATTCGTTAACACATTGGTTAAAAAAGAATCCAAAAAACAATAAATCCTCTTCGTATATAAAAGAAGTAAAGGATAGCAAAAAGGCCATTCTTCATTATAAATTATTAAAGAAACTTGATAATTACTTCTTAGTAGAAGTAAATTTAGAAACAGGCAGACATCATCAAATCCGTTCCCAATTATCAAGTATAGGCTGCCCAATTAAAGGGGACTTAAAATATGGATTCGACCGAAGTAATCCTGATGGCAGTATTCACCTGCACGCGAGGCATATTACTTTTATGCATCCTGTAAAAAAGGAAACTATTGCTATTATGGCTCCCCTACCCGATGATGTTATCTGGAATGCTTGTAACGCTTAATTTCCTATCTTTATAAAAAAACGATATTGTGAGTACAATCCCTGACATTATTTCTGCTCAAAAGACATTTTTCAAGACTCAACAAACCAAAAATGTTTCGAGTAGATTGGCTTATTTGATGGCCTTAAAAAGTGAAATTATTTCAAAAGAACAGGCCATTTATGATGCTTTAAAACTTGATTTTAAAAAATCGGAGTATGAATCGTTTATTAGTGAATTTGGCATCGTTATTTCCGAATTGAATCTAGTTATAAAAAATCTAAATAATTGGGTAAAACCTGAAAGTGTAAAATCTTCACTATTAACTTTTCCATCAAGAGATTATATTTACAAAGACCCCTACGGAACCATATTGGTCATTGCGCCTTGGAACTACCCTTTTTTACTGGCTATTGAGCCTTTAATTATGGCCATTGCTGCTGGTAATACCGTAGTTTTAAAACCGAGTGAACTTACAAAACACACCTCGCAATTAATCACAAATATGGTTGAAAATGTGTTTCCTAAAGCCTATGCAACCTCAATTCAAGGTGGTGTTGAAACTTCAACTGAATTATTAGCTCAAAAATGGGATTATATCTTTTTTACAGGAAGTGTTTCTGTTGGTAAAATTGTAGCGCTAGCAGCAGCTAAACATTTAACTCCTGTAACTTTAGAATTAGGTGGAAAATCGCCTTGTATTATTGATGATTCGGTTAACCTGAAGCTTACTGCCAGACGCCTAGTTTGGGGAAAATTCTTAAATGGGGGACAAACCTGTATTGCGCCTGATTATGTTATTATAAAATCGAATATCAAAAAAGAATTTATAGAGGTTGTAAAAACTGAAATAACAAGAGCTTATGGTGAAGAGCCTATGAATTCGCCAGATTTCCCCAGAATCATAAATACAAAAAATACGATACGATTAGGTGCTATGCTTAAAAATGTAAACGTAATTTTTGGTGGTGATATCGATGAAAAGACATGTTATCTGTCCCCAACTCTTATTGATGAACCCGCTTTAGAAAGTGACGTTATGAGTGATGAAATCTTTGGTCCCATACTTCCAATTTTATCCTATAATACCCATGAAGATATAGAACATATTATATACCACTATGAGAAGCCATTATCACTCTATGTATTTTCAAATAACAAGTCTTTTGTAAATACTATACTTAATAAATTCAGTTTTGGCGGTGGCGTTATTAATGATGTTTTAATTCATTTTGGAAACAACAAATTACCTTTTGGTGGTGTTGGTAACAGTGGTATGGGTGCATATCATGGAAAACTGGGGTTTGACACATTTTCTCATAAAAAAGCCATTATTAAAAGGGGAAATTGGGTTGATCCTCCTATAAGATATCCACCATATAAAGGGAAACTGACTTTTTTAAAAAAAATGTTTAAGTTTTTTAGTTAGTGATTTCCATCATTGCGAGAAAAGCATGACCGTAGCAATCTCATGAAGTTTCCTGTCATTGCGAGGCACGAAGCAATCTCATCAAATTTACTTATAAGTGTAATCACAACTCAAAATAAACAGATTGCTTCGTACCTCGCAATGACGCTGTTTATTAAGTGTTATTCCATTTGTTAAGACGATTAGAGAGGATAGTTTAATACTAATTGAACCCCTTCATTTGGTTTGGACGTTAATTCTAAAGTAGCATGTATCAATGATGCCCTACTCTTCATATTAATTAAACCTGAGCCTTTTTCTACTTCATTAATATCAAAACCTTTCCCATCATCACTTGCCGTAATAATCAAATTATTTGGTTGATAATTTAAAATAATATTCAAGTTTTTGGCTTCAGAATATTTAACCGAATTAGACAAAAATTCTTGTAGAATTCTAAAAATAATGATTTCGTGTTTCCGGTCATTAAAACTTACTTTATCGCCCATTAATTTAAGTTCGGCCGATGTAAATTTCATTTTTTTAAGGCGATTCAATTCATTAGTAATAGATTTTTCAAAACCAATATTCAAAACCACTTCATTGTTTAATGTTTTTGAAAGCAAGCGGACTTCTGATAGGCTTTCTTTAAGTGCATCCGAGGTGTCTTTAAATTTTTCCTTCACTTCATCCGTCATCTGCATTTTTAAAATACTTAATTGCATGCTCGCAAACGACAGTAACTGACCCACATTATCATGCAATTCCCAGCCAATATTTTTAAGTGTTTGTTCTTGAATTTCGTTTTGCGCTTGAACTATTTCTGCTTCAAAAGCTTGCTCCTGTTTTATTTTATCAAGTAATAATTTGTTTTTTCGTTTTAAAAAAACAACAAAAAAAACAATTACCAGACTGGTAACAATTACTAGAACAGCAATCATGTATACTAATAAATAGCGCTCTGCCGATGTGGATACAGGCGACTGGTTAAGAAAAAAAATATTAATAAAATTAATCATTCGTTGATTTTGAAACTATTAAACCCACTGTAAAGCAAGTATACATAAATATATTAGCAAATAAAAAAATGAGGCTTTTTAAATTAACAAAATTCCAATCAGAAACGGTGTTATAAAAGTCGAAAAATATCACTGGTGTTATTATTAACCACCATAAAAACAGCCCAATACTGGCATAAAAACCGAATGTTTTAAATATATTTAAAATGGAATCACTTTGTAAAAATTCAATAAAATATAGGGCAATACAAATAAAGGTGGTTAAAAGACCTAGAAATTGATATAGTTTTGGGTGAGTGTTCATAAAAACATCAAAATAAAGTATAAAATGCCCCAGCATAATAATAGAAAACAGAACACCAACCAACTTTATAATATATTTAAACTGTTTCAATTTTAATAAAGAATGGAAATAATATAATATAAATACAATACTTCCAAAAAACCAAAACACATTATACCAGCTTGTAACACGAAAACCAAGGCTTCTTATAAGGTGAATTGGAAAGAAGGTTGGTGCGTAAAAGAACAAAGCACCTACAATTTCAATAAAAAAAATATAAAATAAAAAAAATATAAAATATTTTGTAACAGAATTTTTATACTCTTTATAAAGTAATAAACCTGTAGCGGCCGCTAAAATTTCAAAACCATATGTTAAGGGAAGATAATATGCTAATAAAAAGTCATCCATTAATTATTTATCTCGTTTTCAATTTCAGGTTCACAAAATATTAAAGCAAATGTAAAGGTTGAATACATAAATATATTTGAAAATAAATAGATAAATCTTCTTAAATTAATATAGTCCCAGTCCCTTTGATATACATCGATCTTGTAGGATAAATAATTATCATAAAATACTATAGGAGTTATTATTAACCACCAGATAAAAATAGCCGCACTGATATAAAAATTTATAGACTTATAAAAGGATAACAATTTATCACTACTTAAAACTTCTATAAAATAAAAAACGGTACACAAAAAAATAATAATAGCGCCTAATACACTTATTATAGGAAAGAAGGTATTAAAAAATGTCTTCCAATTCCATGAAATATATAAAACTGAGAAGATGATAAAACCTAAAGTACTTATACTAATAATTTTTTTAAACTTTTTATTATTTAATACTTGGTTATAATAAAAAGCAAAAAAAACAATGGCTCCAATTTTCCAGAATAACGTTGACCACCAATGATTTTTTTCTATAACAGTACCTTTAAGAAAATTTAGAAATTTACCTTCATTAACAAATCCGGTATAACTGCCAATAATTTCACAAACATTTATATATACTAAAAACCAAATAAAATATTTAGCATTTGTTATCTTATATTTTTTATAAAATATTAATCCAGTTATGGCAGCTAAAAACTCAACAATATTTATAAGTGCGGAATAATTTTTCTGTATAAACTCACCCATACGTTTTATTGAGGATAACCACCTTGACCACCTTGACCATCATTTAAAGGATCCCCTCCTGGCACATCATTAATTGATGGAAGTAAGGTTAATCCAAAAGTACTAGTTGCGGTTTCTTGTAATTCTTTCCCCGTTGGTACCATAAACATGGTTGTTAAATTCTTTTTAGTTTGCCCTGTATTTGTGCCATAAACACCTAAATATACACGAATACCTGTCATATCATATCCTAAAGTGTTAGACTGATCTTTTGCATAGATTATATAATTTTCAATATCCTCTAAAGACCACCAAGCAGATCGATCATCTACCTCACGTCCATGTTTTTTAGCTGCTGAATCATTTGCTCGCTTTCTTTCGGTTGTCCAATTGTCGCTTAATCCTTTGGCTTGAAATGGCGTAATAACACCTTTAGGTTTAACAATTTTAATTCCTGATTCTTCATTTTTAATGGTTCTCGGACAAAAGTAGTAAGTTGCTAGCGCGCCGATAACAATACCCAAAATAATGTAACTTAGTTTTTTCATGCGATAAATATGCAGATTGGTTAGTAATAGATGAGTTTAAAAATAGTAAAAAAGTTTTAATATGTAGGAATTAGAATAAATTATGTTGGAAAACCGAGCATGCCACCCATCCCCACAGTAAATAACCAACTGCCATAAATAGCATGTTCTATAGAAGTCAACAGTGTTGATTTTGTTTTGTTGAACGTACATACAAATAGTAAACCCCCTAAAAAAGTCAACACTATTACCAAACTATTCTTAAAAAATAGGTGGGCCAATGAAAACAAAACAGCATTTACAAAAAGAAATAATGCTTCGTTTTTAAAAAGACCTTTATAGCGTTTAAAAAAGAAAGTACGATAAAGTAATTCTTGTGGATACACAGAAAAGAAGCTGTATACCAACAAAATAATAATCCATAATTTTGGTTTTTGTAGAAGCACATTGAAAAGAGCTTCTTTATTAGTAACCCAAACAAAGCATGTTGTTAAAACAACAATTATCAGAAGTTTTAAAATCGTTTCTTTCCAAAATAATTGCCAATTTAAATTATGGGCAATTTTAAATTTCTGGTTCTCAACCTTTAATAAAACATAGATGACGTATATAAAGCCTAAAAAACCTATTATTAATTTTATAATGGGAGCATAGGAAAGTGCAAAACAAATAGGTAGGAGTACAAAAAGTATTCCTAATTCGATGCTTTTATAAGTGCTTGAATTCATTTTAAAAACTAATGGTGGTGGTGTGTTTTACTTCATTTATTACAAACATAGTGTGTGTATTACCAATATGGCTTATAGATGTTAGTTTTTTAACAACAAACTCTCTGAATGCAGCCATATCTTCTACCAAAACTTTTAATAAATAGTCGTAATCGCCACTAATATGATAACATTCTAATACTTCACTCAAATTAGCTACCTCTTTTTCAAATTTCACAACATAATCCTGATTATGCTGAATAAGCTTAATATGACAAAAGGCAACAAACGATTTAGCTACTTGGTCCTTATTAACTAAGGCTACATACTTATTTATAAATCCTTCTCTTTCAAGCTTTTTAATACGTTCATAAACAGCTGTAACCGAAAGATTTAATTTATTGGAAAGTTCTTTGTTTGTTTGTTTACAATCCGTTTGTAAATATACTAATAGCTTTTTATCAATAGCATCAAATACCATAATTGAAAAATTTTCGTTAAAACATCTTCTTTTTTGAAAATTACAATTATATTATCTAATAATTAAACATATTATAGTTTTATTGTCCTAATAAATAACATTACATTGTTTTTTAATCTGTAATTTCTTAGTTTCGCTAGATAACATATACTTTATATTATGGCATTTAAACCCGCGAACGGCATACAAGATTTACAATATTTTGGAGAATTTGGAGGCGTAAATCCTTCTATATCAGACTCATCAACCTATACCTTCTTATCAGCAAAAACCATGTTCGATACGTTTGAAGGTAATGCGGATGGTTGTTATTTATACTCACGTCACTCTACCCCTTCTAATTTATATTTAGGGGAAGCACTTGCCGCTATGGAGGGTACCGAAACTGCCAATGTATCGGCATCGGGAATGGGCGCCATTACACCCGTATTAATGCAACTTTGTGGTGGTGGCGATCATATTGTTTCCAGTAGAACCATTTATGGAGGAACCTATGCGTTTTTGAAAAACTTTTTACCTCGTTTTAATGTTGCAACATCCTTTGTAGATATTACAAAATTAGAAATCGTTGAAGCTGCCATAACAAAAAATACTAAAATTTTATATTGCGAATCGGTGAGCAATCCCCTTTTAGAGGTTGCTGATATTAAAGGATTAGCAGCAATAGCAAAAAAACACAACTTAAAATTAATTGTAGATAATACGTTTTCTCCATTGTCAATTTCACCTGCTATTTTGGGAGCTGACATTGTAATTCATAGCTTAACAAAATTTATCAACGGTTCTAGTGACACCCTTGGAGGCGTTGTTTGTGGTTCTCAAGAACTAATTGACGATCTGCGAAATGTAAACAATGGTGCTTCTATGTTATTGGGTTCAACCATGGATAGTTTAAGAGCTGCTTCTATTTTGAAAAATTTACGCACGCTACATATTAGAATGCAACAGCATAGCAAAAACGGATTGTTTTTGGCACAAAAATTTGACGCTGATGGTTTAAAAACGGTATATCCGGGACTAAAATCGCATCCATCGCACGAATTATTTAAAAGTATAATGAATACCCAATATGGTTTTGGAGGTATGTTAACTATTGATGTAGGCTCGCTAGAAAAAGCTAATGAATTAATGGAATTAATGCAAAACAGAAACTTAGGATATCTTGCTGTAAGTTTAGGTTTTTACAAGACGTTATTTAGTGCTCCAGGAACTTCTACATCGTCAGAAATACCAGAAGAAGAACAACTAGCTATGGGTTTAAGTAATGGCTTAATTCGTTTTTCTATTGGATTAGATGATGACATTGAGCGCACTTACCACATGATGAATACCTGTATGAAAGAACTTAATATACTATAAGTTAAATCCCTTTTAAACGTTGCCAAAGGTTAGACATGGCTTTATTAAAATCAGTAGTCTTCGGTTTAAATGGTTTCATATTTAAGCGTTGATTTTCTTTAAAAAGACTCATGCTAAAAACAGAAGAATTCGGATTGTTTTCATCTATTGCGGGATACCTTAAATCGTTGTATTGGTATTGATTATCCCCTATTTTATAAACACTGTAATATTGATTACTAAAGTGTGCTAAATTTTTAACGTCCATAAATTCTTGCGGACTTAAACCCCGCTGTTTTGGCAGTTCCCTAAAGTTTAAAAATCTATTTTCTGTGTCTAGTAATGAATAATATGACACATAATAAGAGGTTTCCGATTCTGCAATGGCATACCATAAAATATTATTAAATATAGATGGTTGTATGCTAAATCGCTTAATATTCATATTACTTTCAACTATAGATTTTCTAAAAAGAACATCTATATATAATTTATTTGCAAGGGTGAAAAGCATATATATAGAACTAACTCCTAGTCCTAATTTCAACCAATATCGTCTTTTGTCATTTTTTCTATTGAAAAACATTAAAATAATTATACACGTTAAAAAAGGCAGTGTGTAAATTGGGTCGACAACAGCTATATTATTTAATGCGACTCTGTAATTACTAAAGGGAGCAAAAATCCGTGTACCATAAGGTGTAAAGCAATCTAAAATAGGATGTGTGAATAAGGACCAAAAAAAGAGATAAATCCAATCTTTTTGGGTGGTGGCTCCTTGTCGCATTCCAGAGTTATATAATTTATGAATACCCCAACCTAAAATAAATGCAGCTAAAACCGAAAATAAAATAGAGTGCATAAATCCTCTATGAAATAACATAGCATCAATTCTATTGTTGTAAATAATAGTTCCAACAAAAACATCTAAATCTGGAATAGTCCCCCCAATAGCACCAAATAACAAGGCTTTGTTTCCTATTTTCTTTCCTAAAACGGCCTCACCACAAGCAGCTCCTAAAACAATCTGAGTTAATGAATCCATTTATTTTTTAAATCAAGAAAGCAAAAGTACACATAAAATCCACTTGCATACAAACATCTAAAATCGTAACATTACAATTCCTTATATACTTAAACCATTATGCAAAGTCAAGAAATAAAGCCAAGGCACCCAGAAGATGAACATATTGTAGAAAATAAAGATCTTAATATTTGGGAAGCATTAATTCCTGTTTTCGCCTTAGTTGGGATGCTTGGATATAATGTATTTACTTTTGGTAGCGATGCATTAAGTGGATCCAATCAATTTGTATTATTACTTGGTGGTGCCGTAGCTGCTATTGTTGGCTTGTTTAATAAAGTAACATTTGACCAAATGATGGAAGAAGTTGCTGAAAATATTAAATCTACTGCCGGCGCCATTCTTATTTTATTAATGGTAGGTGCTCTGGCTGGAACATGGCTAATAAGCGGTATAATTCCAACCATGATTTATTATGGACTTCAAGTTTTAAACCCCACTATTTTTCTGCCTGCATGTGTTATTATTTGTGCCATAATATCTATAGCTACAGGGAGTTCCTGGACAACCTCTGCAACTGTTGGTATTGCTTTAATTGGAATAGCCGACGCATTAGGTGTTCCGTTAGGAATGACCGCCGGCGCTATACTTTCAGGAGCCTATTTTGGGGATAAAATTTCACCAATGAGTGATACAACCAATTTAGCCCCTGCCATGGCAGGAACCGATTTGTTTACACATATTCGATACATGTTGTACACCACTACGCCTACAATTATAATTACCCTAATAGTTTTTATAATTATAGGATTAAATTTGGAAACAAAAGGAGTTGCCGATAGTCATGAAATATCTAAAGCAGTAAGCTCTGCTATCAATGTTAACCCTTGGTTGTTTGTGGTACCTGTATTGGTTATTGTTTTGATTATTAAAAAGACGCCTCCACTTGTTGCTCTTTTATTAGGCACATTATTAGGAGCCATATTTGCATTAATTTTTCAACCGGGAATTGTAACTGCTATAGGTGGTGGAACGACTTTAGATTTCTCCACAGGTTATAAAGGAATTATGAATGCTATAACAGTTGAAACTTCTATTCCCACGGAAAATGAAGCTTTAAAAGGATTATTTACCGCAGGAGGTATGAGTAAAATGTTGGGGACCATCTGGTTAATTCTTTGTGCCATGGTTTTTGGAGGAATAATGGACGCCATTGGAGCTCTTACAACCATAAGTAAAGCTTTATTAAAGCTCTTTCATACAACTTTTGGATTATTCGCAAGCACTGTCGCCAGTTGCTTAGCGCTAAATATAACAGCAAGCGATCAATATTTAGCCATCGTTGTTCCTGGTAAAATGTATGCCAAAGCTTTTAGGGAAAAAGGACTTGCTCCAGAAAATTTATCAAGAACTTTAGAAGATAGTGGAACTGTTACATCCGTTTTAGTACCCTGGAACACCTGTGGTGCCTACCAAAGCAGTGTTTTGGGTGTGGACACATTTCATTACGCGGGTTATGCTATCTTTAATTGGTTAAGTCCGTTTATGACCCTTTTATTCGCCGCTTTTTCTATTAAAATAAGAGAATTGGTAAAAAAATAACTTCTATAATTTACAGCATTTGCCAATATTTTGCTAAGTTGATACTTTTTAGCATGGTATTTTATCAAATTAATAAATATAATCCTACAATTTTGAATCCATTCTATTAAGCTATTATTCTATAAGTTTTACTAATTGATTAACCTTAAAAATCCCTTTGCTTACACTTAAATTTGCACAAGGTTAATTAAAAGGTTAATTAATAATATAAAAAAAAATCAAAATGGCATTAGTAGGAAAAAAATTTCCAAGTTTAAACGTGGACGCAATGAACGATATGGGCGATACTTTTAAAGTAAACGTTCTTGAAGAAGCGGTGAAAAACAATAAAAAAGTTCTTTTATTTTGGTATCCAAAAGATTTCACTTTTGTTTGTCCAACAGAATTACATGCATTTCAAGCGGCGATAGGTGAGTTTGAAAAACGAAACACTATTGTAATTGGCGCATCTTGTGATACTCCTGAAGTTCATTTCGCTTGGTTAAATACGGCAAAAGATAACGGAGGCATTGAAGGTGTAACCTACCCTATTCTTGCAGATAGTAACAGAAACTTATCAAACATTTTAGGTATTCTTGATATTTCTAATGAACGATTTGACGATGAAACAGGTATACTTCAAGTAGATGGAGATAATGTTACTTTCAGAGCCACTTATATTATTGATGAAGAGGGTGTGGTACAACATGAAAGTATTAACAATATGCCCATAGGTAGAAATGTAAATGAGTATTTGCGTTTAGTTGATGCCTTAACACATGTTCAAGAAAAAGGTGAAGTGTGTCCTGCAAACTGGGAAGAAGGTAAAGAAGCAATGAGTGCTAATAGAATAGGTACTGCAGAATATTTATCAGCTCACGTAAACTAAAAACAGAAATGTCATTGCGAGTGAAACGAAGCAATCTTATTGTTTATAATGAGATTGCTTAACGCTGTTAGCAATGACGATTAAAAAAGAAAAATATGATTCAAGAACTAGAAATAGATAACCTGCAAGATATTGTTTCAAAAAACGAAACCGTTGTTGTACAATATTCTGCCACATGGTGTGGTAATTGTAGAATTATGAAACCAAAGGTAAAAAAAATGGCTTCAGAAAATGAAACAGTGGTATTTGTTATTGCCGATGCTGAAAAGTTTCCTGAATCAAGAAAATTAGCAACTGTAGACAATTTACCTACGTTTGCTACCTTTAAAAATGGAACTTTCGTAAATCAGGTTCAAACAAATAAATTTGAACTTTTAAAAGTATTAGTTGATGAAGTTACCAGTAATTAAACACCTCACTCAGTTTATTGAAGACAACGATGAAGATTTTATTGTTGAAACTATCGAAACTCTTGAAGCACTAACAGAAGTGTCCTCCTTAAAGGATGAAGAACTGGATGTTATTGGTGAACTTATTTCTAATATGTACGGCGCTATTGAGGTGCAAAAAATGATTAAAGATGGTACTCCAAAAAAAGAAGCTCTAAATAATTTTATGAGTAGAGTTTTAGGATCGATTGATAAATAATATACTCTATTTTAATAAAAAAAACCGCCCTAAATTATTAAGGCGGTTTTTTTGTTAGTCACTCAAAATGTTTTATCACTTTAAGATTTTGGCAACACTACAGTATCAACAACATGGATAACACCATTTGTGTTATTTAAATCAGCTGCTATTACTTTAGATTCATTTCCATTTCCATCTACAATATAAACAGACCCACCTTTCAAAGTTGCTGTTAAATTATCTCCATTTACAGTTGTTATAGTAGCTTTCCCTCCGTTATCATTTATTAAACCTATAACATCTGCTGCCATAAATTTACCAGCTATAACATGGTACTTTAATACTGATTGTAAACTAGCTATATTTTCTGGTTTCAATAAAGATTCCACGGTTCCCTCAGGTAATTTAGCAAAAGCGTCATTAGTTGGTGCAAAAACCGTAAAAGGACCATCACTCGTTAATACGCCTACCAGATCAGCAGCCTTAACAGCAGCCACCAGTGTCGTGTGGTCATCTGAGCCTATTGCTGTTTCGACAATGTTTTTGTCTTGTGCATTTACATTATTAATAAAAAACAGGCACGAGGCAAATACAAATACTTTTAATAAACTTTGTTTTTTCATAATTTCAATTTTTTAATTATTATTTTGTTTAACAAATATAAGTTTTAGTTAAACATTTTATGATTTGTTTATCATAACTTTAACGTTTAATAAAGATTAATTCCATGAAAAAAATCATATAAATCAGAAAAGAACATCTTAAATTGGAAATAAAAAAACATCTCAACTGAGATGTTTTTTTAACCACTGCTATTAATGTTTTTATTTAAATAATATTAAAATTAAGCTAAATCGAAGCGATCTAAGTTCATCACTTTAGTCCAGGTTGCTACAAAATCTTTAACAAATTTTTCTTGAGAATCTTTACTTCCATAGACCTCAGCTAATGCTCTAAGCTCGGAATTTGAACCAAAAATCAAATCGGCGCGTGTTCCTGTCCATTTTATTTCCCCAGTCTTTCTATTGCTGCCAACAAAAACAGTTTCAGAATCTGAAGTGGCTTTCCAAGTCGTACTTAAATCAAGTAAGTTTAAAAAGAAATCGTTTGTAAGCGCATCTTGTTGTTTTGTAAAAACACCGTGTTTAGAATTATCAAAATTGGTTCCAAGAACTCGCATACCACCAACAAGAACCGTCATTTCAGGAGGTGTAAGCCTTAATAACTGTGCTTTATCGACAAGCATTTCTTCTGCAGATGACATATGGCGAGCATTAATATAATTACGGAACCCATCGGCTCTTGGCTCTAACGCTGCAAACGATTCTACATCGGTTTGCGCTTGTGTTGCATCAGCTCTTCCAACGGTAAAAGGAACTACTATATGATGACCCGCATTTTTAGCTGCTTTTTCAATCCCTGTGTTTCCACCAAGTACGATTAAATCTGCAATTGAAATTTTCTTATTTCCAGATTGAGAACTATTAAATTCTTTTTGAATACTTTCTAATGTACTTAGTACTTTTGCTAATTGAGCTGGATTATTTACTCCCCAGTTTTTTTGAGGTGCCAGCCTTAAGCGTCCACCATTAGCGCCACCACGCATATCAGAACCTCTAAATGTGGATGCAGATGCCCAAGCAGTAGATACTAATTGTGAAACAGATAAGCCTGAATTTAAAATTTTAGTCTTTAAATCGGCAATATCTTTATCATCAGCCAATTCATGAGTTACCGCAGGAATTGGGTCTTGCCATATTAATTCTTCTTCCGGTACTTCTGGTCCAAGATAACGTGCTATTGGTCCCATATCCCGATGTGTCAATTTAAACCAAGCACGCGTAAATGCATCAGCAAGCTCCTTTGGGTTTTCATAAAAACGTTTAGAAATGGGTGCATAAACGGGATCCATTTTAAGTGCCATATCTGCTGTAGTCATCATAAGTGCCTGTGTTTTAGAAGTATCACCAGCAGCAGGAGCTCTTCTAGCTTGAGATGCTGCAGTTGGTGTCCATTGATGCGCTCCAGCGGGACTTTTTGTCAATTCCCATTCATAACCTAACAAAACATCAAAATAATCATTATCCCATTTTGTTGGATTGGGGGTCCAAGCGCCTTCTATACCACTTGTTATAGTATCGTCTCCAAAACCAGTGCCAAATGAATTTTTCCATCCTTTACCCTGCTCTTCAATAGGTGCACCAGCCGGTTCTCTTCCAACATATACATCTGGGTCTGCAGCACCATGCGCTTTCCCAAACGTATGTCCTCCGGCAACTAGCGCCACAGTTTCTTCATCATTCATAGCCATTCTAGCAAACGTCTCTTTAATATCTACAGCCGATTTAAGCGGATCTGGATTGCCATTAGGCCCTTCTGGATTCACATAAATTAAACCCATTTGGACAGCTCCTAACGGATTCTCTAATTCTCTATCACCTACATAACGCTTATCTCCTAACCAATCGGTTTCAGTTCCCCAATATATATCTTCTTCAGGTTGCCAAATATCTTCACGACCCCCTCCAAATCCGAAAGTCTTTAAACCCATGGATTCTATGGCGCAATTACCCGCGAGAATCATAAGATCTGCCCAAGAAAGTTTTTTTCCATATTTCTGTTTAATAGGCCATAATAGTAAGCGCGCTTTATCCAAATTTCCATTATCGGGCCAACTGTTTAGGGGTGCAAAACGCTGTGAACCAGAACCTGAACCACCACGACCATCAGCAATACGATACGTGCCTGCGCTATGCCATGCCATTCTTATAAAAAACGGCCCGTAATGCCCATAATCGGCTGGCCACCAATCTTGAGAATCAGTCATTAATTCGAAAAGGTCTTTTTTAACTGCTTGTAGGTCTAGTTTTTTAAATTCTTTAGCATAGTTAAAATCGCTATCCATAGGATTTGATTGTGCAGAATGCTGACGAAGAATATTCAAATTTAATATATTTGGCCACCAATCTCTGTTGGATGTTCCGCCACCAGCACTTTGTTTTACGGTTCCACTAGAATAAGGACATTTACTCTGATTATTCATCTCAGTAGATGATGTACTTGAATACTTATTATTTTCCATTATTTAAAGTTTTTAAAGAAATTCACAATGCTATAAAGTTAACAATAACTAGTTGAAAAACACAGTGAAACTATATCTTTATGTGTTATAATAGTATTGATAAAATTTATTGCAAATAAAAACATCATAGTTTTACTCAATATATTTTTTAAAAATTAAAATCATTACAAATTCATTTCTTTGAACTAGAAATTATTATAATTATTCTTACTTTTGCATCAATATTTAAAATTTAAATTATGGCTACAGTAACATTAAAAGGAAACAAAATTACAACCTCTGGAGAATTACCAGAAGTTGGAACAAAAGCTCCAAATTTTACATTAACAGCAACCGATTTATCTTCAAAAAGTTTAAGTGATTTTGCAGGAAGCAAATTAGTTTTAAACATTTTCCCAAGTATAGATACTGGAACTTGTGCGCAATCTGTTAGACAATTTAATAAAGAAGCCAGTGAACTAGAAAACACCAAAGTTCTTTGTATTTCTCACGATTTACCTTTTGCTCTAAATCGTTTTTGTGGTGCCGAAGGCTTAAATAATGTTATAAGTTTATCAGATTATAAAGACGGAAGTTTTGGAAAATCGTATGGCTTAAACTTTGTAACTGGTCCACTAGAAACACTCCACTCACGCTGTGTGGTTGTTTTAGATGAAAATGGTACCATACTATATACAGAACAAGTGGCAGAAATTGTTGATGAACCTAATTATAAGGCTGCTTTAGAAACGATATACGCATAATTTCAAGAAAACTACATGACTAAAAAGGAATCCTTCTTTGCTAATAGAATAAAAAGTGTAGGTTTCGCTTTTAAAGGTGCTTTATTACTTTTAAAAAATGAGGCTAGTATAAAAGTTCAATTTACCTTGGCTTTATTAATAACGGCAGCAGGGTTCTATTTTGATATTTCAACTACAGAATGGGCCATACAACTTTTAGCTATAGGTTTAGTTATGAGTATGGAAGGGATTAATACAGCTGTTGAAGAAATTGCTAATTTTGTTCATCCCAATTTCCATAATAAAATTGGATTAATAAAAGATATTGCTGCGGGAGCTGTTTTTTTTGCTTCCTTTTTAGCCATCATTATTGGGCTTCTTATCTATTTACCAAAGATTTTTTAAAATACTTTAACCATTAGATTAAACGTTAGTAATTTGTATTTTTGTTGAATTGATTTTAACGATTCAATCCTAAACTTATTTAAGGATCTCAATTTAAAACTGTAAAGCATTAATGGCAAAGAAAAAAACCGACAGTATTAAACCCCCAATAAAAAAAACTAAAAACCCTAGTTTTAAATTATCAAGTCAGCAAAAGCTGATTTTTGGCAGCTTTTTAGCATTTTCTGGTATCATACTTTGTATTGCATTCATTTCTTTCTTTTTTACTGGTGAAGCAGATCAAAGTACCTTGTCAAATTTTGCATCGCGCGATATAAAAACAGAAAACTGGTTAAGTAAATCGGGTGCATGGTTAAGCGATTTGTTTATACAACGCGGTTTTGGTATTGCTTCATTTATAATTGCTGGATTAATATTTTTAACTGGTGTTTATATTTTAATGAATCTTAGCAAAACAAAACTTCTGTCGAAATGGTTTTGGGGTGTTTTAATAGTTATCTGGTTGTCTGTTCTATTTGGTTTTTTTGGAAATTCTTATGCTGTTCTAGGTGGCACTATTGGCTATGAAGTCAATTTGTTTCTACAGGACTTCATTGGAAAAATTGGCATCGCCGTTTTACTTCTTTTTGGATTAATTACATATTTAGCCGTTCGTTTTAAAGTGACTTTTGAAAGCTTTACAAGTCTATTCAAATCGGCTAAAAATGATATTAAGGACGAGTTTTCTAGTTTGAATGATGATCGCATAGTTCCTTTAGACAATAATCTATCAGAAGAAGCAGCCGCTTTTAAATCTGCTTTTGAAATTCCTTTAGAAGAAACAAATTCTCCGATAAAAAAAGAATCTAAACCTATTGTTGAAATAGCTCCATTGATAATAAAAGCACCCATAAAAGAAGATATTGAAGATGATTTAGAATTAGAAATGGAGGTTAAGAAAGTAGCTGAAGAGCTTTCAGAAACAGACAATTTATCAAATAAATTAGTAGAAGATTTTGGACAATTTGACCCAACATTAGAATTATCAAAATATCAATTTCCACCATTAGATCTTCTTAAAAAATATGATTCTGAAGGCATTACTATCAACCAAGAAGAATTAGAAGAAAACAAAAATAAGATTGTAGAAACATTAAAAAACTACAATATTGGTATTGCAAGTATTAAAGCTACCATTGGCCCCACAGTTACACTTTACGAAATTGTGCCCGATGCAGGAATTCGTATTTCAAAAATTAAAAACCTAGAAGATGATATTGCTTTATCATTATCTGCACTTGGAATTCGTATTATTGCGCCAATTCCAGGCAAAGGAACCATTGGTATTGAAGTACCAAATAAAAATGCCACAATAGTATCTATGCGTTCGGTAATTGCATCAAAAAAGTTTCAAACCTCCGATATGCAACTTCCTATTGCTTTAGGAAAAACGATTAGCAACGAAACTTTTGTGGTAGATTTAGCTAAAATGCCCCACTTGCTTATGGCGGGTGCTACGGGACAAGGAAAATCGGTTGGGTTAAATGCCGTTCTTACCTCGTTGCTTTATAAAAAGCATCCTGCCGAAGTAAAGTTTGTTTTAGTTGACCCTAAAAAAGTGGAGTTAACGCTTTTTAATAAAATTGAACGCCATTATTTGGCCAAGTTACCAGACAGTGAGGATGCCATAATTACAGATAATACCAAAGTAATCAATACTTTAAATTCGTTATGTATTGAAATGGATAACCGCTACGAATTGCTAAAAAATGCGCTCTGTAGAAACATTTTGGAATACAATGTTAAATTTAAAGAGCGAAAATTAAATCCGAACGACGGCCATCAATTTTTACCGTATATTGTTTTAGTTGTTGATGAGTTTGCCGATTTAATTATGACTGCAGGTAAAGAAGTAGAAACCCCAATTGCACGTTTGGCACAATTAGCTCGTGCTATTGGTATTCACTTAATTATTGCCACGCAACGACCATCGGTAAATGTCATAACAGGTATTATAAAAGCCAATTTCCCAGCGCGTATTGCTTTTAGAGTTACCTCGAAAATAGATTCTCGTACTATTCTGGATGGCTCTGGCGCCGACCAACTTATTGGTAGAGGTGATATGCTTTTTACGCAAGGAAACGAATTAATTCGTGTACAATGTGCTTTTGTTGATACACCCGAAGTTGAGCGCCTTACAGATTATATAGGGTCGCAAAAAGCCTATCCTGAAGCTTACCAGCTACCCGAATTTATTGGTGAAGAAAGTGGCACAAGTCTTGATGTGGACATAGCAGACCGGGATAAACTCTTTAGAGAAGCAGCCGAAGTTATTGTCACTGCACAACAAGGATCTGCTTCTTTGTTACAACGCAAGTTAAAACTAGGGTACAATCGTGCTGGTAGATTAATAGACCAATTAGAAGCCGCTGGTATTGTTGGACCGTTTGAAGGAAGTAAAGCTAGACTCGTTTTAATAACAGACTTAACAGCATTGGATAGATTTTTAGAAAACGAAAATACTTAATTAAAAAAAAATGAAGATTAGGAATATAATTACTGTTTTATTACTATTAATTGCAAGTAATATTTTTGCACAGAATAATGCTAAGTCACTTTTAAATGACGTGTCTAAAAAAGTAAAAAGCTATGAAAACATTGCTATTGAATTTAAATATGTTTTAGAAAATACAGCTGAAAAAATAAAACAAGAAACAAAAGGCGATGTTATAATGCAAGGTGAAAAGTACAAACTAAATATTCTTGGAGTTACTCGTTTATTTGATGGCAAAAAACTTTATAGTATAAGCAGTGAAGATGAGGAAGTTACTATTTCTTCAGAAAATGATAACGAAGAAGATGCTATAACACCCAGCAAAATGTTGTCTTTTTATGAAGATGGCTATACTTATAAGCTAGATATTGAACAAAATATTAATGGAAGAAAAATTCAATATGTAAAACTTACACCTATCGATTCTAATTCTGAAATTAAATATATTCTTTTAGGTATCGACAATCAAACAAAACACATTTATAACTTAATTCAAGTTGGTAAAAACGGAACAGAAACAACACTTACCGTGAATTCTTTTAAAACAAACGAACCTTTATCAAAAAGCTTATTTACCTTTGATGCTAACAAATACAAAGACTATTACATTAATAAACTTAATTAAGTAGCATCGTTTTGAAAATATTAGATCGATATATATTAACTACGTATCTTAAAACTTTTTTCAGCGTGTTTATCATACTCATGCTGATTTTTGTTTTACAAACTATCTGGTTATACATTAGAGAGCTATCTGGTAAAGACTTAGATATTGGTGTCATCTTAAAGTTTTTGGTTTATTTTATGCCAAAGCTTATACCTTTAGTATTGCCGCTAACTATCCTATTGGCTTCTATTATGGTATTTGGTAGTTTTGCTGAAAATTATGAATTTGCTGCCATGAAATCTACTGGGATTTCATTGCAACGTTCCATGTCTGGTCTCAGTATTTTTATAGTTACACTTGGTATTATCACCTTTTTCTTCTCAAATAATGTAATTCCGTGGTCAGAAGTTAACTCCTTTAACCTTCGTCGTAATATTGCTAAATTAAAACCAGCTATGTTACTCGCAAAAGGGCAATTTAATGAGGTTGAAGGAACTTCTTATAACATTAAATTTGATAATAAATACGGTGATAGGGATCAATTCCTTGAAAATGTTACCATTCATGAAAAAGGTGCTGACGGAAGAACCAATGCTACTACAATAAAATCTAAAACAGGCGAACTAGCTAGCGAAAAAGATTCGAATGTTTTAAAACTTATTTTATCGGATGGAAATTATTACAGCGACATAACTCCCAAAAGCATAACTGCCCGAAATAAAAAGCCATTTGCAAAAAGCACTTTTGATAAGTATATAATTAATATCGACTTGTCCCAAATGAATAATGTCGATTTTGATGAACAATCTCAAACAGACAAGTATAATATGCTTGATGTAATAGGTTTAAACAAAACAATCGATTCATTAGTTAAAATGGATAAAAATGAACAAAAAAGTTTAGCTACAAATTTTTTGCAACGATCTAGCGTTAATAAAAATTATAAAGCCATTTCAGAAAAAACTAAGGACTCTGTTTATTTAGGCCCCATTTTAGATGTATTTACAACTAAAAAGAAATATGATATGGTTGATGTGGCTTTAAAAACCATAGTTAGCTCAAATAGTATTTTAGCAACCAAAGAAGAATCCAGAAAGATTTCGAAAGAATGGTTGAATAAGCACATCATTTCATTACACGAAAAATTTGCTTTGGCCTTTGCCTGTATCATTTTATTTTTTGTGGGTGCTCCCCTTGGCGCATTAATACGTAAAGGTGGTATTGGGCTACCTATGGTTATTGCGATTGTTCTCTTTTTAACCTATCATTTTATTGGAATTTTCGCGACCAATAGTGCCAAAAACGGAAGTTTTAATCCTATTTTAGCCAGTTGGTTTTCAACACTTGTTATGTTGCCATTAGGTGTGTTTTTAACTAAACGCGCAACTGCAGATAGAGGTTTATTTGAATTTGACAACCTTATAGAACCTCTTAAGAAGTTTTTCAATATTAAAGGAAATGACAGCGTTGATTACAAATTTTTATCATCATATAAAAAGGAAGAACTAATAGATGTTATATATAATTATGAAACGCTTGGTCATTCGGAAAATAGCCGATATGAAGCTATAAACATTTTAAATAGTCGAGGTATTTCAACAAACCAATTGCGCGAAGAAGGATTAGCCATTACCGATTCATACGAGACTTCCGAACGTATCTATAAAGATTACAAAGACCATGAAACATTTACAATAACCTTGTATTGCATTGGGGTGATTTTACTCATTCTTCATTTTGTATTTAAAAATAATAAATTACCCTCCTTAGCTTCGGCATCTTTTCAGCTTAGCTTTGTATCTTTAGTTCTGTTTTTAATTTATTACATAAAATCAATAATTAACATTTCAACCTTTTACAGTTATATCAGCAAAAAAGAAAAAAGTCCTAACCTCTTTCTCCTAATAATAGGAATACCATTGTATTTTATTACTTATATTTTTTTAAATGCAAAAATGAAGGAAGACTTAAAACAAAATTGTTTAGATTCTTTGAAATATGCGATATCTTTGCACCATGATTAATGAAACTATGACAAGCCATACAACTACTAAGTTTAAACTTAACACCATACACGAGGCCATTGAAGATATTAGAAATGGAAAAGTTATTATTGTTGTTGATGATGAAAATCGCGAAAATGAAGGTGATTTTGTGGCAGCGGCAGATAAAGTAACACCAGAAATGATAAACTTTATGGCCACCGAAGGGAGAGGTCTTATTTGTGCACCACTAACTGAAAGCCGCTGTAAAGAATTAGGACTTAATATGATGGTTCGCAACAACACCGACCATATGGAAACGGCTTTTACGGTTTCGGTAGATTTAAAAGGTCAAGGTGTATCAACTGGAATTTCGGCAAGCGATAGATCTAAAACAGTAAAAGCACTTACTGACGCCAATACGAAATCATTTGATTTGGCAAGACCGGGACATATTTTTCCTTTAGTAGCCAAAGAAGGTGGTGTATTAAGACGTACCGGACATACGGAAGCGGCTATAGATTTTGCAAGACTTGCTGGTTTAAAGCCTGCTGGTGTTATTGTAGAAATAATGAATGAGGATGGCACCATGGCACGCTTACCAGAACTAATTAAAGTAGCTAAAAAGTTAGATCTAAAAATTGTTTCAATTGAAGATTTGATAGCATATAGAATGCAGCATGATTCTTTAATTGAGAAAAAAGAAGATTTTCAAATAGAAACGCGCTTTGGAAATTTTAGATTAAGAGCTTACATACAAACTACTAATAATAAAATACATATAGCGCTTACAAAAGGTACTTGGAAAGCTAACGAAGAGGTGCTTACCAGAATAAATTCTACATTAATAAATAATGATATCTTAGGGACCCTTACAAATAATGTGGATAAGCAATTAGAGGATATGTTTAAAGTAATAAATGATGAAGGCAAAGGAGCCATCATCTTTATTAATCATGAATCGCAATCTATGAATATTTTAAATCGATTGTCAATTTTAAAAGAAAATCAACAACCTAATACCATATTTAAAGCACCAAAAATAGATATGGATACCAGAGATTTTGGTATTGGCGCACAAATACTACACGATTTAAATATTCATAAACTACGCTTAATTTCTAACACCCAACAAAGCAAGCGTGTTGGCTTGATTGGTTATGGTTTAGAGATTGTAGATTATGTTAACTATTAAAATAGTTGTTTTTTTAAGTAAATTACGGAACTCTTTTTTTTAAAATTATATAAAAATACTGTAATCCATAAAAGGGCCATTTTGTTATATTCTAGATACTAATGACGAGTATAAAAATGGAAATCTAGGCAATTTCACAATAACGTTTTAATAACTTCCACCATTTTGGCAGCACGTTCTTTAACTTGTGCTTCGGTCCAGGACAACTTTATTAAACAGGAAATGTTTCTACTAATATAATGGTCGGATTGCGAGAATTCTTTAGTTTTAAGATATTCTAATCCGGTTTTTACTTCTGAAGAAATTGGGAATAATGATTTTAAATCTTTTAAATGGTCCCATTTGCGAATATAGTGCCAATTGTTATCGTAGTAATGAAAGCAGGCGTCTATCCCATTTTCTTTAAATCCGTTTGAAACTTTACGGGCTACTTCTAAATTGGGTAAAAAGAAATTTAAAAAGCCATAACTTTCTTCCCCACCATCTGGAACGGTTCTAAAAGTTACTTCTGGAATTTGAGATAATGCATCGCGAATTATGGTAAAATTCTTTTTTTGAATAGCGATAAATTCAGGCAATCGTTTTACTTGGGCTAAACCTACGGCAGCATGAAGCTCTGAAATTCTGAAATTATACCCTAAAAACGGATGCGTTTCTGCTCCTCTATCACTACCAACATGGTCGTGACCATGATCGCTATAATGGTCGGAATTTGTATAATATTGTTTATTATTAGTTATTACTGCCCCTCCCTCACCACAGGTAATGGTTTTTACAAAATCGAAAGAAAAACACCCCAAATCGCCAATACTTCCTAAAGGTTTGTTTTTATAGCTTCCACCAATGGCTTGACAGGCATCTTCTACTAAAAGTAATTTATGCTTTGTGCAAATTGTTTGAAGGGCATCCATATTACCCATACTACCACACATGTGCACTACCATAACTGCTTTGGTTTTTGGCGTAATGGCGTTTTCAACGGCGGTTGGATTTACGGTTAAGGTATCGTCAATATCAACCAAGACAGGAATGGCACCAAGCATCATTATAGCTTCAAAACTGGCTACAAATGTAAATGTTGGCATAATAACCTCATCGCCCGCTCCTACTCCTGCTGCTGCTAATGCAATGGATACCGCAGCTGTTCCGCTTGAAACTAATTGTACATGATTGACCTGAAATGTTTTTTCCAGTTCTTTTTCTAGTTCTTTGGCTTTCCAGTGTCCGTTGCGCATCCCATCAAAACCATAGCGCATCAACACACCATTATCTAAAACATCGTTTACTTGTTTGCGTTCTAAATCTCCAAATAATTCAAATCCTGGCATAGTGTATGTTTTATTACTTAATTTTAATTCAACCTGGGAGCTGCGTTAGGGATAGAAGCGGCATCCTTTTTATTTTGTCATTCCTGCCATTGCAGGAATGACAAAATAAAAAGATATAGCGCATAGCCTGACCCTTGTGGTAACGCCAAAATACATATTTTTTATATTTCTATTACTGATTCTTCCATGGACATTCTAACTTTTGCAAGATCTGCGAACATATCGTCGGTTGCGCGGTACCCTACTGGTAGTAATAACACCGATTTTAAACCCATATTGTTTAACTGCAAAGCATGATCGTAGGCTTCTTGTAAAAAGCCTTCCATAGGGCACGCATCGATACCTTCGATAGCGCATACCGTCATTAAATTACCCAAAGCAATGAAGGCCTGGTTTGTGGACCATTGCTGACGTTCAGAAACTGATTTTTTACTCATTGTTTTAATAAGACCCTCTCTGAACGGTTTTAAAATGGTTTCAGAGGTGTTTCGTATGCCTTTTATATTGTTGTAATAATTGATAACATCGTCTTCCAAAATATCTGTTTTAATGCAAATTACAAGTAAATGCGATGCTTCTAATACTTGTTTTTGATTGTACGAATGTGGTACTAAAGACGCTCTTAACGCTTCATTTTCTACAACTAACAATTTTATGGTTTGCAAACCAAATGACGTTGCTGTTAAATTAAACGCTTGTTTTAATACGTTTAATTTGTTGGAAGTGAGCTTTTTATTTTTGTCAAATTTTTTAGTAGCATAACGCCATTCAAGTTGTTTTATGGTATCCATTTTAGAATTTTAAATAATTGCAAAAATAAGGTTTGAAATTGTCTTTTTACTAAAATGTGACATAAAATAATTAATGGTAAATGGGTTCAAATTAATTTTTAAAAAAAACGTGTTTTACTTGAAAGAATTAAAAAAGGGTTCTATATTTGCAGCCGCATTCAGGGAATACCTGATGAGGCACTCAAGGAGAAATGGCAGAGTGGTCGAATGCGGCAGTCTTGAAAACTGTTGAGGGTCACACCTCCGGGGGTTCGAATCCCTCTTTCTCCGCAAAAACCCTTGTAATAATTTAATTTGCAAGGGTTTGTTTTTTTTTAGTCAATATTATCGTTGACAATAGTTAGCAATTTAGTATTTAATATGCCCTAGATTATCTTCCTTTACGGTTTTTGCTTTTCCTCTGCCATCTACTTCATGATAATCTCGATATATTTTAAATCAATTATGATTATACAGTAAGAAATTGCTAGATAAAGTGAGCCGTTACAAAAATCAAACAATATTTACAATTCAGAATACCTATATGCACTATGAAATACAGTGTGAAACAATTATTAGACTTTAGTCATATAACTTTACTAGCCAACAAACAAAAAAAAATCATATTTCAAAATTGAAACAAACAATAAGCATATTAGGATGTGGCTGGTTAGGAATGGCCTTAGCGACAGCGTTGATTAAAAACGGTTATTCCGTAAAAGGTTCTTTAACTTCAAAAGACAAATTTTCTGAATTAAAATCACAAGGTATAATTCCATTTGTGATAGACCTAAAAAAAATAAACTATGATATTTCTGGTTTTTTATCCTCTGATGTTTTAATCATATGCATCCCTTCAAAAAAAGTGAATGATTTTGAAAACTTGATTCCTCAAATTGAAAAATCTGAAGTTAAGAACGTATTATTTATTAGCTCCACATCTGTGTATACTAATAAAAACCAAATAGTTACTGAAGAAACTCCTATTAAAGAATCTCCTCTTTGTGAAATTGAACTTTTATTTAAATCGAATACTATATTTAAATCGACGGTTATACGATTTGGAGGATTATTTGGATATAACAGAAAACCAGGAGAATTTATAAAAGAAAATAAAATAATAGAAAATCCTGAAGGTTATGTAAACCTAATCCATAGAGATGATTGTATTAGAATTATTGAAAAAATAATTAAAAAGGATATTTGGAATGAGACCTTAAACGCCTGTGCAGACACGCATCCAAAAAGGAGAATATTTTATAACAAGGAAATGATTAAAGTAGGCCGTACCGAGCCTGTTTTTAATGAAAATTCATCGAGTGACTACAAAATAGTTAGTAATAAAAAACTAAAAATTTTATTGAATTTTTCCTTTAAGTATTCAGATTTATTAGATAATGAAAGCTAGTTAAAGCCGTATACAGCAATGACAAAAAAATGGCTTCATCCAATAAAATAGAATATCTCTATTTTCCAAAAAAAAACAAACTGATAAATTTTACTACTAAATAATAAATTAAAGACATTCAAGATTCAATAAAATGGTGCCAATATTTGGTGTTTAATTTTGTTTTTTAATTTATAAAACATTAATAATTAATGATTTATAAATTAAAATTGTAGTTCCTTTTTCTCCACTGGGAATGTGTCAAATTCCACTAAAAGCCCGAAAACATTATGTTTATGTTCTTTTTATATTTTACTCAATTTCAAATAAAGCCATATAGTATCAAATTAAAGCTGCTGTATTATAATTTTATAGTATATGAACGCTTTAAATGTGTTTATTAATATGAGTGTTCATAGGTTAGAGGGCCCATTTTTCAAATAAAACCTCTTTAATAAATAATCCAAAGTTAATTTAATAGACTTTGCAGTATCATGTCACAAAAAACTAATGCCCTTTATTATTTTAAATGTAAAAAATACATTTAATTTGATAAAATTATGGAATCTCTTAGTATATTTGTAATATTCCAAATACTTAAAAGCCAAAACATTGTTCACTATAAATCAAGTCAAAAATAAATCTGATAAGTTAGAATTCATTGAAATTGAAAGTCTAGATAAATCATCTTATGCTAAAATACATGTAAACTTAGGTGCTAGTTTGCAAGAATTAAAGCTTAACACTAAAACTATTATTGAAGATTTACATCCTTTAAAATATACCGATACTTATGCGTCTTCTATATTATTTCCTTTTGCGAACAGAATTAAAGATGGCACCTATTCTTTTAATGACAAACAGTATACTTTTCAAGTTAATGAAAAAGGAAACAATAATGCTTTACATGGTTTAGTTTTTAATAAAACCTTTCAAATAATTGAACAAAAAACAACGGAGGGTTTTGCATCTATAAAATTAATGTATAATGAAATGAATGAGTCGGTTGGATTTCCTTACACCTACTCTATTCAATTGGAATATATTCTAAAAGATAAGGCTTTAGATATACATGTTTCGGTTGTAAATACAGATGTAAAATCGTTCCCATTCACCATAGGTTGGCATCCTTATTTTGTTAGTAGCCATTTAAATAACAGTACATTGAATTTTGAAAGTGACAAACAAATTGAGTTTGACAAAAGATGTATTACTAAAGGTGTTACTCCTATTAAAAATGAATCGGTTTTTGAAATTAAAGATAAAATGCTTGATGATTGTTTTATTTTAAAAACAAACCAAACACAATTTAATACACCAAATTACCAACTCTTGATAAGTGCTTCTTCAAAAGAAAATTTTTTGCAAATATATACCCCTAATAGAGCCAATACCATAGCCATAGAGCCTACTACTGGTGTTTCGGATAGTTTTAATAATAAGATTGGTTTACAAATCTTAAATCCTAACGAAACATATCAAGTAAATTGGAATGTTAGATTAAATAGTTAATAAAACTACTACCAAAACTATATATGAATTCAACCCTAGCTAACAAAGTAAAAACAAATTTTATAAATAAATTTGGAATTGAACCTCTCCTTATTTTTTCTCCAGGGAGAATAAATATTATAGGAGAGCACACCGATTATAACGATGGATTTGTGTTTCCTGCTGCCGTAGATAAAGGAATTGTAGTCGCTATTCAAAAAAGTGACTCAAAAAAATGTATTGCATATGCCATCGACATGCAGGAAAGCATTGAATTTGAATTGGATAAATTAAAACCATCGTCTGAAGGAAGTTGGGAAAACTATGTATTTGGTGTTGTAGCCGAAATTCAAAATAGAAACAAAACTATTAGTAACTTTAATATTGTTTTTAGCGGCGATATTCCTTCGGGATCTGGCATGTCATCTTCTGCCGCATTAGAAAATAGCGTGGTTTTTGGTTTAAACGAACTTTTTAATTTAGGATTAACCAAAACCGAAATGATATTTATATCGCAAAAAGCAGAGCATAATTATGTTGGTGTTAATTGCGGTATTATGGACCAGTATGCAAGTATGTTTGGTATAGCAAACAATGCACTGTTATTAGACTGCAGAAGTATTGAAGCCAAACCTTATGAAATCGATTTTAAAGACCATGAGCTCATTTTAATAAACACAAATGTAAAACATAGTTTATCTGATAGTGCGTATAACGACAGACGTTCGGCATGTGAAAATATAGCATCATTATTAGGCATTAAAGCTTTGAGAGATGCTACAGAAACCGATTTACTAAAAATTAAGGACAAAGTAACTCCAGAAAATTATCAAAAAGCATTATACGTTATTCAAGAAAACGACCGGGCAGTTAAGGCTGCAAAAGCTATGACAGAGGGGAATTTACAAACATTAGGTCGTTTAATTTACGAGTCTCATAACGGATTATCTAAACAATACAAGGTAAGTTGTGAAGAATTGGATTTTCTTGTGGATCAAGCAAAACTAAACAGTCATGTTTTAGGAGCAAGAATGATGGGTGGTGGTTTTGGTGGCTGTACCATAAACTTGATTGAAAAAACAGAGACAGCATCTTTCAAAATATTCGTTTCTGAAGCCTATAAAAATACATTTAACAAACAATG
>JBNMNO010000011.1:0-45207 GCA_051275695.1 Mariniflexile sp.
CGTTGTGGATGGCTAGATTTAGTAGCCTTAAAATACGCTTGTCAGGTTAATGGTGTTACACAATTAATGATGATGAAAGGCGATGTGCTTTCTGGTTTTAAAACCTTAAAAGTATGTACCGCTTATAACTATAAAGGTGAAATCATTCATCATTTCCCGTACAATATTGAACCAAAAAACGTTGAGCCCATTTATACAGCATTTGATGGTTGGAATGAAGATTTAACAGGCATGTCTGAATCATCACAACTACCAAAAGCTTTAAATGAATATATAGAATTTTTAGAAAAAGAACTGGAAATTCCTATCACGATAGTTTCTGTAGGTCCTGATAGAAAACAAACTATCTTTAGAAAAAAATAGTTAAACACATAGGTTCCAAGTATATTTAAAAAACGCTCCGATATATTTTTGGGGCGTTTTTAATACCAAAACAATTATACATTATTATTATCGTTATTTTTGCCACAAATATTTACACTTTGAACAAACATTTTTTTTTCTTTATACTTCTATCTTGCTTTTTCTCAATGGCTATTCAAGCCCAAGAAAAAAAGAATATTGAAATTGAATATGCTGGAAGGTTAACTATTGATGAGGAAAATTATCCAGGAGCAAAAATTTTAACCCGTGATGAATCTCAACAAGTACAAATTACTCAGGGAAGCATTAATATGTGGAGTGATAAAGCTATTTATTATAGCGGAGAAAATTTTATTGAAGCCTATGGTAATGTGAAATTAATTCAAGGGGATACCATACATATGACATCTAAGTACATTGAATATAGTGGAATAACCCAATTAGCCTTTGCCAGTGGTGATGTTGTTTTAAAAGATCCTAATTCTACAATTTCGTCGGACACCTTGTATTTTGACCGCATAAAACAACAAGCCTTTTATAAGAATGGTGGGACAGTTGTAAAAGATACGTCTGGCACTATTACCAGCAAAGTAGGCAGATATTACATGGAGCAAAAAAAATACCAATTTGTAGATGATGTTGTATTAATTAATGAGGATGCTACTATCAACTCTAATTATTTCGATTTCTATTCTGATACCGGCTATGCCTATTTATTTGGACCTTCGACCATAATCACAACCGAAAGTAAAACCTACACTGAAAAAGGGTTTTATGACACCAAAAACAAAACCGGTAATGCCGTTAAAAACTCGAAAATATATTACGACAATAGAATAATAGAAGGTGATAGTTTGTACTTCAATAACAATATAAGTTTCGCGTCGGCAACTAATAACATTAAAATAACCGACACCATAAACCACAGTATTGCCAAAGGGCATTATGCCGAAGTTTATAAAGCAAAAGACTCGTTATTTATAACAAAGCGTGCTTTGGTAATAACAAAACAAGAAAACGATTCCATTTACATGCATGCCGATAAAATAATGGTGACTGGCAAACCAGACAATCGCATTGTTAGGGCATATTATAATGCCAAAATATATAAATCGGATATCAGTGGTAAGGCAGATTCCATTCATTCTAATCAAAAAACAGGACTAACACAATTAATAAATTTAGCACGATTATCTTCTAGCGACCTATTTTCAAAAAAACGAAGACCTATCCTTTGGAATGTAGAAAATCAAATGACAGGTGATACCATTCATTTAATTTCAAATCCAGAAACTGAAAAATTAGACTCACTTCTCGTATTTAATAATGCCTTTATTATTAGTAAAGACACCCTCAGCAAAGAGGGTTACAACCAAATTTTTGGTTTAAAATTATCGGGGTTGTTTAACGAAGAAAATAAATTAAGAAAAGTTGATGTCGTTAAAAATGCCGAATCTATTTTTTATACCAGAAATGACAAGCAAGAACTTATTGGGATAGACAGGGCAAAATCGGGAAGTATTTCCATTCTTTTTGCCGATGGCGATATAGAAGAATACACCCGCTACAATCAAATTGATGGTAACCTGTACCCAGAATCTGAATACCCTGAAAAAGAAAATCTATTAAAAGGCTTTGATTGGCGTGAAGAAGAACGTCCGCAAAGTGTTGAAGATTTGTTTAAAGATGATGAACCATTGGTTTTACCAGTCATAAAAGGCCTTAATGATTATATACCACAAGACAGTTTCTTTGATGAAGAACTTATGGAACGTATAAAATTAGCTGGTAAAAATAGTATTGATAACAAAGCTGCTAGAAATATACCTGAAAATCAAAGAAAACCTTCCAATCAAAGTAAGATTTAAACATAAGAAAATGAAGGCAGATTTCTTTAAATACCAAGCACAAACAACACCACATCCATTAGCAATGGAAGTTTCACATGCTAGCGGAAGTTATATTTATGACACCACAAACAAAGCATATCTTGATTTTGTTGCAGGTGTATCTGCTACGCCCTTAGGACATAACCATCCAAAAGTAATCAATGCTATTAAAGAACAGCTTGATAAGTATTTGCACGTCATGGTATATGGAGAATACATTCAAAAACCTGCTTTAGAACTCGCTAAATTATTAGCAAAAAACCTACCCTACCCTTTAGAAAAGACCTATTTAGTAAACTCAGGGACCGAAGCTATTGAAGGTGCTTTAAAACTAGCAAAGTTAGCCACAGGACGCAGTGAAATAATTTCTGCACATAACGCCTATCATGGCAACACCATGGGTTCTATGAGTGTTATGGGCTATGAAGAACGCAAAAAAGCTTTCAGACCTTTAATTCCAGATGTTCGATTTATTAATTTTAATAATGAAGACGATTTAATACATATAACAACAAAAACAGCTTGTATTATATTAGAAACCATTCAAGGTGGCGCCGGTTTTATTCAACCTAAAAATGGTTATTTAGAAAAAGTTCGTAAACGTTGTGATACTGTTGGGGCGCTTTTAATTTTAGATGAAATACAACCTGGTATTGGAAGGACAGGGAAACTTTTCGGGTTTGAAAACTACAACTGCATTCCAGATATTTTGGTTACAGGAAAGGGTTTAGGAGGTGGCATGCCTATAGGGGCTTTTACCGCGTCTAGCAAACTAATGAATTTGTTACAAGACAACCCAAAACTAGGTCACATTACAACTTTTGGAGGGCATCCCGTTATTGCCGCATCAGCCTTAGCCACTTTAAAAGAAATTACAGAAACCAATTTAATGGCTCAGGCTTTAGAAAAAGAACAACTTTTTAGGAAGCTTTTAGTGCATCCATTAATTGAAGACATTAGAGGTGTCGGACTTATGCTAGCCATCATAACACCATCTGAAGAGATAACAACTTCCCTGATTTTAAAATGTCAAGACGAAGGTTTAATACTGTTTTGGTTACTATTTGAACCTAAAGCAGTGCGAATTACACCCCCATTAACCATCTCAAGCGACGAAATTATCAAGGGATGTGCTATTATTATTGATATTTTAAATACGATAAAAAAATAATTAAAAAAATACAAAATACTGATAAACAAGCATATAGAAACAAATATTGAAGCTAAAACCCGTAGTGTTCATTACTTTGTTAAAAACATTTGATTAATCGGACTAATAAAGAGGAATAGAATCTTAAATTTAGTCAAGTAGAACCTTACAAAAGTGCTTATGGAGTTTAGTCATGATGACAATAACGATTTACCATTAACTAAGTTTGAATCGATGCTTAAAACAAACCACGTTTTATTCTTCGATTCTGAAGAATTTGAAAACATCATTCACCACTATCTAAATCAAGGTAAAATAGCTTTAGCTAAAAAAGCTATAAAATTAGGTTTAGACCAACACCCTACCTCGATTAATTTAAGACTTTTTAAAGTTGAAATATATGTGTTTGAAGACAAACTGATTCAAGCGGACACTCTGTTAAATGAGCTTTACATTTTAGACCCTATGAATGAAGAAATTTATATTCAGAAGGCTAATATTTTTTCAAAAAAAGATGATCATGTGCAAGCGATTGAAGTTCTTAAAAAGGCACTAAAACTTACCGATGATGTGGTAGATTTGTATTCACTTATTGGTATGGAATACTTGTTTTTAGACCAATTTGAAGAAGCCAAAGAATACTTCATGAAATGTTTAGATGAAGATTTAGAAGATTATTCTTCTCTTTACAATATTATTTATTGCTTTGAATTTTTGAACCAAACAGAAGAAGCTATAGGCTATTTAAATGTGTTTTTAGATAAAAACCCCTATTGCGAAGTGGCATGGCATCAATTAGGAAAGCAATATTACACACTAAAAAATTATAAAAAGGCATTAGCATCATTTGATTTTGCCATAATTTCAGACGAAACCTTTATAGGCGCTTATATTGAGCGCGGTAAAGTATTAGAAAAGCTAAAACGATTTGAAGAAGCTATAGAAAATTATTCTATTACTTTGAAATTAGACGAGCCAACATCGTTTGCCTTATTACGTATTGGAAGTTGTTATGAGAAGCTAAAAAACGATGATTTAGCTGTACAATATTACTACAAAACAGTACATGAAGATCCTTTGTTAGACAAAGGTTGGATTGCTATTACACGTTATTATAATAGAAAAAGAAACTACCAAAAAGCATTATATTACATTAATAAAGCTATAAATATTGATTCTGAAAATGTAGTATATTGGAAATTATACTCACAAATTAGCCAACGACTTAATCTTTTTGAAGAGGCAGAACGCGGATTTAAAAAAACTTTAGAACTAGGTAATTACGAATTAAATACTTGGTTGTCCAGAGGTGATTTATTAATAAAACTCGGAGAGCCTGAAGCAGCTATATATAATTTTGAGCAAGCTGTTGAATTTTACCCTGAAAATGCAGAATTAGAATACCGATTAGCAGGTTCATATTTTTCTTTAAATGAAAACGACAAGGGCATTTTTCATTTAAAGAACGGATTACGTTGTAACGAAGAATATGCCTTTATTCTTGACGAACTTTTTCCCGAAATTTCAAAAAAAGTGCTTGTTAAAAACTTATTAAGACCCAATCAATAAGCAAACGTTTAATTAAAATGTATACCTTTGATTTTAAGCTAAAATCAACTTATGCAAAGACGTTTTAAAGATTATTTAATCATTTCTTCAAAGGGGCTAGCCATGGGTGCTGCCGATGCTGTTCCAGGTGTTTCTGGAGGTACAATAGCTTTTATTTCTGGTATTTATGAAGAATTAATTTCTTCCATTAGCAATGTAAACATTTCACTATTCAAAACATTATTTAGCAAAGGGTTAAAAGCATTTTGGATTCAAGCTAATGGCAATTTTGTTTTGGCTCTATTAAGCGGTGTTATAATTAGTTATGTTTCTTTTATGAAGCTTGCTAAATATCTATTAGAAAACCAACCTGTGTTAATTTGGTCCTTCTTTTTCGGTTTAATAATTGCCAGTATTTATTTTGTTGGTAAACAAATATCCAAATGGAATATACCAGTTATTATGGCATTAATTATTGGTACTGGCATGGCGTTTTATATAACCATGCTTCCTGCACTTTCTCAAAATGAAAGCAGTTATTTCTTGTTTTTTGCTGGCGCTATTGCTATTTGCGCTATGATTTTACCAGGTATTTCCGGGTCATTCATTTTAATAATTCTAGGGGCTTACAAAACATTGAGCGATGCCATTAATGATATTGACGTTAAAAAAATTGTGATTTTCGTTGCTGGTGCAGTTATTGGCCTGCTTAGCTTTAGCCATGTTTTAAAATGGCTTTTTAAAAATTATCATAATATCACTCTAGCATTACTTACAGGATTTATTTTTGGGTCCCTAAATAAAGTTTGGCCATGGAAAGAAACCTTATCGTGGCACACCAATTCAAAAGGAATAAAATCACCTTTAATCCAAGAAAGCATTTCACCTTTATCATTTGAAGGGGATAACCAACTAGTTTTTGCTATAATTTTAATGGTTCTTGGATTTTTAACTATTTTTATTCTTGAAAAAGTAGGCTCAAGAAAATAGTAATGGAAAGTACCAGGACACTAAAAGACAAAATTTTTCTAATTCTTAAGGGATTAGGAATGGGTGCTGCAAATAAAGTGCCTGGTGTGTCCGGTGGTGTTGTAGCTTTTGTTGCTGGTTTTTACGAAGAGTTTATTTATTCGCTTAGAAAAGTGAACAGAAAAGCTTTTAAATTACTTTTTAACGGACGTTTTAAAAGTTTTTACAATTATATAAATGGTCGTTTTTTAAGTTTACTTTTTTTCGGAATGGTAGTAAGCTATTTCAGTGTTTCAAAAGTATTGGATTATTTTATTAAATATTATGAATTGTATATCTGGAGTGTTTTCTTCGGAATGATTATTGGATCGATCTACTATATCAATAAAGATTTTAAGGAATGGAATTATAGAACTTATACGTCTTTAGCTCTTGGTATTATAATTGGTCTAAGTATAAGTCTGTTAAATCCTGCAAAAGAGAACGACAACCTTTGGTTTGTGTTTTTTTGTGGTATTATAAGTGTTTCTGGAATGACCCTTCCTGGGTTTTCAGGTTCGTTTATTCTTATTCTTTTCGGTAATTACGTGCTACTTTTGGTGGATTCTGTCAATGCATTATCCGATACTTTTTTTGAAATTATCACAGGAAATTTTAGCGTAATTCATAATTCAGAACGATTAAGAATGCTTCAAGTACTTGTTGTATTTACATTAGGATCTCTTACAGGATTAGTTACTTTTTCGCATATGTTAAGTTATATTTTAAATCATTATAAAAACATCACGCTCTCAGCTATTATTGGGTTTATTGTAGGTTCTTTGGGTGTCGTTTGGCCCTGGAAAACAACTCAGTATAAATTAGCGGAAGATGGTGCCTATATTTTAGATTCTACGGGAACAAAAGTGGTTTTAAACTACCAACGCTATATTCCAACACTTAATACAGAAACGTACTATGCCATTGCTTTTATTGTCCTTGGAATTGTGATTGTTTTAGCACTCGAATATTACGGACAAAAAACCAGAGAAATTAATGAATAAATTAGGGCTTTTAGGTAGAAATATATCCTACTCATTTTCAAGAGCATATTTTAAAGATAAATTTGAAAAAGAGAAAATATCAAACACAACCTATGAAAATTTTGATATTGCTACTATCGATTTGTTACCCTCAATTATAAAAAACACCAAAGGTTTAAAAGGATTAAATGTCACCATTCCCTATAAAGAAGTTGTAATTCCATATCTCGATAAAGTAAGCAAAAAAGCAAAATCAATTGGTGCCGTAAACACAATAAAAATTACTAAAAAAGGCAAATTAGTTGGCTATAATACCGATTGTTATGGATTTACCAAAACATTAGAACCTTATTTAAAACCACAACATATAAGTGCTTTAATTTTAGGAACAGGTGGCGCCAGTAAAGCCATTGCCTACAGTTTAAAAAAGTTAGGAATTACCTATCACTATGTTTCTAGAAAGCAATCAGATGGAATTAGTTTTACTTACAATACACTCACAGAATCTATTATAAAAGAGCATCAAATTATTATAAATAGTACACCTTTAGGTACATTCCCTAATATTGATGATTGCCCAAACATTCCTTATAATGCAATTACAAACCTACATATTTTGTTCGATTTAATCTATAACCCAGAAGAAACAAAGTTTTTAAAATTGGGAAAAAAACAACAAGCTACCACCATAAACGGGCTCAATATGTTAAAATTACAAGCAGAAAAAGCTTGGTCTATTTGGAATCTGAGTAAAAAACCCCTCTAAATCGTTAAAACCCTTTATAGTGTTTTGTAAATAATAGACTTGTTAGTATCTTTAAAGTCTAAAGAATTTCATGAACCTTAACATTTTTTAAAATGTCTGATATAAAAAACATGCCAAAAGCAGAAGGAGAAAAAGAAGTTATCAAGAATGATGATCATTCAAATAACGCAAAAAAAGAAAAAGAGTTGGTAGAAACAATCGAAACTAAACAAGAAAACGAAGTGGTTTCTGTTGAAGATGAAACTGTGCCTGCTATTGAAAGTAATGACAATACAAATTCAGAGAAACACAACGACGAGGTTATAAATGAAATAGAAGATTCTAATGCTGAAGATGCTGAAGATGAAGGCAATAAAGACCGCCACTCTATTGAGGTTCAAGCCTATGATACCATGTCGTTAGAGTCGCTTGCAATTGAATTAGAAAAATTAATTAAAAATGAAAAGGTTCAGGCTATAAAATCGCATGTAGACAGTATTAACAGCGAGTTTAAAGAAAAATTTCAAGCTTTATTAGACGAGAAAAAAGAAGAATTTTTACACGATGGTGGCAATGAAATAGATTTTTATTATTCTTCACCAATACAAAAACGTTTTAAAGAAGCATATCTTGAGTATAGAAAAAAGCTTAACGCACATTATCAGAATCTAGAAAAAAACTTAAAACAAAATTTAGTTGATAAACTTCAAATTATTGAAGAGTTAAAAGGATTGATTAATGTTGAAGAAAACATAAACACTACCTACAAACACTTTAAAGAATTACAAGAACGTTGGCGAACTACGGGTCCTATACCAAGAGATAAATACAATAATGCCTGGAATAGTTACCACCACCATGTAGAAATGTTTTATGACTTTTTACATTTAAACAGAGACTTACGCGATTTAGACTTTAAACATAATTTAGAAAAAAAATTGTTAATAATTGAACGTGCTGAAGAATTAGCTTCAGACGATAATGTAATGCGTGCTTTTAGAGAATTACAAGAGCTTCATAAAATGTGGAAAGAAGAACTTGGACCGGTAGATAAAGAATTTAGAGATGCCATTTGGGACAAGTTTAAGGCAACTACTAAAACAATCAATGATAAACGTCAATTATATTATCAAGAAATTGATAAGGTTTACGAAATAAATCTTGCCAAGAAACTTGAAATTATTGAGAATATCAATATAATGAATGCTCAAGACACGAACTCACACAGTGGCTGGCAAAATAAAATTAAAGAAGTTGAAACTTTAAGAGAAACATTTTTTAATACTGGTAAAGTACCCAGTAAGGTAAACGAAAGCACTTGGGCTAAGTTTAAGGAATCTGTTAGGATATTTAACCGCCAAAAAAATGCCTTCTATAAAGGGCTTAAAAAGGACCAATACGATAACCTTCAGAAAAAATTAGATTTAATTAAAATAGCTGAAGATAACAAGGATAGTGACGATTTTGAAGTAGTAACCGCTTTGATGAAAAAAATTCAAAACGATTGGAAAAAAATCGGCCATGTACCTCGTAAAGACAGTGATAAAATATGGAAACAATTTAAAGCAGCATGTAACCATTATTTTGACAAGTTACATGCCTCCAAAAATGCTGCTAATAAAGAAAATTTAGATTCATTTAATAAAAAAGAAACACTTTTAGAAACTCTTAAAGACTTAAAACCAACAGGAGATAAAGAAAAAGATTTAGAAAGCGTTAAAGACTTTATAAATAACTGGAAAGAATTAGGTAGAGTTCCCAATGATAAACGCTTTATAGATGGCAAATTCAATAAGGCTATTGAAGATTTTCTTTCTAGTTTAAAAATGGATAAGAATGAAGTTGAAATGCTAAAATTTGAAAACAAGCTTGATTCTATAAGTACTTTAGAGGATAATAAAGATTTAGATAATGAACGCCATTTTATTCGCAAAAAAGTTGACGAATTAAAAGGTCAAATAAATCAATTAGAAAACAACTTACAGTTTTTTACAAATGTTGACGATGACAATCCGCTTGTAAAAGAAGTACATAATAATATCAAAGCACATAAAGAAACTTTAAAATTATGGAAGAGCAAGCTCAGCAAAATTAAAGAGTTTTATTAAAAAAGTTTCTTGTTAATGTCATTGAACAAAAAACCCATGACACGTGTATCATGGGTTTTTTATTCAAGTAATATTTTTAAATTAGAGAAAATTAAACTCTAATGTGTCCATCTCCAAAAACATAATATTTATTAGTAACAAGTTGCTTAAGTCCTAAAGGACCTCGATGATGCAGTTTGCCTGTGCTAATAGCAAGTTCTGCACCTACACCTATTTGACCACCATCAGTAAATCTGGTAGATGCATTTTGATAAACAACGGCACAATCAACTTGTTCCATAAAGGTTTTTGCTGTTTCGTTATTTTTGGTCATAATGGTTGCTGAATGACCGCCTGAATACTTGTTTATCATTTTAATGGCTTCTGACGTGGAATAAATTGTTCCAATACAGCATTTCAATTCTAAAAACTCTTTAAACCAAATTACAGAATCAACTATTAATTTTTCATCGGTTAAAAATAGTTTAGTATCATCATCCACTAAAACTTCTACGTGGTTTTCTTTTAGCACATTATTTAGCTGTTGCACTTTATTCTCATAATCAGAAATATTTTTATTTATAAGTATTTTGTCAAGTGCATTACAGGCCGATATTTTAGATGTTTTGGCATTAAGAATAACTTTTATGGTTTGTTCCCAATCTGCATTTTCATCAACATATAAGAAATTATTTCCTCTACCGCTTATCAAAACAGCACATTTAGCATGTTCCTTTACAAACTTTATTAATTGTTCTCCACCCCGGGGTACAACTAGATCGAGTGGCTCGGTAGGATTTTTCAAAAAAGCTTGTGTTTCTTGTCTATCCATATTTAGCATTTTAATATAATCTTTACTAAGATTATTTTTCTCAAGTGCCTCATGCCATAGTTTTACAATTGCTGTATTACTGTGCAGTGCTTCCTTTCCTCCTTTAAGCAATATTTTATTATTGGATTTAAACGCCAGTACTGAGGCTTCAACTGTTACATCTGGTCTTGACTCATAAATAATCATGATTGTTCCAAATGGCGCGGTTTTATTTATAACCTCTAAACCACTGTCTAATTTAGTACTGCTTATAATTTTATTTACAGGATCGTCCTGTGCTTTTACTTCTTCAATAGCTATAATCATACCATCCACTTTCTTTTTATTCAAAATTAAGCGATCATACATGGCTTGATCTTTATTATTAAAAGCTTCAATATCTTTTTTATTGGCTTTTAATATAGTTTCACAGTTTTCCTTTAATAGATTAACCATGCTTTCTAAAACACTATTTTTTACTTTTGCTGACAATAATTCCATCTTCATTTCTTTGTTAAAGTGATACTTTTGTACCAACCGATTTCCCGTCTATAATGTCAATAATGATATTATCCTTTTTTCCATTCGCTATAAAAGTTGGGATGTTTTTAGCAGCTGCTTGTTTTGCAAACTCTAATTTTGACCCCATACCTCCTCTACCTTCTCCTTCGGCTTTGTTGCTATCCTTAATATATTTACCCAAATCTTCTCCTGGATCAACATTTTTTACTAAATCACTACTATCCTCTTCAGGGTGCCCTGTATAAAGGCCATCAATATCTGTTAAAATAATAAGTTTATCAGCATCTAGTAGTTGTGCAATTAAACTAGCTAACTCGTCATTATCAGAAAACATAGACATGGTAACTGAAACAGCGTCATCTTCATTAGCAATAGGAATAACACCTTCAGACAGCAACCCTTCACAACAATTAATCATGTTTTGTCTGTGAATACCGGGGCTAAAATCCCGTTTTGTAGGCAATACTTGGGCACACTTCATTCCATACTCTTGAAAAATCATATAATACAGCCGCATCATTCTAGGTTGCCCTATGGCCGAATATACTTGCCTTTTTTGGGTTTTATCTTTTATTTTGGACTTACCCAATACCTCTTTTCCTGCTATTACAGAACCGGAAGACACCAAAATAGTCATGATATCTCTTTCATAAAGTTCTGCTATTTGCCTTACTAATCGTCTTAAAACGGGTCTAACAATTCTGTTGTCTTTGTTGATCATTACATTTGTACCAACTTTAACGACTATTCTTTGTTTACGCATATTAATGTTCTTTACCTAATTCTACTGCACGACTAAATGCGGCAAAAGCAGCTTCTTTTATTAATTCATTTACATTATTACCTTCCATAGAATCTAAAGCAGCACGGGTTGTCCCTCCTTTTGAAGCCACTTTTTTAATCCATGAGTTTGGTGATAAATTAGATTGATTAAAAAGTTCGACAGCACCAGTAAAAGTTTGACTTACCAATAGCGTAGAATCGTTTTTTGAAAAACCCATTTGTAGAGCTGCTTCCATCATACTTTGCATAAAGTAGAATACATAAGCAGGCCCGCTACCTGAAATTCCGGTGGAGGCATCTATTAGTTGTTCATTTGACACGCAAACTGATTTACCTGTTGTATCTAATAAACTTTCAACGGTCAGCATTTCAATTCTTGTAACCTCAGGTGATGCAACATAAGATGTTAAACCCTTTCCTATTTGAGCTGGTAGGTTCGGCATAGCGCGAACCACTTTATCTAAACCCGTTATTTCTTTGATTGAACCAATAGTAACTCCCGCCATAATAGAAATAATGATTTGTTGAGGTTTCACCAATGTTTTCATGGCTTTAAACAAAGTATTGGCATGATAGGGTTTAACTGCAACAAAAATAATATCTGCCTTTGGCACACAGTCTTCTAATTCCTTAAATGCATCAAAGTGATCTATATTATCAAGTTCTTTTAATTTTTCTTCTGACTTATCTAAAACCATGATATTCCTTTTCTTTAGGAGTCTTGATTTCGACATTCCTTCGGCATAAGTAAGCCCCATGTTACCCACACCAATTACTAGTACTTTCATTTATTTTTATTTATTGATTAAAAAGTTCTTTGATAAATTAATTAAACGAATAGCATACAATCTTTACAATCTTTAACCTCGCCATAATAAGTTTCACGGTATTTATGAAGCGTTTTAAAAGGAATACCCAAGAAGTACCTCCTTATGTAAGTCACTTTTGTCGTTAATTCACCCATTTTAACTGTGTGTCGTTTTTCGTATGTTGTTTTTCTTCTAATACGTATAATTTTCATATTTGCTTTATTAAATTGGTTATCTAACTAATCGCATTTCTACATTTCTTGTTTTAAACCCCTGTTTTTCAAATAATTTTATAACAGGACTATCTGCATTAATATATATTGCTATGTCACCATCGCAGTATTTTATAGTTTGACTGATTAATTTTTTTGCAATACCTGTTTTTCTGTAATCTGGTTTAACAGCGATATAAACCAATATATTTTCTGATAAATATTCATTCATGCCGGTTCTATTTACGACTACGGCTCCTAAAATTTCGTTTTTATTTTCCATAACAAATACATAACCACCTAAACCTGGAAGTTCTTTTGCTGCATACATTATTGATTTCCGAATGGCAGTTTTGGTATCTCTAAACTCCCCAGAGTTATCATACAAAAAATTGCTTATGCGGTTTATATCGCTAATTGATAACCTAGAAAAAGCATCAAAGATTTTTATAGTCATTGAAAGGTATTAATGTAATTCTATCTATAAAATGAATATAGATGAAACTAAAATTTTAATTAAATATGATTAGTCAAGCACTTAAATGTATCACTGTACAAGAGTAGGACCCTAAAAAAGGTCACAGCAATATTATTGTTCTAAGTTTTTAAAGCTGGAGGAATAAATTTATCCGATTGATTTCTAAAAACTAGAAAATTAAAAGTAAAGATTCGATAGTTTCTTTTTTCATAAATCCCTTTTCCCATCGGGCAAATATACAAAAACAAAACTCAACTGGCAAATTACTCGTGTTAAGATAATTACAAATTAAAGTTACGATAAGCTTAGGGTTGTTACAAATTTTTAGCTTCTTCCCAAAACACATCCATTTGGCAATGAGTCATAGGTCTTGTTAATTTTTAAACTTTATTAATAAAAAATATGCAAAAAAAAAACTTACAATGACGGTCTTAAGTATTCTAAAATAAGAGCCTAAAAGACTAATATTCAACATGAAAATTATTTTTATTTAACTTATAAATTTCTAAACCATTACTTTTCGCAAAAAGATAGTATTTAATTTTCAAAAATTCTTCAATCTGACTGCCATAAACTTGATTAACATAGACTGAATCATTTTCAATCTTCAAAATAAATTTAGGCGTTTTTTCCATTAAATCAGAATAAACAACTTTTCTTTGCTTATCATCAGTTATAAATATTGAATTAAAATATTTACTAGATGATACTCTATCGGAAGCTAATAAAGCAGAAACAAGTTTATAATCGCCTCCCATTAAGTAAATATAATCTTCTTTACTAGTATGATCTTTTATCCAATTCCCCATTTCTTCAGAAGTTGAATCTGGAGTATTTAAAAATGATTTGAGCGTTACATAGCTCTGTTTATAAGGAAAAAAGAAAATAACAATTATAAAAATAATAATCACTTGCTTTGTTTCTATCCTTTTTAAATAAAAATTATTTGTAACAAGGTTACTCATTACAATACCTACTATTATTGCTAAAGCTGGAATAACTTGTTTAATTTGATGTCCATAATAATTGCCAGATGCATTAACTCCTGCAAAATCTAACACAAACCATAATATGATTCCCCAAAAAAAAGGCTTCGCTCTAAATTCTTTTTGAAATAAAAATAATAATATAAAAAAGTAAAAAATTAAAAATCTAGAAATTATAAGCTTATTGTGAAAATTGGACAAATGGGTTTTAATATCCAGAACTTTTGAACCCGAATTCATTAAAATTATCCATGCGCCATTTAAATAATCGTGAAATGTTACATTATGGAAATAAAGAATTAGAAAGGAAATTGATATTGATGTTAAACTCCCTAAAAAATATAGAACTAACCATTTTACTTTATTTTTTATTGAAAAACGATTTCCTGTGAAAACTAAAAAAAACACTAAAATTGCTACAAAAGTTGTTAATGCTATTTGTTTAAATGATATTGATATTCCTATGCATAATCCTGCCAAAAAAATGTTTTGATTGATTTTCTTATCATTTTCAAGTTGTATAATATAATAAAAACCTAAAATCGAAAACAAAACCATAAACACTTCAGTATGTGCAAAATAGGAGCCATCTAAAATATCCCAACACGTCGTAAGCCCAAATACATACATGCAAAAAACTCCTGCTAATTTACTATGTAATTTTGAGCAAATCTTAAATAGATACCAAGTCGAAAAAAGAGTTGCAATAACTCCTGTTATTCGAGTAAAAAAAATATTTCCCTTAAATAAAAAATCTGAAATAGCATATAAAAAAAATATCCCGGGCGTCTTATTTTCTACGGCTCCTACATAGGGCGGGATTCCATTTCTATTCCATATCCTGCCAATATAGGACCAAAGATATTCATCATAAGATAATAATAAGTTCAGGGAATTAAATACAAAAAGAATTAATAAAAAAACTAAAATAGCATATGGGTTTATTAATAGATCGTAAACACTATTTTTTTTCATGGTATTCTTCTTCCAAATTTATACTCCAAATATTATTTTTATCTTTTATTCCCAAAATTATATTGTTAACCGCAGTAATTGACGTTAGCATTGAATGGTCTTGATTATTGTACTTATGCATTCCATTTCTACCAACCAAAAATAAATTCTCTAAAGTGTCTGTAAAGTCACTTATAATTTTAAACTGTGAATAAGTTCCAAAATAAGCCGGATACGCTTTTGGAACTTTGATAATGGTACTATCTAAAACCTGATCTTCATCTATTATATCTATACTTGCAAGTTCTTTAATTGCAAATTCAATAAATTTATTATCATCCATACTCCATAAGTTATCACCCTTGTTACAAAAATACTCAAGGCCAATCCAAACTTTTTCCCTATCTGAAACCATATAAGGAGACCAATTATTAAATATTTGTAATCTTCCTATTTTCACCTCTTTTTCTTGAATATAAATCCAATTATCAGAAACTTTACCATTTGTATTTTCAATTTTCAACTTATTAAGTAACAACCCTACGGTTATAAAATCTCGATACTTTAATCCATCACTTATCTTTCTTACTTCCTTGGGAACTTTTTCACCAAAACTCATAATTAAATGCTTAACTGGCATCGTCGAAAAAAAATAATCGGCTTTTAAAGTTGTTACTAAATTTGACTCTTGATTATAATAACCAACTTCCTTAATATTATTATTGGCTATTTTTAAATTAACAACATTAGCATCCCTAATAATTAAACCCCCTTTTTCTTCAATGATTTTAGTTACTGTTTCCCACATTAAACCTGGACCCAACTTCGGGTACATAAATTGCTCAATTAAACTTGTGTCTGTATTTTTTTGTTCAATGGTCGTGTTTTTGATAAAATTAGATTTTATGGCATGAAGAATTGTTCTTGAAATTGATAACTTTTTTATTCTTTGAGCTCCCCAACTAGCAGAAATTTCTGTACAAGGAACACCCCAAACTTTTTCTGTATAATCTTTAAAAAACGTTTCATAAAGTTCCTTACCAAATCTGCTAATAAAAAAATCTTCAAGCGATTTTATATATTTTATAGGAAATAATCGAACCATTAAATAAGTCCAACCAATTTTTATGATTTTTAAAAATCCTAATGATCTAATCACTTCCCAATTAAGTGATATTGGATAATTAAAAAATCGTCTTAAAAAAAATATTCTTGATAATCTGGTTCGTATTAAAAGTACCTCATCTGTTTTTTCAGGATCTGGTCCATTAAGAGATAATTTCTCTCTAATTCTTTTATTAGCAAAATTACTTTTTAAATTAATTTCATCAATAGCAGGAGCTCCTTGTAGTGGTAAAATATTCTGCCACCATTTCATTACTATTTCAGATTTTGAAAAAAACCTATGCCCACCAATGTCAATTCTATTTCCTTTATAAACTTCTGTTCGTGAAATCCCTCCTATTTTATTGGATTTTTCTAAAATTATAGGTTTTATATTAGTTTTAGTAACTAGCTCGTAAGCTGCCGTTAATCCTGCAGGACCAGCACCTATTATTATTGCAGTTTTACTCATTCAAATGTATTTAATGGGGTAAATATATGGTTATAAAATTATTGATAAATAAATAATTTTATAATAATTTAGCTTCTTCCCAAAACACATCCATTTCAGAAAGTGTCATATCTTTTAAAGGTTTGTTGATGTTTTTGGCTTTTTCTTCAAGATATTGAAATCGTTTTGAGAATTTTTTGTTGGTACGTTCTAATGCGTTTTCTGGATCGATATTTAAAAATCGTGCGTAGTTTACCAAAGAAAACAAAACATCTCCAAATTCGCTTTCCATTCTATCTTGATTACCAGATTCAACCTCAAACTTAAACTCATTGAGTTCTTCTTCAACTTTTTCCCAAACTTGATTTGGTTCTTCCCAATCAAAACCTACACCTGCCACCTTTTCTTGTATTCTATTGGCCTTAACCAAGGCAGGTAAACTCATTGGAACACCTTCTAAAACACTTGATTTTCCTTCTTTTAGTTTTAAATTTTCCCAATTTCGTTTTACATCTTCTTCATTTTTAACTTTAACATCACCATAAATATGTGGATGTCTATTAATTAGTTTTTCACAAATTCCGTTGCAAACATCAGCAATATCAAAATCGTTGGTTTCACTACCTATTCTTGAATAAAAAACAATATGTAACAATACATCCCCCAACTCCTTTTTAATTTCTTGTAAATCATTATCTAAAATAGCGTCTCCAAGCTCATAGGTTTCTTCAATGGTTAAATGACGTAAGGATTCCATGGTTTGCTTTTTATCCCAAGGACAGCCTTCACGTAACTCATCCATAATAGTTAATAGTCTATCAAATGCTTTTAATTGATCTGCTCTGGAATTCATATAAAGTGTTTTAGCAAAAATACAATTATAAATGATTTTATTTAGACGTATAAAACAGAAAATCCAGCCAAAAAGCTGGATTTTCTAATATTATAAGCATTCTAAATTAAGATGCGTTTTGTCTTTTAATTAAATTTAAAGCAGAACCTGCATTATACCAAGCTATTTGCGATTTATTGTAGGTATGATTTAATTTAATATGATTTTTACTTCCATCTGAATGAACCACCTCAAGTGTTAATTGCTTACCTGGTGTAAACCCATTTAGATCCATAAAGTTGAAAGTATCATCTTCTTGAATTACATCGTAATCAGATTCATTATCAAAGGTTAAACCTAACATCCCTTGTTTCTTAAGGTTTGTTTCATGAATACGTGCAAACGATTTTACTATCACAGCTGCAACACCCAAAAATCTAGGTTCCATAGCAGCATGTTCTCTTGAAGATCCTTCTCCGTAGTTATGGTCACCAACTACAATCGTTTTAATACCTGCAGCCTTATAAACTCTTGCTGTATCAGGAACGCCTCCGTATTCACCAGTCAATTGGTTTTTTACAAAATTTGTTTTTTGATTAAACGCATTCACTGCTCCAATTAAACAGTTGTTAGAAATGTTATCTAAATGCCCTCTAAAACGTAACCAAGGTCCAGCCATACTAATATGATCGGTAGTACATTTTCCAAACGCTTTTATTAATAATCTAGCTCCATTAATAGTATTTCCAATGGGCTCAAAAGGTTCTAACAATTGTAATCTTTCAGAAGTTGGAGAAACGCTAACTTGAACATGACTGCCATCTGCTTCAGGCGCTAAATAACCGTTGTCTTTAACTTCAAAACCATTTGGTGGTAACTCCCATCCTGTTGGTTCATCAAACATCACTTCTTCCCCATTTTCATTAATAAGCTTATCTGTCATTGGGTTGAAATCTAAACGTCCTGCAATAGCAATGGCAGCGGTAATCTCTGGTGATGCTACAAACGCATGGGTATTTGGATTTCCATCGGCACGTTTTGCAAAGTTTCTATTAAACGAATGTACAATACTATTTTTAGGTGCATTTTTCGGATCGCTATAACGCGCCCATTGCCCAATACATGGCCCGCATGCATTGGTGAATATTTTAGCATCTAGTTTTTCAAATACTTGAAGAATACCATCTCTTTCTGCGGTATATCTTACTTGCTCAGAACCAGGATTAATCCCTAATTCAGCTTTCATTTTAAGCCCTTTATCTAAAGCTTGTTGCGCAATTGAGGAGGCACGAGATAAATCTTCGTACGATGAATTGGTACAAGATCCTATCAATCCCCACTCTACTATAAGCGGCCAATCATTAGCAGCCGCTTTCTCTTTCATCTCTTTACCGACTGTGGTCGATAAATCTGGAGTAAATGGTCCGTTTAAAAGCGGTCCTAATTCCGATAAATTAATATCTATAACTTGATCAAAATATTTTTCTGGATTTGCATATACATCAGCATCTGCAGTTAAATAATCTTTAACAGCATTTGCAGCATCCGCAACATCGGCTCTATCTGTAGAACGCAAATAACGCTCCATAGATTCATCATAACCAAACGTAGAGGTTGTTGCTCCTATTTCAGCACCCATATTACAAATGGTTCCTTTTCCTGTACAAGACATTGAAATCGCTCCTGGTCCAAAATATTCAACAATAGCACCAGTTCCACCTTTTACAGTAAGAATTTCCGCTACCTTTAAAATAACATCTTTAGGGGCAGTCCAACCAGATAATTTTCCAGTTAATCTAACACCAATTAATTTTGGAAATTTCAACTCCCAGGCCATACCTGCCATAACATCTACTGCATCAGCTCCACCAACACCAATAGCTACCATTCCTAACCCGCCTGCATTTACAGTATGCGAATCGGTACCAATCATCATACCTCCCGGAAATGCATAATTCTCTAAAACGACCTGGTGAATAATTCCTGCTCCTGGTTTCCAAAAACCAATACCATATTTATTAGAAACAGATTCTAAGAAATTAAATACTTCACTACTTACACTGTTGGCATGTTTTAAATCGACCGTGGCACCATCTTTAGCTTGAATTAAATGGTCGCAATGAACTGTAGTTGGTACAGCCACTTTGGTTTTTCCTGCTTGCATAAATTGCAATAGGGCCATTTGAGCCGTAGCATCTTGACATGCAATTCTATCTGGTGCAAAATCCACATAATCTTTACCTCTTTCAAAAGCCTTGGTCGGGTTTCCGTTCCAAAGGTGACTGTATAATATTTTTTCAGAAAGGGTCAATGGTTTTCCTACTACCTCACGAGCTTTATCAACGCGTTCTGCCATTTTGGTGTAAACACCTTTAATCATGTCAATGTCAAATGCCATATGTTCTATTTTAATATTTTATTTTTAAAAGTTATGCAAATTACGAAATTAATGTAAAGTTCTAAAAATAAACCCAGCAATAAAATTAATCATCATTGCAATTTATTATAGTCATATTTAAAATTAATATGATTACATTTTTTACAATATTTTAAGATTTATAATGCTTAAAAAAGAATTAACATCCTAAACTAAAATAAGCTCTTAATAATTTGTGTTTCGGAAACGCCTTCAGCTTCAGCTTTATAGTTTTTAATAATTCTGTGTCTTAAAATACTATACGCTACAGCTTGTACATTTTCTATATCTGGAGAAAATTTACCGTTGATGGCAGCATGTGTTTTGGCTGCTAAAATTAAATTTTGAGAGGCCCTTGGGCCTGCTCCCCAATCGATATAATTTTTAACTAAATCGTTTGCAGTATCATTATTAGGCCTTGTTTTAGCAACTACCGAAACCGCATATTCAATAACATTATCTGCCACAGGTATGCGACGAATAAGCTGTTGAAAATCGATAATTTCTTTGGCCGAGAAAAGCGCATTTACCGTTGGATTATTGTCTGAAGTTGTTGCTTTTACAACCTCCACCTCTTCTTTAAACGACGGGTAATCTAAATTAATGGCAAACATAAAACGGTCTAACTGCGCTTCGGGTAAAGGGTATGTACCTTCTTGCTCAATAGGGTTTTGGGTTGCTAATACAAAATATGGTAACTCTAATTTATAATGACAACCAGCCACCGTTACTGCACGCTCCTGCATCGCTTCAAGTAAAGCAGCCTGGGTTTTTGGTGGTGTTCTGTTTATCTCATCAGCTAAAATGATATTAGCAAAAATAGGCCCTTTTATAAATTTAAAATGGCGATCCTCATCTAAAATTTCACTACCCAAAATATCACTAGGCATTAAATCTGGAGTAAATTGGATGCGCTTAAAATCTAGACCTAAAGCTTGCGCAATAGTGTTTACCATCAGGGTTTTTGCTAATCCAGGAACACCAATAAGCAGAGAGTGTCCGCCCGAAAAAATAGATATTAATATTTGATTTACAACCTCATCCTGACCAACAATAACTTTGGCTATTTCAGTTTTTAAATCTTTATATCGCTTTACAAATTGTTGAATGGCAGCTACGTCCGACATACTTTACTTTTTTAACCAGTTGCTAGAAAATCCACAATTTCTATACGACCCACTTATTTTTATATAGGTATCCAAAATCTTTTCTTCTTGCCATGCAGAAATTGCCTTTATCTTTTTTCCATCCAAAGCTAATTGCTTAATTTTTAAATAGTCGCGAGCATAATCTGCCTCATGCTCATTAATTCTATCGGTAACCATTAAGATTTTAAATTTTACTTTGGCTGTTCTATCTTCTTCTTTGAAAACAAGGCTCACCTCTTTATCTTTTAAATTTTGAATTTGCGAATACAATTCTGGTTCAATTCTGGTTAATTCAAAATTATAATCTTGCGTTGTTGGGTTTATTAATTGTCCACCATCATTTTTAGTCTCCTTTTCATCACTAGCTTCTTTGGCAGCTTCAGCAAATGTGATTTCACCATCAACAATTCGTTTTCTCACTTTTTCTAAACGATCTTTCGCTTCGTTTACAGCTTCTGTAGACACTTTAGGCGTTAATAAAATATGGGATACATCGTATTCTTGTCCTCTAATTTTATCACATTGAATAATATGATATCCAAATTCGGTTTCAAAAGGTTCTGATATTTCACCTTCTTGAAGTGAAAAAGCTACTTGTCTAAACTCTTTAACCATTCTTGGTTGCTTTCTGTTTAAAGTATACTTTCCTCCCTTACTTGCAGATCCGGGATCATCTGAATATAAAACAGCTTTTGACCTAAAACTTGCACCATTTTCAATAATATCTGCTTTAAATTCTTTCAACTTATTGATTACTTTCTGCTTTTCTTCTTCAGAAATTTTAGGTTCAGCTACAATTTGAGCTACTTTTAGTTCGGTTCCAAAAGTTGGGCGTTCATTTTTAGCTATTTTATCAAAAAACATGCGTACTTCTTCTGGTGTTATTTCAATCTCTTCAACTATTTTAGCTTGCATTTTTGCTGCTAATTGGTTGGTTTTATTAATCTCGAACATTTCATCTCTAAAAGAACTTTCGTCATCTTTATTATAAAACTCTAAAAGTTTTTCCATAGAACCATTAGTTTGTTGTAAAAATTGCTCTATTTGATAATCTACATTTTTTCTAATTTCAGCATCAGATACCACAATACTATCTTGTATTGCTTGATGCGCATATAATTTATCTTCTAATAATTTTCCGAATAATTCACAAGGTTTAATATCGGTGGTATTAACGCCCTGAGATTGTAGTTGTAAATAGGCTTTATCTACATCTGAATCTAAAATAATATAATCGCCTACAACTGCTGCAACGCCATCAACTTTTCTAGCTACTTGTGTGCTGGTTGAATCTTTTTTTATAGTTTCTTGTTTTACTTCTTCTTCATTAATAATCTCCTGCGCATACATAACGTTTAAACTTAGCAACGTTATGCATAAAACCAATATATGTTTCAAATTATTTGTAAATTTCAAATTGTTTGTTTTTAATAGCATCTTTAGTAATATCTTTTTCTAGTTCTCTAATAAGTTCAAGCTTTCTTTTATTAATCACGATTTGATCTATGGTAGGTTTTACATACTCTAAAGGAGCCGTCTCATTTCGCAACAAAACGTCATTAATTTGCATCAAATATACTCCTAATGAATCTTTGAGTTGTATAAAATTAGATTTTTTTAACAGTTCATTTTTATTTTCAGAAGTAATAGCAGAAATTTTACTAACTACCTGACTTGCTTTAATCCAAATGGTATCATTTAACGTGTAAGATTTAAACTGGATAGACATGGCTTCTAATTCCTTTTTATCTTTAGAATTGTATCGTCTAAACTTCTCTTCAATAGTTTTGTAATTGATAATATTTTGGTCTACATGAATATAACGAAACTTAAGTAGTTCTTCATTGAGTTTAAAAACATCTTTATTTGAATTATAAAATGCTTCAGCCTCTTCTTTAGTTACGACCGTATTCATATCTCTTAGTACCAAAGCTTCAATATATGCCTTGGTATATAAATCGTTTTTATATTGATCTACCAACTTATTAAAAGTTGCTTGTTCAGTTTCGCTTAAATTAAGTTCCGCCCCATCAACAAATAATTGTTGAGTTGCCCATCGATTTATAAAATTTTGAACAACTAATGTACTATCTTCTTTTGATATTCCTTCAGAAACTAAATCTTTTATATCGTCAAAATACAAATAGGTATCATTAACTCTTGCAACTGGCACTCTATCGTCTGTCTTTTTAAAGAAAAAGTTGCATGAAGTCACTAAAATGAACAGGAAAAATGGAATAATTTTATATCGCACTTATTGTTTGTTTATTTGAGACTTTACGCTTTTTAAAGCCGTCTGGTTTACTTCAATTTTATACTTTTTAGATAATTCTTGCAACCAATTTTGTTCTTTATAAACTTGATAATCACTAATTACAGAACCTCTTGCATCTTCAAATGTTTTTTGGCTTTCGGATAATACCTCATTAACCTTTACAAGCACATAGGCATTGTTATGATTGTATATTTTTGAAACCCCTTTTTTAAATTCAAATTCCTTTGGTAATGCCTGATGGTTTGCTTCCATAATTCCAGAAGTAAAAATAACATCGATTTTATCATTACTATTTATAAGCCCCTTAATTTGGTCTATAGCCATACCTCGTTCTATCAATTTAGACACTTTTTTAAGTGTTTTTTGTTCTTTTGAAGATGCCACTACAGCATCCACTCTTTTTGGTAATATGTAGTTAGTTTTATGGGTATTATAATAATATTTTACTGCCAAAGAATCTGATTGAGTGGTATTCCATATAGTCGTTTCCATTAAATCAAATAACAGTAATCCATCTCTGTATTCTGCAACAATATTAGCAAATTCTTCGTTTTCGCTCTCTAAGTTATCTTCTTGGTATTGTACTAAATTCGTATTTAAAAATGTGTCATACTTATTAGAAACCAATGTTTTGAAATCTGATTTTGGCTCACCATTACGTTGTGTACTAACTAAAAAATCACCAAAATCCTTATAAGTATATAGCTTGTCACCTATATTAATTAATAATTTATTAGCTTCATAATTATCGGGTAGCGTCCATGTTCTTTTAAAATAATCTTCGTTTAAAATAGATACAAAATAATCTAAAGCACCTTGTTGGCTAGGTATTTTATATTTTAATTTAAGCTTAATATATAATGCCTGATCTATTAATTTAGACCGATCGTCGCGCTTAACTTTTTCTTCTAATTCTGGCTTCATATCTTCATAAGATGCAATCGGTTTTTTTTCATACAATTTAACTATATGCCAACCATATGCCGTTGTAAAAGGTTCAGAAATAGCACCAATTTCATTTAAACCAAAAGCAACATCCTCAAATTCTTTCGAATTTAACTGACCCCCAGTAATTGGCGTTAGCATACCTCCTTTTGGAGCTGAATTTCCATCATCAGAAAACTGTTTCGCCAAAGCCTCAAAATCTTCTCCTTGTTTTAATTTTTTATAAATATCTTGAATTCTTACCTCTGGTTTTTCAGCTAAAGAATCACCTTCCTTTTTTACAACCATAATGTGTGCTATAGTGCGCTCCCCTCTTGATTTGCGTTTGTCTTGTACATTTACAATATGATACCCAAACTGGGTTCTAAATGGTTTAGAAATATCGCCTACTTTAGTGTTAAACGCTGCCGATTCAAATGCATAAACCATTTTAAAACCAGAAAAATAACCTAAATCTTCTCCAAAAACGGTTTGCCCATTATGAACTTCTTGCCTTACTTTTTCAAATCCTTCTATTAAGGCTCTATCACGTAATTTTACAATATTATTGTATGCCACCAGGGTGTCGGCTGGACTTGCGTTTTCTGGAATTTTTATTAAAATATGGGTGGCTTTCACATCGCTAGAAACCCGCTCGTAAGCTTCTTGCAACAAGGAATCGGTTACCTTTGTATCTGTAATAAAGTTTTTAGCAAGTTGTTTTTTATAAGTCGACAATTCCCTAATATAGGTTGGTTTTTCTTGTAGCTCAAGCGCTTTTGCTTCCTTTAATTTTAATTTATAATTTGTAAAAAGAGTTAAGTATTCATCGACATCTTTTTGAGATTCATCTTGAACCAAATCCAAGTTTTTATTATAAACTCTTAAAAATTCAGAAACATAAACAGGCTCATCATCCACACTAAAAAGAATTTCCTTATTAGTAGATTGTCCATTAACATTTGCAATAGCTATTGAAAAAAATAAAATAAATAAATACTTAAAGTTCATTTGGAAAAAATTTTAATTTGTCACAAAAATACTAATATAAACCTATAATGCAAGTTGCTTTAACAAACGATTAAAAAGAAAGAATATTACCTTTAATAACTTATATATTTTTACCTTTCGGCAATTATTCAGAATTAAAATAAATGCGGAAATTAAAGTTAATATGGGATTTTCGTGGTCCTGATGCTAGTAAAATTGCAGCACATCATGAAATTCATTTAAAGGAATACATCCTAAGAGAAAAATTAAACATTAGCAATACTGGTTTTGAAGATGTAAATGAGAGGCACTCTATAGCGTTTTTAGTCGTAAATGAAGATGAGATGAAACCTTTAAGAGATGCCTTAAAACCTCATCGTGGACAGGTCTATCAATAACTTTTTGAAATGACGTTAATATTAAACCTATGCAGTTTGAATTGAGTTTTAAACTTTGAAAAAAAATCAGCTTCTTCATTTAATGTTTGGATATAAAAAATTAGTGCTGTTTTATATCCAAACGTTTAAGGAACACCAAGAAAACTATCTTGAATAATTAGGCGATTCATTAGTAATGGTTACATCATGTGGATGACTTTCATTGATACCACTCGATGTGATTTTTATAAACTGTCCTGTTTCTTGCAAAGTTGCAATATCTTTAGCACCACAGTATCCCATTCCTGCACGTAAGCCCCCTATAAACTGATGAATACTTTCGAATAAATCGCCTTTATACGGAACGCGACCCACAATACCTTCTGGTACTAATTTTTTAATATCATCTTCAACATCCTGAAAATAACGGTCTTTACTTCCTTCTTTCATAGCCTCGACAGAACCCATACCACGATACGACTTAAATTTTCGTCCTTCGTAAATAATGGTTTGCCCTGGAGATTCTTTCGTACCTGCTAAAAGCGAGCCTAACATAACCGTATCTGCACCTGCAGCAATGGCTTTAGGAATATCACCAGTATAGCGAATACCTCCGTCGGCAATTACAGGAACACCGCTGCCCTTAATGGCTGCGGCAACTTCTAAAACTGCTGAAAATTGTGGAAAACCAACACCTGCAACCACGCGCGTTGTGCAAATTGAACCGGGACCAATACCTACTTTAACCGCATCGGCACCAGCTTCTACTAAATATTTAGCAGCAGCTCCTGTTGCTATATTCCCAACAATAACATCCAGTTGAGGAAATCTAGCTTTTATTGCTTTTAAAACATCAACCACACCTTTAGTGTGACCATGCGCTGTATCAATAACAATAGCATCAACACCTGCATGTACCAAAGCTTCTGCTCTAAGTATAGCATCTCCAGTAACGCCTATAGCCGCCGCAACTCGTAGACGCCCATAAGAGTCTTTATTTGCCATTGGTTTTTGACTCAATTTTGTAATATCTCTAAAGGTAATTAAGCCTGAAAGTTTATAATTATCATCTACAATAAGTAGCTTTTCAATTTTATACTTTTGCAAAGTAATCTCAGCATCTTTTAAGGAGGTTCCAACAGCTGCAGTTACTAAGTTTTTACTCGTCATAACCTCAATAATTGGTCGGTTTTTATCGTGCTCAAAACGCAAATCACGATTAGTAACAATTCCTTTTAAAGTACCTTCATCGTCTACAATAGGAATTCCGCCAATACCATATTCTGCCATGTATAGTTTAGCATCAATAACTTTAGCGGTTAATGGTAAGGTTACCGGGTCTATAATCATGCCACTTTCAGCACGTTTTACCTTTCTAACTTTTAAAGCTTGTGCTTCAATTGTCATATTTTTATGCAATACCCCTATACCACCTTCTTGTGCCATGGCAATTGCCATTTTACTTTCGGTAACCGTATCCATAGCTGCTGAAACAATGGGCACATTGATCGTGATATTACGTGTGAATTTTGTTTGAATATTAACTTCGCGAGGAAGTATTTCTGAATACGCTGGGACTAGTAGAACATCGTCGTAGGCTAAACCCTCTCCTACTATTTTATTGGTATGTGAAATCATGGTGCAATTACTATTATAATTGCGTGCAAATATACACATTTTTTTGGTTTCAATAATATATAACTAAATGAATAAAGAATAGTGTTTTAAAAATCGATTTATTATATAATTAAACAAAACTACAAACACTATTCATATTCCTTACTAAAGTAATCTCTCAGGGTATTTAAGGCAAAATTGTAGGGTGTTTCTTTTTGATAGGTTTTATATTTTTTTTTCTTCTAGGCGTTAAGTAACCTCCTGACACTTCATACAAAGAGAACCAATTTCCATTTCAAATAGATGCATAATGCATTTAAAATTTACAATAAATTATAAGATACTTGCTTTTTTTGAAGTAGTTGTTTAAGAATAATAAGAATTGAAATTGTAAAGGTGAGTGTCATTAATAGTCCCGAAAACATTACGATATATTTCATCCAGAGACTACCGCTCCAAAGTAAATATAAGCCCCCAAACGTAAGTACCACCGACAGGAAAGGCTCTATCATTAAAAAGAGTTTTAGTTTTTTATTTAGATTAGTGATAGAAACAAGAATACCTACCAAAAAGAAAATAACAGACATAGAAAGTATGTGATTATGCACTAATGTAAGCATTTCTCTGTCACTTTTTTTAAAGTGCATTACGGTGGCATTTTCATCTGCTTCATTGCCTAAATATTGTACTTCAATACCATTAGGATTTGCTAAGGATGTTTCGTCAACAAACAACAAACCTGTATAAAAACCTATACTTAATACAATAACAAATGCACCTATTAATAATTTTAATTCTTTAGGAAGCATTACTATTAATCCGTTTAATTGCATTTACAGTATTTTTTTTGAGTGAAGAGTATTTAAAGATTGTAATAAGTTGTTCATAGCATTAGTCATGGAACGTACTGATATTGTGGCACCAGAAATAGCAACTATGTTATCACCATACCTTAAGTCGTCAGAAGGTTTTTTGCCTATAAATTGTTTAAGCCAACGCGTACTGCCTATTTCGCCTCCATATTCTTCTCTGTATGCAAAAACTTTAGTTTTTACAACAATTAAATCCTTATCTAAAAGTACGAAGTAATCGAATTGGGCTGTTTTACTAGGTGCTTGAGATACGTAAGCATATCCTATTAAAGCATTATTCGCTTTTATTTTAAATAAATTATCTGCACCAAAATTGGAAGGTAAATCTTTAGTTATGTTTTCAGCTAAAGAAACACTTGTGAAATCAAAATTTTCAATACCAAAAACTTCTTTAATTTCTTTATCTACTTTTTTTTGTGTGTTTTTTGGCAACCCAAAAGACCACATGAGAACAGCGATAAATATTAGTAAAATAGATTTAAAATTCATGTTACAAAAGTATCAATTTATTTGTTTTCTGTAGCAATTAATATACCTAATAGCTAAGTAAGAATGATTTCTACTTAGCTACGCGACAGGTTCTTGCTTGCGTTAAGGATTACTCATGGGTTAATATTTTAAAATTAATGAAATCGTGAGTGCTTTGTATTTAAAGTGGGCTTCTTTTTAAAATGCTCAAGCAAATAGTTGGTTTCTGCTAATGAATTTACAGATTGCCACACTTCGACTGAGATCGGTGCAAGCTCGCTCCTCATCATGACGTTTTAAAAAGATAGAGAAAAATTCCTATATTCATGAGTTCCATTTTGTAAAATATTAGCTAGGAATAAAATCCCGACCTCCCCTCCCGATGACTATCGGGAGTGATACTCCAAAATTAGTTTAGAACCAAACACCTATTCCAAAATTAAGCCTGTTTTGAACATCAGATCCAGAAAGTGCATTATCTCTAAACTGGTAATCGCCTTTAAGTACAACTCCAGAGGCTATATGGTAGCTTAACCCTGTTGTGATATCATTGCGGTTATACGCATCGTTTCTTTGTAAAATACCTTCGGTTTTTGCGTGCGTATCGTACTGCTCGTATCTTACAAAAGCAAATAACCGTTGTTCTTTTTCTTGTGGCAATAAATTGTAAGCACCTTCTAAATACCAGCCTTCCATAGTACTACCTAAATCTTTTCCCGTAGCAGTATTGTAGGCCTCGGTACCGGATAAGGAGCCATGAACGTACTGCCCACGAGCTGTAAAACGTTGGTATGCATAACGCGCATCTAAACCTATCATGGAAATGCCTATGTTGGCACCATCTAGAGTTTCTATATCATCAGTAGCCTGTGTATCCCCAAAATATCCTGAAAGCCCCAAACGTAATCCTAATAATCCATAATAATCAAATTTTAACGAAAGTGTTGGACTATCAATGGTAGATCGAATGGCTTTTTGACGACCTCCACGTAACCCGTCAGCCCCTTTTAAATAACCGTTTAAACCACCTGCTCCATCAGAGATAGTTGATTTAAACCCATTAAACACATATGCTTGATAGCCTAATGATAGGTCGTTAAACCTACCAGCCACACCAAAACCTATTTCGCGCCAAGTAGTTGGAACAATAACTTCATCTAAAGCGGGTCTTTCTACACCATTAAAAGTTGTAGGTTCGTGAAACTCGTTAATAATTCCAAAAGGGACGAGCATTAAACCACCACGCAAACTTATATTTGAACCAATAACATAATTTACAAAGGCTTGCTCTATATAAACTTCTTGTACATGCTCAAACTCTACCTCTGTAACAAACTGAGTTTTATCGTTAAATTTATATCCAAAAAGAAGTACCAATCTTTGTACATCTAATTCGCCGTTATTAGATTCTGGTTGATTATAAGTTAATTCGCCATAAGCTCCAACGGTAACCGATTTACCGTAGTTGCCAGACAAAATCCGTTGAGCCGCATTTAACTGCTTTTGAGGGTCGAAGGTAATTGAGTCTTGTGCTGTTTGTGCAAACGTAAAAGCAGATAGTACAACTACTGATAATAAAGATATTTTTTTCATTTTGTTAGTTATTTTTATTTAGACTTATTATAAATAGTGATAAAATTATTCGGCACAGATATAAGACAAAAAGACATTATAAAAGTCTATTTAGATCTATTTTAAACAAAATTGAGTATCCTCACCTTAACTATAATGGTAACAACATTCAATTGTTCAACTTGGTCTTCTAAGGTCATAATTTCTGTATTTATTTGATAACGGCTAGGAATATCCATGTTCATTTTATTAGGTTTATAACCTAGCTATTTAATATTAAAAATAGCTTTTGGAATGGTTTCAGTATTAACCCGTTTTGAAAATTCAACATCATTATTAGTGATTCTATATGCTATAGGAATATAATCATTAATACTTTTAAGGTAAACCTTTACCCCTTCTAAAAATTTTATACTTTGTTCTTTCACAATACCTTCTAATGTAAGTTTTTATGCAAATAATGAAATTTTAATAACAAGAAATAATGACATTAGTCATATTTTCAATCTAACTGTTTTTTGATAGATTGGTGTTTAAACTATGAAAATTTAAATAGGTATAACAGGTAATATTAATAATTATTTAAAAAAAATGATTACAAAATATTTGGTTGTCAATAGGTTATGATTTTTATTCATAATAAATCTAAATAAGCTTTGGAAGCTTAATATTCATGATTATATTTGCACTGATAAAAAATCCTTATTTTTAATTAGTCTAAATAAAATGAAAACAAAAATAACGTTAATTTCCCTACTCACTTTAGGAATTTCTTACGCACAAGAAACTAAAAAAGAAACACTAAAAGATTCCGTTCAAAAATTAGATGAAGTTTTAATTGATGCCCAAGTAATATTTGGTAACAAATATGAAGCAAAAAATAGAACTGGGTCTTCTTATTATATTTCACCTAAAGAACTTAGCAAATTTAATTACACAGATATTAATAGAGTTTTAAGAACTGTTCCGGGTGTAAATATATACGAAGAAGATGGTTTTGGATTGCGCCCAAACATTAGTTTACGTGGTACATCACCAGAACGAAGTGCTAAAATATCAATTATGGAAGATGGGGTATTAATTGCCCCAGCGCCTTATAGTTCGCCTGCTGCTTATTATTTTCCATCTGTTGCAAGAATGCAAGCTGTTGAGATATTAAAAGGAAGCAGCCAAGTTCAATATGGTCCGTTTACAACTGGTGGCGCTATAAATTTAGTAAGCACCCAAATTCCAAATACTTTTCAAGGTGCTTTAAGAACTAGTTATGGCAGCTTTAATACGGGTCAATTACATGCTAAAATTGGTGATAGTAAAACTACGTTTGGCTATACTGTCGAGTATTTAAATTTGAATTCTGATGGTTTCAAAAACCTGCCTGATGGCAGTAATACTGGCTTTGATAAAAACGATGTTGTAGCTAAATTTAGATTGAAAACAAAACCAGAAGCTGCTTTACAACAGGCAGTTACTTTTAAGTTTCAATATTCTGATGAAGTGTCTAATGAAACATATTTAGGTTTAAACCAAAACGACTTCGACAGGAGCCCCTTTAGTCGTTATGCTAGTTCTCAAGAAGATAAAATGACCGCTGATCATATTCAATTTATGATTACGCATCAAATTGATTTTTCTAATCGATTCAGAATTACCACCAATGCCTACTATAATGGGTTTTCTAGAAATTGGTACAAACTAAATGACGTCGTATTTAATGGATCAAAAATTGGAATTGCCACCGTAGTAAATACGCCAGAAAATTATCCAGATTTCATGGAAATTGTAAATGGAACCACCAATACAACTAACGATGCTCTGTTATTAAAAGCTAATAATAGAGCTTACACTTCTAAAGGCATTCAAACCAAATTTGATTATCATTGGTCTGGCAACCAAGTATTCCACGATTTAGAGATAGGTTTAAGATATCATTATGATGAAGAAGACCGTTTTCAATGGGTAGATGGTTATAACATTATAAATGAGCAAATGACATTAACTTCAAACGGAGTTCCGGGTAGTGATGCCAATAGAATAAGCAGTGCTTATGCCTTTGCAGGTTATGCTTTATATAAATTGAAGTTTGATAAATTGACACTAACACCAGGAGTACGTTATGAAAACATGGTGTTAGGGAGAGATAACTTTGGTACAAGTGACCCTAACAGAACAGGAAACAATTTATCTGCCAGAGAAAATAAAATTGATGTTTTTATACCAGGAATGGGTTTTAATTATAACCTCAACTTAAACACTTCTGTTTACGGAGGTATTCACAAAGGGTTTTCTCCTCCAGGAAATGAACCAGACCAAAAAGCAGAAGAAAGTATTAATTACGAATTAGGAACCCGTTTTAATTTTAAAGGTCTTAGAGGTGAATTTGTAGCCTTTTACAACGACTATAGTAATCTTCTAGGTAGTGATTTAGCTGCTACCGGCGGTACAGGCTCCTTAGAGCAATTTAATGCTGGAGAGGTTCAAGTTAAAGGAATCGAGTTACTTCTAAATTATAATATTCTTGAAAACAACAGTGTGTTTTCACTACCTATTTCATTTGGCTATACATTTACCGATACCGAATTTTTAAATAACTTTGGTAGTAATGATGAACTTTGGGGTGAAGTAAGCTCAGGTGATGAACTTCCCTACATTGCAAAACATCAATTTAACACGTCTATCTCTTTAGAGCACGCTAAATTTGAATTAAATTTAAACGGACGCTTAAATGGTGCTTTTAGAACTTTTGCTGGAACAGAAACTATTACCGAAAACAATGGTGTTACTTCTAATTTTATTATGGATTTTTCAGGTAAATATCATTTTAATAAAAACTTCAGTGTTACAGGAAATCTTATAAATCTTTTAGATGAAACCTATGCGGTTTCTAGAGTCCCTGCAGGATTAAGACCAGGACATCCGTTTGGTGCTTATGCAGGATTAGAGTTCAGATTTTAGATTTTATAAAACAACTAAAAATGCTTGAGAGTCATTATTTTAAATAGTGACTCTTTCTTTATTAGTGAAAGTTATTAAATATTTTAGAAGCTTCATTATAAGCGCTTTCAAAACTTAGAGCATTTAAATTGTTGTTTTTTTGTGAAGTAAAGTAGGATAAAAGTTTTTCAGTTGGCATATTACCTGTTAATTCATCTTTAGCCATTGGGCAACCTCCAAAGCCTTGTATGGCACCATCAAAACGATTGCAACCAGCCTTGTAAGCAGCATCTACTTTCTCAAACCATGTTGTAGGCGTAGTATGCAAATGGGCTCCAAACTCAATATTTGGGTATTTAGGAATTAAATTTGAATACAAATAGCTAATACTTTTTGGGTCTGAACTTCCCACAGTATCACTCAACGATACTGTTTTAACTCCCATATAACTTAATCGATCGGTCCACTCGCCTACTATATCAACATTCCATGGATCTCCATAAGGATTCCCAAAGCCCATCGAAATATAAACGACTACTTCTTTATTTGATTTGTTAGCTATTTCTAAAATTTCTGATAGTGTAACAATAGACTGCGCGATGGTTTTATGAGTATTACGCATTTGGAAATTTTCAGAAATTGAAAACGGATATCCTAAATAATCTATTTCAGGATGTATACTGGCCTCTTCTGCCCCTCGAGTATTAGCTATAATGGCAAGTAATTTACTTGTTGTATTACTTAAATCTAATTTTGATAATACCTCGGCCGTATCAACCATTTGAGGAATGGCTTTAGGGGACACAAAACTACCAAAATCAATTGTATCGAATCCAACACGCAACAACGACTGTATATACTGCACCTTTTTATCAGTCGGTATAAAGTCTCGAATACCTTGCATGGCGTCTCGTGGACATTCAATAATCTTTATTTGACTTGGCATTACATTATTTAAATAAGATGATAAAAATACTATTATTTTTATTAAAGATGGTTTAAAATAATAAGTAAAAAACTTCACTTTGTAAGCATTTTAAAATGTCTTCGACTCAAAACTGAACTCAATAAAAATATGCCATGAAAAAGTTTACTTTGGCCTTATGCTTCGGCTTTATATTTTCGCTAAGTGTTTTTAGTCAAAGTATAGCGACTTATGATATTTCGTTTACAACCATATGGAATACAACCAACCACACTTCGGTTCCGGGTGGTGCTCATTGGTCACCATTAGCAGGAGCTACACATAAAAACCCAAATGATATATTGCAATTTGGCGCACTTGCTCCAATGACCAATGGAATAAAAGATATTGCGGAAACCGGTTCTACGGGTAATTTTCAAAGTGAAGTAAATACTATCATTACAGTGGGAAATGCTAATCAATATTTACAACAAGGGTTTTCTCCTTTTGCAGGTAATAATAGTAATGCGACTTTGAGCAATGTATCTGTTGACGAAGGATTCCCATATATAACCCTAGTCTCCATGGTTGCTCCAAGCCCTGATTGGTTTATTGCTTTAAATAGTGAAAACTTAAGGTCTGGAGATATTGGCGTTAATAATGGTTGGAAAGATACTTATACCGTAGATGTCTTTGCTTATGATGCTGGCACCGATGATGGTGTGAATTATACATCTCCGGACGCCATTAGCAATCCACGTATTAATATTTCAAAAATTAACGGCTTCCCTATTAACGGCAACAAAATGGGAGCTATGACCTTTACTTTTAAAGGAACTACTTTGAGTGCTTCAAGTGTAAATTCTATTGAAAATATTAAAATATATCCTAATCCAACTCATGGTGCTATTTCAATATCAAATATTCAGAATAATGGATTAAAAACCGTAGAACTTTATAACGTATTAGGTGTTTTAGTCAAACACTTTATAGTAGAAAGTACTGCCTCAAAATTGGATATAAACTTAACTAACATTAACAAAGGAACGTACCTTTTAAAACTGAATACCATTGATGGAATAAGCAAAAATCACAAACTAATTATCAAATAGTCGGTAAATCGTACGTTTTAACGTTTTTATTGTTCAAAAATTATATTTCAGTATACATTTGAAAAAAATGTTTGCCCCAAATGAATATTTTTAAACCTACTACCTTATTATTCTCGATATTATTATCGTTTTCAACACATATATCTGCTCAAAATGAGCCCATGTCTTGTGGAACCATTACGACTTCAGAATCTCTTAAGTATTTCAATAGCATAAAACCTCAAATTAAAAAATATGAGGCAACATTTATGCAAATGAAATCAAGCAAAAGCGCATCAAAAACAAAAATTATTAATTCAATCCCTGTAAAAGCGCATGTCATTAGATCCTCTAACGGACTTGGAGGTATTAATATCTCTGATTTGAATAATGCCATAGCGGATATAAATACTATTTATGGCGATGCCTATATGGAATTTTTTTTATGTGACGGTATTGATTATATTGATGATGATAAACTATGTCATTTTAAAAAGGGAGAGGAAAAAAAATTAGCAGAAACTAATTATATTCCCGGACTTATCAATATTTATTTTACAGATTATATTGAAAATGAATTAGATCAAAGCATTTGTGGGTACAGTGATAATGAAGGAAGAAATGATGTTATTGTAATAAAAAATAGCTGTGTAACTAATGAGTCTTCTTTAATACATGAACTTGGACATTTTTTCTCATTGGTGCATACACACGGTCCAGACAATACAATACTTACTACCGAATATGTGGACGGCCGTAATTGCGATACAGATGGAGATGGTATATGCGACACGCCAGCAGACCCAAAGCTTACAGACAAAAATGTAAATAATTTTTGCAAATATACTGGAACAGAAACTGATGCACACGGAGACCGTTTTACCCCCGACACAGAAAACATCATGTCTTATTCTAGAAAAGGATGTCGAATACATTTTACAGCACAGCAACTCGCACGTATGTATGCCTTTTACCTTACTGCAAAAAACTATTTAGCGTGTCCTTCTTTTAATGCCAATTTTACTGTTGATAGTAGTCAAACTTGTGAAGAATCCTTAACCGTAAATTTTAATAGTAACTGTAGCAATGTTACAACATGGCAATGGGATATGGATAGTGATGGCATTATAGATTATACCACACAAAACCCTTCCCATACTTATAATAGTGGCATTTATGATGTTACACTTACGGTTTCAAATATATCGAGCACTATAAAAAAGACCTTCTCTAATTTTATTAAGGTTGGATCAGACCCCAACTGGTTGCAAGAAGATTTTGATACTTTTGAGATGGCCGGAAATAATGGATGGACGGGTACCGATGTTACTGAAAATGGGTATAATTGGTTATCTAATTCTGGAAAAACGCCTTCTGATGGTACGGGACCGCTTGCCGATAAATCATCGCCTGACGGTTTAGGAACTTATATTTATGCCGAAGCAACAGGTGCAAAACCAGGTGATATAGCCGAATTTGTTTCGCCTTGTATAAGCGTAACTTACGAAAACTCCGAATTGGAATTTGCATACCACATGTTTGGTAAAAACATAGGCGAATTACATGTAGATATTAAAACGGAAGATGGGTATACTAATGATGTTATTCCTGCACTTATAGGTAGCCAACAAAACAACCAAAGTGATGCTTTTTTAATAAAAGATATAGATTTATCATCGTATGTAAATCAAACAATAAAAATTCGTTTTAGAGCTATTAGAGGTTCTGGATGGGATGGAGATATTGCCATAGACGATATTTTTATTAAAACGATTATAACTGCAATTACCAACAATGATGTTAAAGTATATCCTAATCCTATAAAAAATGATTTGCTTTATATTAAATCTAATAAAGATGATGAATCATTAAATTATGAACTATCTAATTTATCGGGTCAAATATTTATGTCTGCCTCTACTTCAAATCAGCCCATAAATATGAATAAACTGCCTTCAGGGATGTATTTGTTGACTATTAAAAATCAACATTCAAAGATTACTAAAAAGATTGTTAAGCTTTAAGAATTGCTTTGTTGATAGACTTAATTAAACGAGGTCCTTCATAAATAAAACCAGTATAAATCTGAACTAAATCGGCTCCAGCATTTATTTTTTCTAATGCATCGCTAGCAGAGTGGATGCCTCCTACACCAATTACAGGAAAGGATTTATTACTTTTATCAGCTAAATATTTAATAACTCTGGTGCTTTTATCTTTAATTGGTTGTCCGCTTAAACCACCATTTCCAATTGCTTCTAATTGCTCATTTGAAGCTTTTAAACCAGCTCTATTAGTAGAAGTATTACTTGCTATGACACCATCTAATTTGGTAGCTTCAACAAGTTCTACAATTTCGTCTAACTGATCATTATTTAAATCTGGTGCAATTTTTAAAAGAATGGGTTTTTGCTTTTCAAAAGTTTTGTTCGCTTTTTGCACAGCACTAATTAATTCTTCTAAATAATCCTTGTCATTCAGCTTTTCATGACTACCCACATTCGGGCAACTCACATTTAGTACAAAATAATCTACATACGGATGCAATGCATTAAAACATTCCAAATAATCTTTGGTATAATCCTCGGGAAGCGTGTAGGTGTTTTTTCCAATATTTCCGCCAATTATAATTTTACCCTTATTCTTTCTTAATTCTGAAATAGCAGGTTCTAATCCTTCATTATTAAAACCCATACGATTAATAATACCTTGGTCGTCTTTCAATCGGAACAACCTTTTTTTAGAATTTCCCGCCTGTGCTTTGGGCGTTACTGTTCCTATTTCAATAAACCCGAATCCAAAATTCGCCAATTCATTATACAACACTGCATTTTTATCAAACCCAGCTGCCAATCCTACTGGGTTTTTAAAAGTAAGTCCGAATAGGTTGCGTTCCAATCGCTGGTCTTCAATAACATATAAACTTCTAAAAATCCATGTGAATCCAGGTATTTTCGTGGTGATTTGTATTAATGAAAATGTGAAATGATGAATCTTTTCAGGATCGAATAAGAAAAATAACGGGCGAAGTAATAGTTTGTACATCTGTATTATTTATGCAAAAGTACTTCTAAATAAAAAATCTAACAATTCTAATGCATAAAAAATTAAAAATCACCATTTTGAACTCCATAATGGATTAAAAAAGCACACGCAAACATTATAAATTCATTACTTTTGATACACTAAAATTCCATTGAACATGATTTCAAAAGAACACATCATCAAACGTTTTCTAAGTTACGTTACTATTGACACTGAATCGGACCCAACTTCAAACACAACTCCCAGCACAAAAAAACAATGGGATTTGGCAAATAAGTTAGCCGAAGAACTAAAAACTATTGGCATGCACGATGTTAGTATTGATAAAAACGCCTACATTATGGCTACCTTACCAAGCAATGTTGAACACGAGGTACCAACTATTGGTTTTATTTCGCATTTTGATACTTCACCAGATTTTACAGGAGCCAACGTAAACCCTCAAATTATTGAAAATTATAATGGTAAGGATATTGTTTTAAATGAAGCTGAAAACATTATTTTATCGCCCGATTATTTTGAAGATTTACTTCTTTACAAAGGTCAAACATTAATAACTACAGACGGCACAACGCTTTTAGGTGCCGATGATAAAGCGGGTATTTGCGAAATAGTTTCGGCTATGGAATATTTAATTAATCATCCCGAAATTAAACATGGAACCATCCGGGTTGGTTTTACACCCGATGAAGAAATTGGAAGAGGGGCCCATAAATTTGATGTTAAAAAGTTTGGTGCAGATTGGGCATATACCATGGATGGAAGCCAAATTGGAGAATTGGAATACGAAAATTTTAATGCTGCAGGAGCCGTGGTAAAAGTAAAAGGTAAAATTGTGCATCCGGGTTATGCCAAGGGCAAAATGATAAACTCCATGTACATTGCTCAAGAATTTATAAACTCGTTACCACGCCTTGAAACTCCAGAACATACCGAGGAATATCAAGGGTTTTTTCATTTATGTTCCATTAAAGGTGAAGTTGAAGAAACGGTTTTACAATACATTATTCGCGACCACGACCTAAAGCATTTTGAAGCTAGAAAAGAAGTAATGAAAAATTTAACGAACGAGCTGAACGATCAATACGGTCGTGAGGTAATTAGTATTGAAATTAAAGACCAATACTATAATATGAAAGAAAAAATAGAGCCCGTAATGCATATTGTTAATATAGCCGAAGAAGCACTCAAGCAATTAGGCATCGAACCATTAATTAAAGCTATCCGTGGTGGTACAGATGGATCTCAATTAAGTTATATGGGCTTACCGTGCCCTAACATATTTGCTGGTGGTCATAATTTTCATGGCCGTTATGAATATGTGCCTGTTGAAAGTATGATTAAAGCTACTGAGGTTATTTGTAAAATAGCGGAGTTGACTGCAAAAAAAGTATAAACTAAATTTTATTTTTTTATAAAAACTTGTTTAAATAGTAACTCCATTTAATAAGAAATATATACTACATTCGTTTTACTTTTTTATAAGCACTTTAGTGTTGCAAAAACAGTTAACAGCAACTTTAAGAAGCTAAAATTAATAAAACTATGTACATTCTTCTAGCAATTGCATTTATAATAGGCTACCTTTTCATAGCCTTTGAACATCCCTTTAAAATAGATAAAGCGGCATCTGCCATCCTCACGGGGGTAATTTGTTGGGTTATACTTGTTTTAGGACAGGATACTATTTTTCAAACAGTTCATGAATCTAACTTTATAGATGAATCTATCCTTCATCATTTAGGTGAAATAGCTCAAATTCTATTTTTCCTTTTAGGTGCCATGACCATAGTAGAATTGATTGATACCCATGGTGGTTTTAATATTATCACTTCAAAAATAAAAACAACCAATAGAATAAAACTATTGTGGATAATTGGCGTAGTCACCTTCTTTTTGTCATCCGTTCTAGACAATCTAACTACCACTATAGTTATGGCTGCTCTATTAAAGAAGCTGATGCATGACAAAGAGGATGTTTGGTTTTTTGGAGGTATTGTAGTCGTTGCTGCAAACGCAGGTGGTGCATGGTCGCCAATTGGAGATGTCACCACAATTATGTTATGGATTGGTGGACAGGTAACCGCTATAAATATTATAAAAGAAGTGCTTCTGCCTAGTGTTGTGTGTTTAATAGTACCACTTATTATATTATCATTTATTAAAAAAGGAGACGTTGTACGCACATCCAATGTGGGTAACAAAATAAATCATCACGAAATGGCGAGTCCGTTTGAGTCCTCTTTAATTCTTTGGTTAGGTGTAGCAGGCTTATTGTTCGTGCCGGTCTTTAAAAACATTACGCATCTTCCTCCTTTCATGGGGATTCTTTTTAGTTTGGGTGTTTTGTGGGTTGTTACCGAAATTATTCATAAAAACAAATTAGAGGATCATCGTCACAGTTTATCTGTGGCCAGTGTTATAAGAAGAGTTGATACTCCAAGTGTGCTTTTCTTTTTAGGTATTCTGTTGGCTGTTGCGAGTTTACAAACTGCAGGGCATTTAGAACAATTAGCAAAAGTATTGAACGATTCTTTTGGAAATATTTACATTATCAATATTATTATTGGTTTAATCTCGTCCATTGTAGATAATGTGCCTTTAGTAGCAGGCGCCATGGGAATGTATCCTTTATCTCTATATCCTCAAGACCATGAATTTTGGGAACTTTTAGCATTTTGTGCAGGAACTGGGGGTAGCGCTTTAATTATAGGTTCTGCAGCGGGAGTTGCCATAATGGGTATCTTGAAAATCGATTTTTTATGGTATTTGAAAAAAATTAGTTGGTTGGCACTAATTGGTTATTTTTCTGGAGTTTTAACGTTTTATCTTTTGAATTTATAAAAGATGAAACTTAAAATCACCAACTTCGTTTAACGGTTGAATTAGTCTAATGAAACGAAATGTATCTAAAAGAGCTATAACGAACTATAAAATTACAGTGTAAAAAAAGCAAGTTCCGTTGAATAATACATTGAAGAAAAAACCTATTTGGCAACCCTCTAAGCCTTTTACGTGGTATAAATACCACTCCTGATTTTAAAAAGCATTGGTTTAAACGACAATTATAAAAATTATTAGCTGTTAGTAAAAATAAAAAGGTTCCAAAAGAGATGCTCTTTTGGAACCTTTTTATAAATATAAAACGATTGTTATTTAGCCGGTGTGTTTAATTTAACACTTAACTCCATAGACAATGCAGAACGCTCAAACTTAACTTTTCCAGACATCGTTTCAATAATACAACTACCGTCATTATCGTTCAGTTCTAAAATTTTACCGTGCAAACCACTTTTGGTAATAACCTTATCGCCTTTTTTTAATTCAGCATTAAATTTCTTTTCTTTCTTAGCACGTTTCATTTGTGGTGCAATCATAAAGAAATACACAACTACAAACATTAATATAAACGGCATAAATTGCCCTATTTGTTCCATTATTTATCTAATTTATTAATCATGATTATGGCCTTCGTGGCCTGGTTGTTTACTCGATTTAACTTGTTGAACTCCTTCAGTTAATAAAGGTGTAGCAGCAGGTTTATTATCAACTACAGGTCCATTTGGATCTATAACAAAAGCCGATATTTTAACGACTTCCGAACCTTTTTCGGTATTAGCTGTTACCGTGATAGTTTTACTTATTTTATTAGGCCCAGCTCCATTGTATGTCACTGTGAATTTACCTGAATCGCCAGGTACCAAAGGCTCTCTACTCCAATCTTGAGGAACTGTACATCCACAAGAACTTTTAATATCTGTAACTACTAAAGGTGCATTACCAGTGTTTTTATAGGTAAACGTAGTTTCAACTTTTTTGCCTTTTTCAATGTCACCAAAATCATGTTCTGTTTCATTAAACTCAATTACAGGAAAATTAGAAGCGTTAGCATCTCTAACTGCCGCTGCTGTTACATTGGATTCTTCTATTTTTTTTGAAGCATCTTCTTTACAAGATGTAAATGCTAGTAAGCTAAGCACGCTAAATCCTAATATTATTTTTTTCATTATAAAATTATTTATTATTAAAGTGGTAAAAATAGGAATAATTTAATCTATTAAAAACTTTTATTAACTTCTTAACACAAATTTACATCAATCCACGACCAACTTTTTTCAAAGTACCCATCTCCTCATATTCTTTTACCAATTTATCTAAAATACCATTAATAAAAATACTGCTTTTTGGTGTTGAATATTCTTTAGCGATTTCTAAATATTCATTAATTGTAACCTTTACTGGAATAGATGGGAAATTTTTTAATTCGCAAATAGCCAATTGAAGCAACACATAATCAACATTAGCAATACGATCGGCATCCCAATTAAGTGTTTTAAGCGCAATTTCACCATTTATTGCTGTTCTGTTTAAAAGTGTTTTTCTAAACAAATCGATGGCATACTGTTTATCTTCAGAATCTTTGTATAATTTAGGTGTAAAATAACCATCGGCAGACGTTGTTTTTGCTTTTCGCAATAATTTTAAAATGGTCGTATTTACCGTTGGCAAATCGTCTAACCATGTTAAGTTTTTATCTTCTATATAGTCGTAAAGTTTCTCGTTTGGCGCAATAATATCCTTAAAAACATCCACAATAAAATCTTTATCTTCCTTGAAATCAGAGGTTCTGGTTTGCATATAGTCTTTATACAATTCACTAGAAGTAATGGATTTAAAAATAATATCTACATATTCGCCGTCCAAATTCCAATTAGTTATATTATGAGTTTCTAACTGATTTTTTAATTGAAAATTATCTGCTAAAAGTTTAAGCAACTCGTTGTTTACAAACTTGCGGTTTGGGTCTTTATCTTCTTTAGTGGCAAGATGCTTTTTTTGCTTTTTTTGTAAATCGTTTTCTGCTCTTTTTTGAACTTCCATCAGTAAGGAGAGAATTAGCAGGTACAAGTTGTACATATTATCTATACTAAACAGTAAAAATTTTTGATCTTTACTAAAATCGTCACTCTCACCTCCTTTAAAGGCATACATGGTTTGCATTACTTTTACACGGATATGTCTTCTGTTTAGCATAATTACAATGAACTTTATTTTAAAGTAATGAAAATTTTCATGACTTTTGATGTGCAAAAATAGCACTATTTTAAAAAGTTACTTCATAATTTTTGTTTTATTATTCCTTAAACATTTTATAGTATTTTTAACAGTTACAAAATACGTTTTAGAGCCATTAGATGGTTTTAATCTTTTATATTTGCTTACTTAACTAATTAAGCATTTCTCTATCCAGATTACACTTTAAATGAAAGAATTACAGCACTTAAACAAATACTTTTTGAAATATAAAAAGCAACTTATATTAGGTACTGCAATTACCATAATAGCTAGAATATTTTTGCTGTTTACACCTCGTTATGTGCGAGAAATTTTTGTGGTTGTTGAAAAATATTTAAAAGGAGGCGTTTCTACTGCGGTAATAAAAGCAGAATTAACCGAAGTTATTATTTACATTATAGGTGCTGCCATTATTGCTGCTATTTTTACTTTTTTTATGCGTCAATATATCATTAATGTATCGCGCTATATAGAATTCGATTTAAAAAATGAGATCTACGACCAATACCAAAAACTCTCTTTAAATTTTTATAAAAAAAATAGAACGGGCGATTTAATGAATCGTATTAGTGAAGATGTTGGCAAAGTACGGATGTATGCAGGACCAGCTATCATGTATAGTATTAACACCATTACACTTTTTGTAATAGCTCTCATTTATATGTTTAATCAAGCCCCTAAATTGGCTTTATACACTATATTGCCTTTACCTATTCTGTCGATTGTTATTTATAAATTGAGTAAAGAAATACATCTTAGAAGCACCATTGTTCAGCAATTTTTATCTAAATTATCAACTTATACACAAGAGTCTTTTAGTGGTATTTCCGTCATTAAAGCTTATAGTATTGAACCACAAACTTCTTCCAGTTTTAAATCCCTAGCTGAAGAAAGTAAAGAAAAGCAAATTAGTTTAGCTAAAGTACAGGCGTGGTTTTTTCCCATGATGATATTACTTATTGGCACCAGTAACTTAATGGTTATTTATTTTGGTGGTATGCAATATATTAATGGCGAAATTGAAAGTTTAGGTACCATTGCAGAATTTATAATTTATGTAAATATGCTTACATGGCCAGTAGCTACGGTGGGTTGGGTAACCTCTATAGTACAACAAGCCGAAGCGTCTCAAAAACGAATTAATGAGTTTTTAAAATTAGAACCCGAAATAAAAAATACCGTTGATTCACATACTGAAATTACGGGCGATATTGCTTTTAATAATGTATCGTTTACCTATGATGACACTAATATTCAGGCACTAAAAGGAGTAAGTTTTCAAATAAAAGAAGGTGAAACTTTAGCTATTTTAGGAAAAACAGGTTCGGGTAAATCAACTATTTTAGATTTAATAGGGCGTCTTTATGATATTGATGAAGGTTCAATAATCATAAACAAAATAACCATAGACCAACATAATTTAACCGATTTACGAAACAGTATAGGTTATGTGCCGCAAGAAGCTTTTTTATTCTCAGACACTATTAATAATAATATAAAATTTGGAAAAGAAGACGCTACAGAAGAAGAGATTATAGTCGCTGCGAAAAATGCCCAAGTGCACAAAAACATTGTTAAATTTAATAATGGCTATGATACTATTTTAGGTGAGCGTGGGGTTATGCTTTCGGGCGGACAAAAACAGCGTATTTCTATTGCGCGCGCCATCATAAAATCACCCAAAATATTATTATTAGATGATTGCTTGTCGGCCGTTGATACCGAAACGGAAGAAAAAATATTAAATAACTTAAGTAAAATAACCAAAGGAAAAACGTCCATTATT
>JBNMNO010000012.1:0-43503 GCA_051275695.1 Mariniflexile sp.
TTTATTTCTTCTTCAAGTATAAGTCCAGCATATTTAGAAGCCTTTTTGTTGTCTCAAGATGTAATCAAAACACAACGGCAAAAACTTGAAGCGCATTTAACTTTTTTGTTTGAAGACTTAGATTTGAATTCAGACTTTAAGTTTAATACTAACTACCCAGTGATATATTGCGTAAATGAAAATATATCTGACTATTTGTTTAAAAATGAAATTATCATAACAAATTTTAAATATCCAACCTACAAAACGGTAATGAGCAGAATTGTTATGACATCGAATCACACCCAAAACGATTTAGAAAAATTGAAGTACGTATTAGTAGCTTTTAATACCAACTCTAATTATTCAAAATAATATTGCCAGAACAATTAGTTGTAAGTAAAACCTAAAAATTTAAGAGCTATTTACGTCCTCGATTCTTGCAGTGGATCGTCTAAATATTTGTCTAACAAATAACAATGGACACATTCGTTTTGGTAAATTAATGTGTATTTTTGAAGCTTCAAGTAAAAAAATTAGTTAAAAAATGACGAATCTTATTACAACAACGTGGTTGGGAAACATGAAGTTTGATAGCACAAACCCATCCGGATATAATTTGTTTATAGATGCAGGACCAGAGAACGATGGCAATGGCGAAGGCTATCGCCCAAAGGCGTTAATGCTGTCTGCTTTGGCGGGTTGTTCTGGTATAGATGTGGCATCGCTAATTAAAAAAATGAAATTGGATGTGGCTGATTTTAAAATTGAAATTGAAGCAAATCTTACCGAAGAACATCCAAAATATTACGATAAAGTTGCCCTGCATTTTCATTTTTATGGCGATAAATTAAATGAAAAAAAACTTCAAAAAGCTGTTGATTTATCAAATGAAAAATATTGTGGCGTTATGGAAATGTTTCGTCAGTTTTCAGAATTAACTATTGAAACGCATTTTCATAATAAATAGAATTTTTCTTAGTTAGAGTAAGTCCGCTTTTTAATTATAACTTTAAATTTTTAATCTTTTTTTTATGCGCTGGACTTTAAAACCCCAACCCGATTCTGAAAAACTGGAGGCTTTACAAAAAGCACTTCAAGTGGATGCTGTAGTGGGCACTTTATTGTTGCAGCGCGGTGTGGAAACTTACGAAGATGCGAAGGCTTTTTTTAGACCAAGTTTGGATGATTTGCACGATCCCTATTTAATGAAAGATATGGATAAAGCGGTTGCCCGAATTGAAAAAGCTATAGCGAAAAAAGAAAACATTCTGGTTTATGGCGATTATGATGTAGATGGAACTACGGCTGTTGCTTTAATGTCGTCGTATTTAAAGTCGAAATACAATTTGGTTTACACGTATATTCCTAACAGGTATGATGAGGGTTATGGCATTTCGTATAAAGGAATAAATTTTGCTTTAGAAAATAATTTCACGCTGATTATTGCTTTAGACTGCGGCATAAAGGCTATTGATAAAGTAGTTTACGCCAAAGAATTAGGGATTGATTTTATTATTTGCGATCACCACACACCTGGAGATGAAATCCCTGACGCGGTGGCTGTTTTAGATCCTAAAAGAGACGATTGTGAATACCCCTATAAAGAATTATGTGGTTGCGGAGTTGGTTTTAAATTGGTGCAGGCCCTTGCCCAAAAGGATGGAAAAAATATTGACGATTTAACGGAATATTTAGATTTAGTTGCTACGGCTATTGGAGCAGATATTGTACCTATTGATGGAGAAAATAGAGTGTTGGCTTATTTTGGATTGCTGGTAATTAATACCAATCCCAGACCAGGCATTAAAGCTATTTTAGATAAGGTTGAAAAAACAGAGTTAACCATTACCGATGTAGTTTTTGTTGTTGCACCACGCATTAATGCTGCAGGACGTATGGAGCATGGTAATTATGCGGTAAGATTATTAACTGAAGTAGATGAAGTTTTAGCTGCCAAATATGCTTCAGAAATAAACAACTATAATCTAGACAGACGTGAAACAGATAAGCAAGTTACTGAGGAAGCCCTTAAGCAAATTGAAGAACAAAACGAACAAAATCGGCTTACTACTGTTGTTTACCACGAAAGTTGGCATAAAGGTGTTATTGGTATTGTGGCTTCTAGATTAACCGAAACTTATTACAGACCTACTTTAGTTTTTACAAAGAGTGGCGATAAGTTAGCAGCTTCTGCACGTTCGGTTAGAGATTTTGATATTTATGAAGCTTTAGGAGCATGTAGCGAATATATCGAACAGTTTGGAGGGCATAAATACGCAGCAGGATTAACTCTTAAAGAGGAGAATTACGAAGCATTTAAGCAAGCTTTTGAAGATGTTGTTTCAAAAACTATAGACAGGAATCTATTATTACCAGAAATTAAAATTGATTTTAAAATAGATTTACAAGATATTTCTTCAAAATTTTATAGAATTTGTAGGCAGTTTGCTCCTTTTGGACCTAATAATATGACACCCGTTTTTATGACAGATAATTTGACAGACACGGGTTATGGTAAATGTGTTGGTGCAGACAAAACACATTTAAGAATAACTGTTACACAACCACAATCCAATAACATAGTAGCCATTGGATTTGGAATGGGGGATAAAATTGACCTCATTTCCAACAAAAAACCTTTTAAGGCTGTTTATTCTATTGATGAAAATGAATGGAAGGGAAATATAAGTTTGCAATTAAAATTGAGAGATATTAAGTAACTTTTGTTTTGTCACAAAATTAATAATAGTAAATTCTAAAAAAGAAATTCCTGAATTCGCAGGAAGTTATTATGGTAAAAACAGACCCATATGCAGCATTACGTATTAAGGAATTCAATATTTTTTTATTAGTTCGTTTTGTTCTTGTTTTTGGCTGGTCTATGCAGTTTATTGTGATAGAATGGGAAGTGTATAGTTTAACAAAAGACCCTTTATCACTCGGTATTATTGGATTAATGGAAATAATTCCGGCATTTAGCATGGCGTTGTTTGCGGGCCATATTGTAGATCAAAAAGAAAAGAGAAATCTTTTAGCACTTTGTATAGCAGCTTTTTCTTTAATAAGTTTTGGATTGTTTTTAATAACATGGCCAAAAATAGTATCCGATTGGTCTACCCAAACCATTTTATACAGTATTTATGCTTTAGTGTTTTTTGGAGGGTTTTTACGTTCGTTTTTTGGCCCCACCATATTTTCTTTAGTCGCTTTAATAGTGCCAAAAAAAGCCTATCCGAATGCCGCAACATGGAGTAGTTCCACATGGCAAATGGCTTCCGTATTAGGGCCAGCTTTTGGTGGATTTTTTATTAGTTGGATTGGTGTGCATTGGTCGCTTTGTATCATTTTTGGTTTAATTTTATTGTCATTTTTTATTTTATTACAGATAAAACGGAAACCTATTTTAAACCCAAAAATAGGTGAACCTGTTATGGAAAGTTTAAAAGAAGGTGTTCGGTTTGTGTTTAAAACAAAAGCCGTTTTAGGCGCCATGACTTTAGATATGATTGCTGTATTGTTTGGAGGTGCCATTGCTCTTTTACCCATTTTTGCACAAGACATTTTAAAAGTAGGAAGTGAAGGCTTTGGGGTGTTGCGCGCAGCTCCTGCTGTAGGTGCTTTTTTGACTATGTTGGTTACTGCTTATATACCTATTAGTAAAAATGCGGGGATGAAGTTGTTAGGCGCCATTTTTGGTTTTGGCGTTTGTATCATAGTTTTCGGATTGTCATCTATATTTTGGGTTTCGGTATTTGCGTTGTTTTTTAGCGGTGTAACCGATGGGGTTTCTATGGTAGTACGTCAAACTATTTTGCAACTTAAAACACCAGACCACATGCGTGGACGCGTGGCATCAGTAAACTCGATGTTTGTTGGATCGTCGAATGAATTAGGTGCTTTTGAAAGTGGTGTAACTGCCAAACTTATGGGAGCAGTTGCGGCTGTTGTTTTTGGAGGAACCATGACCTTAATAACTGTTGTTGCTACAGGTATTGTGTCGCCTTCGTTTAGAAAACTGGATTTAACAAAGGACTTAGAGGAACATAATAAAGACTAATACTCTTTTAACTCAAAATTTTCTCCATCAAAAATGCCATAAGTATAATAGCTGATCCAATCACCTAGGTTGATGTATTTTGAGGTCTCGTTGAGGTTAATTTCTAAAGGTAAATGCCGGTGACCAAAAACAAAATAATCACAATGTTTTTCAGTTAATTTTTCTTTTGAAAATTGTACCAGCCATTCGTTGTCTTCTCCAAGAAAAGTAGCATCATCATCTCCTGAAATAAGTTTGTTTTTAATTGATAAGTATTGGGCAATTTTCATACCAATATCGGGGTGTAACCATCTAAACAACCATTTAAAAACGGAGTTAGTAAACACTTTTTTCATGCGTTTATAACCGTTATCTCCAGGACCTAAACCATCGCCATGGCCAATAAAAAAAGTTTTGTCATTAAATGTAAATTCTTTGGGTTCGTGGTACACAGGAATGTTTAATTCTTCTTTAAAATAACCGTTCATCCATAAATCGTGGTTACCTACAAAAAAATAAATGGGTACGCCAGAATCTGATATTTCGGCAAGTTTACCAAGCGTTCTCGTAAATCCTTTAGGGACAACGGTTTTGTATTCAAACCAAAAGTCGAATAAATCGCCTACTAAAAAAATGGCAGCGGCATCGTTTTTAATACTGTCTAACCAAGCCACAAATTTCTTTTCGCGTGGACGAGAGGCTTCTATTGTTGGTGCTCCGAGGTGATTATCGGAGGCAAAGTATATTTTTTTTCCTTTTGGGATATTCATTCAGTAAATATAAATAAATTAGCCGCTAATGCACGAATATTTGGTTTAGAACTTAATAAATAGCTGATTAGTGCGTTAGGGATTGGAGTGAAAATCCTTTTTAAAACTTTAAAGCAATAAAGATAGTGAGGCGCTAAAAATTGACAAATTCCCACTCGGTTCGTCTTTGTAATGACGTTTTAAAAAGATTGGAACAAAAAGCCCGACCCTTGTGGGAACGCCCAAATTTTAACTCTATTATTACGGCTACTTACCAAACATAAAATAGGAGTTTTCTATACCTTTGGTTTTAATTACCTTTGCATAACTTAATACACTAGTTTATGATATATTCAATGACAGGTTACGGAAAATCTGTATTGCAATTGCCCACCAAAAAAGTAACCGTAGAGCTAAAATCTCTTAACAGCAAAAGTTTAGATTTAAATGCTAGAATGCCATCTATTTATAGAGAAAAAGAGCTTGCCATAAGAAAGTTGCTTGCAGATAAATTAGAACGGGGTAAAATAGATTTTTCTATTTATGTGGAAGCTACTGCCGAAGACACCTCAACCCAAATAAACGCACCTGTTGTTAAACAATATATGGAACAATTGCGAAAAGTACTTAATAGTGGCGATGAAATAGAATTACTTAAAATGGCGGTTCGTTTTCCAGATGCTTTAAACACAGTTCGAGAAGAAATTGATGAAACCGAGTGGGACATTATTCAAAATGAAATCAATAAAGCTGTTAAAGATTTATCAAGCCACAGGCTGGATGAAGGCAAAGTTTTGGAACAAGATTTTAATAAGCGCGTTGCTATTATTGATAATTTATTAGACCAAGTTATCGCGATGGATCCGGAGCGTATTATTGGCGTTCGTGAACGATTATTAAAAGGTGTTGAAGAACTAAAAGATAAATACGACGAAAACCGGTTTGAGCAAGAATTGGTGTATTACATTGAAAAATTTGATATTACTGAAGAAAAAGTTCGTTTAAAAAACCATTTAAATTATTTTATTCAATGTATAAATTCTGAAGATTCTAATGGAAAGAAACTTGGTTTTATCAGTCAGGAAATGGGTCGAGAGATTAACACCATTGGCTCAAAAAGCAATTATTCTGCAATGCAGCAATTAGTGGTTCAAATGAAAGACGAGCTGGAAAAGATTAAGGAACAACTATTGAATGTGCTGTAATTAGTTTTCAGTAAATTCAACAACATATTAACATAGTCGTGGTAAAACAAGAAACTATAAATAAAGGTAAACTCATCGTGTTTTCGGCACCTTCAGGCTCTGGAAAAACAACCATTGTTAGACATTTATTAGGGATTAAAGAATTAAACTTAGAGTTCTCCATATCGGCAACTTCCAGAGAACGACGTGGTACTGAAGTAGATGGTAAAGACTACTACTATTTATCATTAAAAGAGTTTAAAAATAAAATTAAAAACGACGAATTTCTGGAATGGGAAGAAGTGTATCGCGATAATTTTTATGGTACCCTAAAAATTGAAGTAGAACGTATTTGGGCCATGGGTAAAAACGTTATTTTTGATATTGACGTATCGGGTGGTTTGCGTATTAAACGGAAATTTCCAGAGGAAACTTTAGCTATATTTGTAAAACCCCCGAGTATTGACGAGTTAAAAATCAGATTAAAAAATCGTAAAACAGAAACTGAAGACAAAATAAATATGCGTGTTGCCAAAGCTTCGGCAGAATTGGCCACCGCACCATTATTCGATGTTATTGTGGTGAATGAAGATTTGGAAAAAGCACTTGTTGAAGCCCAGAACCTGGTAAGGGATTTTATAAATTCTTAAAAAAACAATGAAATCGTCGATCCTAAATAGTGTCGCATGTACTCAACAAGATTTGGGGATTACATGTGACCACTGAAAACAAATAAATAGCGCCACATGAAAATCGGATTGTATTTTGGCTCCTTCAACCCTATACACATTGGGCATTTGGTTATTGCCAACCATATGGCGGAATACAGCGACTTAAATCAGGTTTGGTTTGTGGTAACCCCACACAATCCGTTTAAAAAGAAAAGTAGTTTACTCGATGATTACCAGCGTTTAGAAATGGTATATCGCGCTACTAAAGACTACACCAAGTTAAAACCTAGCGATATAGAATTTAACTTACCACAACCCAATTATACCATTAACACACTCGCCTATTTACAGGAAAAACACCTCAATTACGAGTTTTCTTTAATTATGGGAGAAGACAATTTAAAGAGTTTTCATAAGTGGAAAAACTACCAGTTAATTCTTGAAAATCACGATATTTATGTGTACCCGCGAGTTTCGGAAGAAAGAGTAGAAACTCAATTTGATGGACATAAAAAAATCCATCCTATCGATGCACCTATCATGGAGCTCTCTTCCACCTTTATACGTAAGGCCATTAATACTGGTAAAAATGTAAAACCCATGCTTCCTGAATTTGTATGGGAGTATCTGGACGAGATGAATTTTTACAAATAACCTCGAAATTTGTTATTATATGGCTCATATTCTTAAAAACAAAAATTTAGAAATTCACATTGATTTCCCGCATGAAAACTATAATTTTTCAAGATTTGATTGGACGGGTAAAATTGTTAAAGTAAATTTTAACGATGTCCCGATATCAACCGTTGAAAGTTTTAATTGTGAGAATGAAAATTATGTTGGTAAAGGATTTTATAATGAATTCGGAATTGACTCCGCCTTAGGGTTTGATGACGCCCAAATAGGAGAATGGTTTCACAAAATAGGAGTTGGATTATTAAAAAAAGATAGTCATCAATATCTCTTTAGTAAAAAATATGACATTAGGCCAGCTGAATTTAAAACGATTACCCATGCCAACAGCCTAATAATTTCCTGTAAACCCGAAGCTGTTAATGGCTATTCTTATTTTTTAGAAAAAAAGATTCTTTTACATGAAAGTAGTTTTACCATTACATATTACTTACAGAATACTGGTGAAAAAAGCATAAATACCGATGAATATGTCCACAATTTCACTGCCATAAATAATGATTTAATAGGAAGTCATTATAAATTAAAATTCCCTTTTCAATTAAACCCTGAGTTGTTTAATGAGATTGTTAATCCGGAACAAAAGATTGACATTAGTGAAAACCAAATTGATTTTAATGAGTCAATCAATAAGGAATTCTTTTTTAGCAACCTCACAGGTAATGAAAAAGTTAAGTCAAAATGGGAGCTGTTAAACCATAAAAATAATATTGCTATTAGTGAAACTACAAATTTTAAAACCAACAAAGTGAATCTTTGGGGTTCTAAACATGTAGTGAGTCCCGAGTTATTCTTTAATATAAACATCAAACCTAGAGAATCAACCGAATGGTCTAGAACTTATAATGCATACCATTTAAAGTAAATCTGTAAGTTAGACGTTAAACAAAAAAGAAACCGCCTAAAGAACATATCTTTAAACGGTTTCTAAACTAAATAACCAACCAAACTTTTATAAAACTCTAGTACTTTCTCTAGGGTTTTCTACTTTATCTTTTCTGTACTTACGCATTTTTTCTGCCGTACCTATTGTTTTTCCTTTGGTATCTGTTGTTTTCATGTATTGAATATACCCTCTGCCAACAAACTCATAAGCTGTTCCAGAATCTGGATGATACAACTCTATCTTTCCATCATTTATAACGCTTAATTCAAAATATTCATTGTCGAAAAAATCATAATCTAATGTTAAAGTTTTAAGCTTGTTATTACCTGTTACATTTCCAACGCCATAAACCCCGGTGTAATCCCAATAAAGGTTACTGTAATTGGGGCCATTAGCATCTTGTGAACTTCTAAACTCCGAGTCATTTCCGCCAGATAAAAACTGTAAATAATTTTCGTTGTCAAACCCGTTGATAGCACCGTAATTACTGGTATACACTTTTTCCCATGCACCGTATTCTTGCAGGAAATAATGAATATTATCGTAGAATACAAAATCGTAATCGAAATTGCTTCGTTGGTACCCATCTAAAAAGTAAGAGGTGTCGTTATTTGGATTGTAAAGTTCAATAGTGTTATTATCAATTTGGTAAATATCAAAAGTTTCAAAACCATCAATAACGTGATATACATCTAAAATCATATTATACGCATCATAAGTCCCCACTTTTATCCCAAAACCGTTACCGGTATTACCAAAACCAACTATATTGTTGTTTGCATAAACCGAACCGTTTCTAAACGACATAGTAAATGCTTTTTGTAAAAATGGTGTTTCGCCATAGCCTTGGGTGGCATTAATATCTACATACCACAACTCGTACGAACCCAATAATTGATTTAACGATATTTGTGGGGTAGTATTAAAATCATCTACAATAACTTCTGTAGAACAAGAAGTAAATAATGTTGCTGTTAAAGCAAAACTTAAAAGTAATTTTATAGTCTTCATAATCAAACGTTTTTAGGGTTTCTACTTATTGGATTTCAAAACGCGTGCCAAAAAAGAAATGTTATTGTTTTCATCCCTTAACTTTCATTAATATTTTATGTATTTTTGAAAGTATAACTAAGAATTTTTTTATGAATACACCTTTAAAATACGCGGTTTTTGGTGCAGGAAGTTGGGCAACTGCTATTGTGAAAATGCTTTGTGAAAATTTAGATGAAGTGGGTTGGTATATGCGCAGTGTTTATACTAAGGAACACCTATTAAAAGAACACCATAACCCTAATTATTTAAGTTCGGTTGAGTTTCGTCTTGAGCAATTAAAACTAAGCAACGATATTAACGAAATTGCAGATTATGCTGATGTTTTAATAGTTGTGATTCCTTCTGCTTTTGTTCATAGTGAATTAGAAAAATTAAATATTGATATCTCTAATAAAATAATTGTATCGGCTGTAAAAGGTATTTTGCCGGAGTCAGGATTATTAGTAGGCGCACATTTTCATGAAACTTATAAAGTGCCTTATAATAACATTGCGGTTATTGCGGGTCCGTGCCATGCCGAAGAGGTAGCCTTAGAGCGTTTATCGTATTTAACCATTTCGTGTTCTGATGCCGAAAAAGCACAAGCTATTGCCGATAAATTATCAAGTGATTATATAAAGACAAAAATTAATGATGATATAATAGGCGTTGAATACGCCGTTATGCTTAAAAATATTTATGCTATTGCCGCTGGAATTGCACATGGATTGGGTTATGGCGATAATTTCCAGAGTGTACTAATGAGTAATGCTATACGCGAAATGAAACGGTTTATAAAAAAGCGTCATAAAATGAAGCGGGACATTAATAATTCCGCTTATTTGGGCGATTTATTGGTAACGGGGTACTCGGTATTTTCAAGAAACCGTATGTTTGGGAACATGGTTGGGAAAGGCTACACCGTAAAATCGGCTCAAATGGAAATGAGTATGGTTGCCGAAGGCTATTACGCTACAAAGAGCGCCCACTTGCTTAACGAGAAAAACAAAAAGAAAACCCGTTTACCTATTATAGATGCTGTATACGGGATTTTATATGAAGGGAAAGATCCTAAAAAAACATTTAAAATATTGACTGAGAAGTTGGATTAGTATTATTCCACCAAAACCCCTTTAGCCTCCATTAAAGGAATAGCTTGCAAGACTTTTAAATTAATCGTGTTTTTTCTAAACAAATAGGTTTTATCAAACATAGAAGTTCCTTCAAAAAAAGACACTTTAAATTCGTTATTTAAAGCAAACAATTCTTCTTGCATTAATTCAATTTTGGCATAACTTTTTTTGGGAAGCACCTCTAATTTTTTTCTAAAGGTTGACGTTATGTTTTCTTCGGAATAGCCACTAGTTACAATAAGAACCATTTCTAAATCAACTTCCTTATCATTAATTATATAAGCGTTCCAATCTTGGGTTTTGTAAATATCATTAAATTCGTTTACTATGGCGATATAAACGCCCTCAACTTTGGGAACTAGAATATCCTTTTTCATGATGCCTTTTTGCCTCTAAAATAAATTATTGCTATTTGAATGATTCCAATTACCCAATAAGCAGGGAACTTTAAATAAGTGTAAAAAAAATTTGATGTTTCACCCAAATGATTAGAATATAATTTTAATTCTAAAAACATTGAAATTATTGGTAAAGAAAAACCAAATAAAATTAATAATGCTGCTAATAGAGAACAACCTTTGAAAGGCGGGAATTTGTGCCATTTATAATAATTAACTACTAATAAAACGGCTAAAACAACCCAATCAAAATAGCCAAAAACGGCTAAAAAACCCATGTTTAAAGCGCAGACTTAAACTGCTCTAAAAACCGAACATCATTTTCGCTTAACAAACGAATATCACCAATTTGGTGCAGTAACATGGCAATTCTGTCAATCCCCATCCCAAAAGCAAACCCAGAATAAATTTTAGAATCTATTCCACAATTTTCCAAAACATTAGGATCCACCATACCACAACCCATAATTTCAAGCCAACCTGTACCTTTTGTAATACGATAATCTATTTCGGTTTCTAATCCCCAATACACATCGACTTCGGCACTTGGCTCTGTAAACGGAAAATAGGATGGACGTAAGCGTATTTTAGATTTCCCGAACATTTGCGTTGTGAAATATTGAAGTGTTTGCTTTAAATCTGCAAAACTCACGTCTTTATCAATATACAAACCTTCTACCTGGTGGAAAAAGCAATGTGATCGCGCCGAAATGGCTTCGTTTCTAAAAACCCTACCCGGAGAAATGGTACGAATAGGTGGTTGGTTATTTTCCATGTAGCGCACTTGAACCGAACTAGTGTGTGTACGCAATAAAATATCAGGATTGGTTTGAATGAAAAACGTATCCTGCATATCACGAGCCGGATGGTATTCTGGTAAGTTTAAGGCTGTAAAATTATGCCAGTCGTCCTCAATTTCCGGACCCTCGCTAACGTTAAAACCAATATTAGAAAAGATATCAATAATTTGATTTTTTACTATTGAAATGGGGTGACGTGCACCTATTTGAATAGGATCTCCAGGGCGCGACAAATCGCCATTAATACCTTTGACCTCTTCCTTACTTTCTAACTCCTCTTTTAAAGCGTTTACTTTATCTTCGGCTACTTTTTTAAGCGTATTTATAGTTTGACCAAATTCCTTTTTCTGGTCGTTAGCAACGTTTTTAAATTCCGCAAAAAAGTCGTTTAACAATCCTTTTTTGCCTAAATATTTAATACGAAATGCTTCAATCTCTTCTTTAGATTGTGATTTAAATGCTTCAACTTCAGCAATAAGTTCTTTTATCTTGTCTATCATGGTATCCATTCAAAATAATGGCAAATTTAATTAATTTATCGTCATTACGAGGAGGAAACGACGAAGTAATCTATAAAAAATAGGCAGATTGCTTCAGTAAATGAAAAATTTACTTCGCAATGACGTTTTAAAAAGAGTGCAACGAATAACCCAACCCTTTGGTTAACGCACAAAACTAAGTTATATACTCGGTTTCTAAAAAGTAGTGTACTATGGCTTCTTTCATTAAAACACTTTGTTCACCTGCTTTTAAATGTGGCAGGGTTTCGATGGTTTTGTAATGCGGCCAACCTTCGGCATCAACATATTCGAGCTCATAATAGCCATAAGGTGCTAACACTTTGCAAATGGCAATGTGCATTAAATCGAGTTTTTGGTCTTTTTTAAATTCCCTGTCTAACTGCCCCAGTTCTTGCACGCCTATTAAATATATAATGGCATCGAGGTCGAGGGTGTCTCCATCGGCAAATTGATTGGATAACTTTGTTACTACCAATTCCCAGCGTTCTTTTAATTGTTCGTCTCTAGACATTTTTTGTGTTAAAAAATTAAATTTTAAAAGGCCAAAGTTAACAAACTTCTAGGTTCTTGTAGATAGTTCTGTTTAAAATACAAAAAAATTGTAGGTTTGTTAAAATTGGTTAATTATGAATGCTTTAGATATTATTTTATTAGCTTTTTTAGCTTTTGGGCTAGTAAGAGGTTTTTTGCGAGGTTTTTTTGTAGAAATAGCCTCATTAGTTGCTTTAGTGGCCGGGGTTTATGGTGCATTTCATTTTAGTAATTTTGCTGCCGAAATTTTAAATGAAAAGGTTGATTGGAATGAAAATACGATAAACATTGTGGCTTTTGTTGGGACACTAATAATCATAGTTTTAGCGATTGCATTGGCCGGAAAAGCATTAACAAAAATGGCCGATTTTGCTGCTCTTGGTTTGATAAATAAGTTATTGGGAGCTTTTTTTGGTATGCTAAAAATAGCAGTAATTTTAAGTGTTTTACTCATTGTATTTGAAAAAATGAACAAAAATATTCCTTTTACTAAGGAAGCAGATAAGGCGGATTCGGAGCTATATAAACCCGTAAAATCAATTATTCCTTTAATTTTTCCTAACTTAATTGTGAATGGAAAACCTATGGGTGAAGATTTAAATGAGGTTGAAACTCCATAAAATAAATCCATTCCCTATAGCTATTGGGAATATAAAAATAACAGAAAGGAAAGCCTAATCTAAATGGTAAATTTCCATGATGTTTTTAAGAATATTATCAAAATCGATTTTTAAATCGATTAATTTTCCTGTATGCACATCAAAAACCCAACCATGTACTATTAACCCTCTATCTCTAAAGGCTTTTTGTACTGCAGCAGTTTTTATAAGGTTTACACATTGTTCTTGAACATTGAGTTCAACCAGTCTCTCGTATTTTTCTTCTTCATTAGTAATGGTATTCAACTCTGTTTTATGAATACGATACACATCGCGAATGTTTCTTAACCAAGGATTTAAAATACCTAAATCGGCCGATTGCATGGCCGCTTTCACCCCGCCACATTCATAATGTCCGCAAACCACAACATGACTTACCTTTAAATGAACCACCGCATATTCTACAACAGACATCACATTTAAATCGGTTCCTGAAACCATATTGGCTATGTTGCGATGTACAAATGCTTCACCCGGACCTAAACCCATTAATTCTTCGGCAGTTACACGACTATCAGAACAACCAATAAACAACAACTCTGGACTTTGACCTTGACTTAGATGCTCAAAATAATTGACGTCAATAGCTAATTTCTCTTTTATCCAACCCTCATTGTTTTCAAAAACTCTGTCTAGATTCATGTCTTTTAATTCTGAGATAAAGATAAATCAAAAATGATTAAAGCGGTTTAATATCTTCGGAAGAAATCCAACCTGTTTTGCCATCGGCAAGTTTAATTTTTTTCCAATTTTTAACGGTATCTAAAACTTGTACTTTGGTGCCTTCATGTAATTTAAAGGACTCTTCGCTTCTTGAATTTGGTTCGTTTTTCACTTTACTTTCTTGTGCAAATACAATAGCTGGTTTATCTTTTTTATCTAAGTTAAACTTATGAAATGCAAACAAAAGTGCAACACACATCAAAATTAAAGCCATGATACTTCCTAAAAATGCCAATCGTTTTCTTAATGAAGAATACGCAAAATAGTAGATTAGAAATAAAACAACAAAACAAAACACAAGGGCTATTGTTGCTTTGGCCCAAGTATCAAAAGTAAAAACATTGGTTGCATTATTTAAAATTTTAATTAATCCAGATTCTGGAACAACACCAATGGCATCTATAGTCATGTTTTTAGCAAACGCTAAATTATGTTTAATATCGGCATCGTTTGGTGCTAACTGTAATGCTTTTTCAAAAAAATAAATACTGGGCGCTATATTATTAAGCTTGTAGTGGGCATTTCCTAAATTAAAGTATAATTCGGCCGATTGGTTTTTAGAACGTAAAATGGCTTCGTACTTATTGATAGCTTCGGCGTATTTCCCTTCGTTATATAACCCGTTTGCTTGTTGAAAAAAAGTTTCGTTTTGAGCAAACACCCCAAAACTTAACAAAAACGATAGTATGTATAGTATGCTCTTCATCTTAGCGTGCTTGTTTATCAATTAAAGAAATGGTTTTAGCGGCCTTATAATAATCTTCCTGCATGGTTACAATATCAATAGGGGTGTAACGCGCTAATTCGCAACTTTCTAAAATTTTATTAAAGTCAACAATGGCTTCATTTTCAACTCGTTTATTAGCCAGTAATTCATTAATTTTTTCTTTACTTAAATCGCTGGTTTGAATATGTAATTTCCCCTTTAAATAATTATGTAATGCTTTTTCTAAAGCAATATAGAATTCTTCTTTTTTGCCAAGCGATTTTTTGGCATTACTCAAGTATTTTTTAGCTAATCTATCGGCTTTTCTAATTCTGTTGCCATACACATCAGCATCTCTAGTTGCTTTTCTATTTCTAATGACAATAGCTAAGGGAATGGCTAAAAATGGTAATAATAATAAGCCCCAAAACGTATTTGTTTTAAAAAAGTTTGTTTGGTTTATACTACTAAAAGTTGTATTAGTTTTTATGTAGGCAAATTGGTTATTACTTAATACCACTGGTTGTTTTCCGTTGTTTACAATACCGCCATTGTTATTAGAGTTAGCACTATTTAAGGGGCCTTCTAAAACATCTATAACAATTTCATCAGAGGATAATCGTTTATACGTTTCTGTTTTTAGATCGAAATATGAAAAGGAAATACTTGGGATAGGATACTTCCCTTTATACTGCGGTACTACGGTATAACTGTCGGAAATGCTCCCCTGCATACCTGATAAACTGGTATTTATATTTTCGTTATGTTCCGGTTCATAAACTTCTAAAGAACTTGGTAATGAAACTTTTGGCAGTTTGAAAAGTTTTAAATTTCCGTTTCCTCTTACTCCAACTTTTAACTGTAAAGATTCAGAAGCATCTAGTACCCTTTTTGATGCCGTAACATCAAAGTTAAAATCGCCCACAGCACCCGAAAAATCGATTGGTTTTCCAGCTTCCGGCAGCGGTTTCACATCTATGGTTTTATTGCCTGCAGACACGACTCTGTTGGCACGAGCCATTAAAGGGCTTCCAAAAAGATCACGTCTGTTGGTAGGCACTCGTAAGGCAATATCTAAACTTAAAGGTTCAATATTTAGTTTACCCGTTTTTTGAGGATATAACACCGTTTTTCTTAAAATAAGGAAGCGATATTCTTCCCCATTAAAAGTGCCATTTTGAACTTTTTGTCCTTGTGCATCAATATTTTGACTCCAAAAATCATTATATCGTGGACTGTCAATTTCATTCCAATTGTCCACAGCAACCGTTGGAGATACATACAACTTGTAAACAACAGTAATGGCTTCGTTTAAATAAGGATTTGATTTTGAAACTTCGGCCACCAAATGAATATTCTCTGAAGCTATATATTCTGGATTATTAGGGTCTTTAGGGATATCTACAGCGGCGGTAACCTCAACTTTAACAGGTACTGTTTTATAGGTTTCTCCACCAATATTTATAGTTGCTTGCGCAAGCGTAAAGTTCCCTCTGCTTTTTGGAGCTAAAAAATAACTATAGGTTTTACTAAAACTTCTAACACCATTAATCCACGAATTACTTACAGATTGGTTTGGGCCTCCTATAACGGTGAAGTTTGAAAAATCTGGTGGATTAAAATTATCGCCATCCTGATTCATTTCAAAATCTATTCGCAGGCGTTCGTTTACCCCTAATTTTTGCTTACTAACTTTTGCTTCAAACTTTACTTGTGATGAAGCAATACTTGTAGCAAGTATGAGAAATACAATTAATATGTGTTTAATAAGTTTCATAATGATTTACGATTTTTGATTTTTGATTTACGATTTTGAAACTGCTTCATCCAAACTCGTAACTCGTGAGTCGTAATTCGTTTTTACCAATCTTTTTCTGTTTTAATTTTAACGCCTTTTTGCTTTTCAGCATTTATTTTTTCTTGAACCTTTTGCTCCTGATTATTCATCGCTTCCAATAAATTTTTTACCTGTTGCGGAGACATTTGCCCAGGTTGAGGCTTTGGTTGTTGTGGTTTATTTTCCTTTTCATCACCCTTGCCTTTATCTTCTTTTTCATCCTTAGGCTTTCCTTTATCGTCTTTTTTATCGTCACCTTCTTTTTTATCCTTATCGCCTTCGTCCTTTTTGTCTTGGTCCTTCTTATCGTCGCCTTCTTTTTTGTCCTGGTCCTTTTTGTCCTGGTCCTTCTTATCGTCTTGCTTATCTTTTTGTTGCTCAGCACATACTTTGGCCAAGCCTAAATTATAACGTGTTTCCTCATCTGCAGGGTCATTTCTCAAAGCGTTTTTATAGGCTTCAACAGCTTCTTTACACTTTTTATTTTGCATTAAAATGTTACCGATATTATGAAACGCTTTGTGTTTTTCTCCTTTTGAAGTTGATGTTGTAGCAGCTTGTTCCAGACGATATAGAGCTTCTTCAAAACTTCCTTTTTTGATATAAGAATTTCCTAAATTATAGATACCTGCAACGGAGGTTGATTGTTCTGAAATAGCTTTTCTATACTCCATTTCAGCAGTAACAAAATCATCTTCCCCTATTAAATTATTCCCTTCATATACATAGTTATTTGCCTTTTTTTGTGCAGCTAATAAGGCTTTCTTGTCTTGTTCCTGGGCAAAAGACAGAGCCGTTATCAAGGTTAATATGGTTAATATTATATGTTTCATCTGTTAATGTTTTTTAATCAGCTATAAATATAGGAAACCTAATAAATGCTTATAGTTAAAGGTTTTATAAAATATGTGTATTCAACATTAGGCTTTTGCGGAATCTAAAAGTTTTCATTAAATAAATTCAATTTTTTTAACCAAGCTGTTTTACGTTCTAATAATAAAATATCGAGCAACAAAAAGAATATTGCAAACCCTAAAAACCATTGAAATTGGTCTTTAAACTCAGAAAATTCTTTTGTTTCAAATTCTTTTTTATCCATTGCATTTAAAAGATCTCCAATGGTTTTTACTACATCGCTGGTATTTTTACCATTGATATAAATGCCATTAGCTTCGGCCGCAATATTTTTAAGAGTTTCTTCATCTAAACGCGTAATAACCGTTTCGCCTTGATTGTCTTTTTTATAATTTATAACAATGCCATTTCGCTTTTCAGGAATAGGGCCTCCCTGGACCTCGCCTACACCGATGGTGAAAATTCTAATTCCTGCTTCATTTGCTTCTTCTGCAACTGCTGTAGCTTCTTTGCTATGATCTTCTCCGTCTGAAATAATAATGAGAACCCGATTGGTTTGTTCTTCATCATCATAATAGGTGGTTGCTAACTTAATGGCTTCATTTATAGCTGTTCCTTGCGATGATAACATATCGGTATTCATGCTTTGAAGAAACATTTTTGCCGAAGCATAATCGGTAGTAATTGGCAATTGCGGAAATGCTTTTCCTGCATATGCAATAATGCCCACACGGTCGCTGGCTAAATTATTTATGATTTGGGTTACTAATTGCTTTGCTTTTTCTAATCGGTTAGGAGCAATATCTTCTGCCAACATACTTTTTGAAACATCGACAGCAAAAACAATATCAACCCCTTCACGCTTTATAGTTTCTAATTTTGTTCCAATTTTAGGATTAACTAGAGCAATCGCTAAACATGCAAACGCCAAGCACAGTACAATAATTTTTAAAACGGATTTAAACAAAGAGGCATTAGGGCTTAATCTTTTAAGCAATTGTTTGTCCGCAAATTTTCGTTGGGTCCGGTGTTTCCAAAATTGAAGCACCAAAAAGAACAGGATTATTACCGGAATAATCCCTAATACCCAAAACCATATTTTTTCTTCTAATTGATACATTATTGTTTAGTTGTTTGTCGTGGATTTGTTTGATGACTATTGCCACGAATGCACTAATATTTTATCTCCTAAATTCCCAAAAGGAATTTTAATTTTCGTTTAAAAAATTACCGCCTTCGCGGAAATTCTATTCTCAATTTACACGAAACTTCTAAAAATCGTATTGCGCAACAGAAATTCTATTAACAACAATAACCCTGCTAAAAGCACTAAGGAACGATACTTCTCTTCGTAATTATAAAATTTAAACTCTTCGATTTCGGTTTTTTCGAGCTTATTAATTTCACTGTAAATTTCTTGTAGCTTTTTATTATCTGTTGCCCTAAAATATTTACCTCCTGTAACTTCGGCTATGTCTTTAAGTAAAACTTCATCAATCTCGACCTGAATGCGCGCATATTGAAACTCTCCAGTTCTAGGACTTATAGATACTGGGGAAAGTGCCATGCCATTAGTTCCTAAACCAATTGTATAGGTTTTTATACCGTATTCAAGGGCTAACTCACTTGCTATTTTCGGGTCTATAAAGCCTGTATTATTAACGCCATCTGTCAATAAAATAATAACCTTCCCTTTTGCCTTGCTATCTTTTAATCGGTTTACCGCAGTTGCTAAACCCATTCCTACGGCCGTACCTCCTTCAATAACGGTGTTGTACTTAATATCTTTTAGAGAGCGCAATACAATAGATTTATCGCTGGTAACAGGTGTTCTTGTATAACTCTCGCCAGCATATTCCACCAGACCAATTCTGTCGTTTGGTCTGCCTTTAATAAACTCTGCAGCGACATCTTTTAAAGCTTCCAGTCTATTTGGCGATAAATCTTTTGCCAGCATACTTGCCGAAACGTCAATGGCCATTACTATATCTATACCTCTGGTAGTTTTTGTTTTGGAAGACACATCAACCGTTCGAGGTCTTGCTAGCGCTGTAATCAATAAAGCGATTGCCAATAATCGTATTGTAAATAGACCATGTTTAAATTTAGGTAACCACGAACTGGTGATTTTAAACCCTTTTAAACTAGATATATTTAGTTCTGCTGTTTGTTTTTTATGCTTAAAAATATACCACAGCAGAGCCAATGGTAACACTAAAAGTGCCCAAAACCATTGTCTGTTTAAAAACTCAATTCCTTCAAACATTATTCTTCTGCTTTTTTAAGTTCGACTGAGTTTAAAATACGCTCAATTATCTGGTCTGCATACGAATCATGTTCTCTCCATGTTAAAACAATTTGGTGCATATAATTTTCAGCAGTGAAATTCAATAAAACGTAATTCCCTTTTTCTAGTTCATTCGGTATCAATGATGGAAAATCTGCTGTCCCATACACTTTTAATCCCTCTGCTCCGTTGGGTGTTACAAACTTTTCGTTTTTAACTAGCATATTTTGAACTCCTAGTGATTCCCAAGTTTTAAAACTTCCTTCAACGGCATTTTGTAAATCAATTTTACCTTCGCCTAAATCTTTGTATTTAGTCGTTCTAGCCAGAACATTAAAGCTTTCTAATAAACTACCATAGCCAAACATAGTCACTTCAATTTGCTCGGTCAGCTCCTCAGGCAATGGAGCATCCATACGTTTCAATACTTTTGGAGTTGAAATGGTTACAGGCGGGAACCCATACTCGCTAGTTACCCAATCCCCTTCTAACAGTTCAATACTATTATTACCAATAATAGTATCTTTTACATAACCAAACCCATATTTTACAGAGAAACCAACAAAGATTGCTAAAAATAGAAATATGCCTATTACAACAGTAATTATAATTTTTTTTCGCTTTTTTTTATGTTCTAATTCTTGTCGGTACTTTTCATCTAAAAGCTTTTCTTCTTCAGTTGGTTCAGGCAAAGCTTCTTTTACATGGTCAATCTCAATGTCAATGGTGTTTCTATCTATTTTTGCCAACTCTATATCGGGAGCAGATTTGGCAAATTTCACTAAGTCGGCACGTTTTAAAATGGTTTCAATATTTCTAATATCTTCCTTACTTAACTCTATCTGATTACCGTCTTTAAGTAAATTTAATCTTGTAACCAACTGGTCTGTAGTGCTTTCTAAGGCTTTGTCATATACTTTTTCATCTAAATATTTTCTGATGATCAGGGTGAGTTCTGAATAGTATGCTTTTATTTCAGAATGCTCTAAATAATGACTTTCGTCTAATTTTTTAAGAGCTAATTTGGCTCTATCGTAGGGCGGCAACAATGCTATTTGCTCATCTTCGGTCAATGATTTTTTTCTCCAAATAAACCAGTACATTAAAAAACCGATACTGCCAATTATTAAAAGTATCATTAACAGGTATTTCCACCAATCACCGCCTTTTTTATCGACTTCGATAATAGGTTTTATATCGTAAAGTCCTTGTTTTGTGCTGTCAACAACTACATTGTTAACCTCAACTTTTAACGAATCGGTGAAAAAGGTTTTTTCGCCAATACTAATTTTTTGTCTTGGAATGGTGTATTTACCAGAATCGAATTGGGTTAAACCATACTTTTTAATAAGGTTGTACTTATCTTTATTTTTAACCGTATCAACAGCATACGATTCAATCATTTCCAAAGGGGAAAAGGTTTGCCCTTCAGGAAAAATCACCAAACTACTTGGGTCTGATTCCACTGAAATTTTATAAGTGATTTGTGCACCTATTTTTATTTTTGTAGAATCGATTGAGGAAGTTACTTGCGAAAACGAGACCAAAGACCAGAGACCAAATATGAAAGACCAAAAGACTGTAGACCGAAGACCGAAGACCGAAGTTGGAAAGCCGAAGGCAGCATTTGTTTTGCACATAAATCGTAAATCGTTAATCATAAATCTAAACTCGTTTTAACCTCTTCTTTTAAAATATCCCAACAATTTTTTTACATAGCTTTCATCAACACGACAATTAATTGTTCCTGCTCCAGCTTTACTAAAACTATCTTTGTAATAATTTACTTTTTCGGTGTAATATTTCCCGTAATTAAAACGCACTCTTTTTGATGCTGTGTTGACCAACATGAATTCGCCTGTTTCTTCATCGTGCATTTGAACGATTCCTAAGTTTGGAATAGCTTCTTCGCGCTTATCATACACCCTAATTCCTGTGACATCATGTTTGCCAGAAACAATTTTCATTGTTTGATGATAATCGTCCGTCATAAAATCGGAAAGCACAAACACAATAGCTTTTTTCTTCATTACGTTCGTCAAAAACTTTAAAGCTTCTGTCAAATTAGTTTGTTTGCTTTCTGGGTGAAACTCAATTAATTCACGAATTATACGCAATACATGTGAACGCCCTTTTTTTGGGGGTATATATAATTCAACTTTATCAGAAAATAAAATCAAGCCTATTTTATCGTTATTCTGAGTTGCTGAAAATGCTAAAGTCGCTGCTATTTCAGTTACTACTTCATTTTTAAATTGCTGTTCCGTACCAAAGAATTCAGAGCCTGAAACATCTACCATGAGCATCATGGTTAGTTCACGTTCTTCTTCAAAAACTTTTATATATGGTTCGCTGTACCGCGCAGTTACATTCCAGTCTATATTTCTAACGTCGTCACCAAATTGATACTGGCGTACTTCACTAAAAGTCATGCCACGCCCTTTGAAGGTTGAATGGTATTCACCCCCAAATATATGATCAGACAACCGGCGTGTCTTAATCTCAATTTTACGAACTTTTTTTAGTAATTCTTTAGTATCCATCTTTAATAACAGTTTTCAGTCGCAGTATTCAAGTATCAGCAAACCGTTGAGCTTGTACTCCAGTATTCAGAATGTGAGTAAGCAATTGCAAACGGAGACTGAATACTAAAAACCCTTTCTATGGTACTTCTATTTCGTTTATAATTTTATTGATGATATCTACTGAAGTTACATTTTCAGCTTCAGCTTCATAAGTAATACCAATTCTGTGTCTTAATACATCATAAACAACAGCACGCACATCTTCTGGAATAACATAACCACGGCGTTTTATAAAGGCGTAGCATTTTGCTGCAGTGGCTAAATTGATACTTCCACGTGGCGATGCGCCAAACGAGATAAGTGGTTTTAATTCGGCAAGTTTATATTTTTCTGGATACCGTGTTGCGAAAACTATGTCGAGAATGTATTTTTCGATTTTTTCATCCATATATACTTCGCGAACTGCGGCTTGTGCTTTCAAAATTTGTTCTACTGAAACCACTGGATTTACTTTATCCCAAGCACCTTTCATATTCGCTCTCATAATTAATTGCTCTTCAGCAATTTTAGGATAGTCTATTACTGTTTTCAACATAAAACGGTCAACTTGTGCCTCTGGCAACTGGTAAGTTCCTTCTTGCTCAACAGGATTCATAGTGGCCATTACCAAAAATGGTTTGTCTAAAATAAAGGTTTCATCGCCAATAGTTACTTGCTTTTCTTGCATGGCTTCAAGTAATGCCGATTGCACTTTTGCAGGTGCTCGGTTAATCTCATCTGCCAAAACGAAATTTGCGAAAATAGGACCTTTTTTTATCGAGAAATCACTTAGCTTCATGTTATAAATTAAGGTTCCTGTAACATCGGCCGGTAACAAATCTGGGGTGAACTGTATTCGGCTAAATGACCCATGAACAGCTTGTGCTAAGGTGTTTATGGCTAAAGTTTTTGCTAATCCAGGAACACCTTCAAGTAATATATGTCCTTGTCCTAATAACCCAATCAGTAATCGTTCAACCATATGCTTTTGCCCAACGATGACTTTATTCATCTCTAGCATCAATAAATCAACAAAAGCACTTTCCTTTTCAATTTTCTCATTAATTGTTTTAATATCAATTGTACCAGTTTCTTCCATCATTTGTTGTTTTTTAAAAGCCCGAATATAGTAAGCTTATTTGAGTAGTGCAAATTGTTAAAATTTTTCTTTGAATGCTGTTAAATATTGGTTAAAATAAAACAGATCATCCGTTAATAATTGGTTAAAAACAAAAAAAGAACAGTTTTATCTAAAACTGCCCTTTTTTATAAGTTTTTAGTATTTGTTTTTATTGAACTACTAATGTGATATCTGACAAAGGTGTTATGGTATTTGGTATTACTATGGCCTCTATATCTTGCGATACATAATCTGCTTTACTAACTGTTACAGTATAAGTTCCAGCAGGCACGTTTTCAATAAGAAATTCACCATTTTCATTAGAATTCACTGTTGTTATAACATCAGCAGTATCTTTTAGTTTTAAAGTTACCGAAACCACAAAATTATTTGTTACATCTCCACTAATTGAGCCTGGTTTTAATTGCAATTCAATAGGGGTTGGAATCATTGTAATTTCTCCATTAGCAACAGTAATGGCTGCTGCGCTGCCAGAAGTATACTCAGATGTGTCGTCTAATGGTGTAACAACAACTTCATAGATTCCTGCTGGAACGCCCCATAATGCGAAAGTTCCATTGTCATTTGTAAAAGCGGATATCATGACATCATCTACTAAAACGGAAGCCATAGAAGGCACATCTGTTGGACTCACTGTTCCTTGTATAATTCCAGAACTAGCTTCTGCATTTACATAAAGAACAGGCTTTAAAATAATGTTGCTTGAGTTGCCCGCACGAACGATTGATTTTTCTACGTCAAAGTCTAATATAAAATCGTAGGTATAACCTTCTTCAATTAGCGTATTAACTTTAAGTTTTAAACCAGATTGTTGGGCACTCGGAGTTTTTAGGATGAACGCTTCATTTTCGTTACTATCATTTTTAATAACTATTGTATTCCCATCGCCTAAAACTAATCTCATTTGGCTTAATGTGCCTGTCGGAATTGGAAATCGTTCAACTAAAACTTTACTAAAACCACCAGTGAAATCGAGTAAATTAACCGTTTCATTATTTGCTTCAAGTGATAACCATCCATTATCATCGTCATTATCGTTATTCATCTTAATCATAACGTCAACAATTTCAATGTTGACTGCCTCATAATCCCCTGGAGCATCCACTAATCTTATTGAAATAGTAGGCGCAATGGCATTTATTTCAGAAGATTCCGAGCTATTACAACCAAATAAAAGAGGTATTAAGAACAAGAGAAGTACTAATTTTATTCTTTTTAAAGTTTTCATAGTTTAAATTTTACTTTTATAATTTATATACGGTCATAAATATATTATAGACTACAAAAACACGCTTAAAGTATTAATTTTAAAGAGTAATCCTTTTAAACAGCATTGTGTTTTATACTGATCTAGTAATATAAGTTAGTTTTAATTAACAGTCAATTATACGATATTCTAGCAGTTTTAAGTATTTTTATGTTTGAATTACAAAAATATATGTACAAGATGTATTTTTCTAATAAAACCTTTTAAATAATTATGAAAAAGACAGCCCTAATTACAGGAGCCACCAGTGGAATAGGACATGCTACAGCCATTGAATTTGCCAAACACGGCATTAATTTAATTTTATGCGGAAGACGACTAGACCGATTAGAAACCATTCAAAAATCTTTAGAAAATTTAACCGATGTACATGTTTTAAATTTTGACGTTCGTGATAAAACTGAAACATTTAAAGCCATAGAATCACTGCCAGACCATTTTAAAAATATCGATATTTTAATAAACAATGCTGGAAATGCGCATGGTTTAGACCCTATAAATGAGGGCAGTATAGACGATTGGGATGCCATGATGGACATAAATGTAAAAGGATTGCTGTATGTTAGTAAGGCGGTTATACCACAAATGACAGAACGAAAATCTGGACATATAATAAATATTGGATCCTCGGCGGGTAAAGAAGTCTATGCAAAAGGGAACGTGTATTGCGCCAGTAAACATGCCGTTTTGGCTCTTACAGAAGGGATGCGAATTGATTTAAATCCGTATGGAATAAAAGTAGGCGCTGTAAGTCCGGGCTTAGTAGAAACCGAATTTTCGCAAGTGCGCTTTAAAGGTGATAAAGTGGCAGATTCAGTTTATAAAGGGTTTAAAGCATTACAAGCCGAAGATATTGCAGATATCATTTATTTTGCTATTTCCAGACCCGCACATGTAAATATTGCTGATATGTTGGTGTTTTGTACCGCTCAAGCTAGTAGTACAATTTTGAAAAAGGAGATTTAAATTTAAAAAATAAGATTTCCGCCTATGCGGGAACAACAAAAATGATTAACAAACGCCTACTTATAAAACATTTGTTAGCACATAACGATGAAAATAGTTTTTACGATAAAAAACGTAAAATCGATATTAGTTTTAAAGAAGGAAAAGCTAAATTTTTAAAGCATATTTGTGCACTATCAAACAGCAACCCTAAAAATAATTCGTTCATAGTAATTGGTGTTGAAGATGGTGAGAACACAATTGTTGGTGTCGATTTTTTTGATGACAGTAAAATTCAAAACCTTATTAATGCCTATTTAACAAATCCGCCCATAGTACAATATGAAAATATTCCGTTTCCACATTTACCCGACGATAAAGTTGTTGGTTTAGTAACCATTAGACCCACTGGAAAAATAACGTCTCTTAGAAAAAATATCTGGAAATATTATGGAGGCTCTGTGTTTTTTAGAGATGGAAGTATGAGTATGCCAAAAGTGTTTGATATTGAAGTAAAAGATATCAACTCTAAAATTGTAGAAGCTATTGAAAACCATGCCCAAAACAATATTGAACATACCTTAAATGGGGTTTTTGACTTTATGAAAAACCGAAAAGACTACAACCCACAATTCAAAGTTTTTAAAGAGTATTTTGTGGTGTGTTGGTCAGGGCAAAAAAAAGTAGTTAAACATGAAAGTTTCTTTTCAAGAGTTGATATTGAATTGATTAACGAGCAGGTTCGTTTGTTTTTTTCTGCCTTAGATGAAGTTGCTATTTTTATTGATGAAGATTCTTTTAAAATTATAGAATATGTAACTCTGGGGTTTCAAAACTCTTATAAATACTACCAATTAGAAGAAACTGTAATTCGTTTTGAAAACAATGCAAATTATAACATTGAAACGAAACTACTATTTGAACCCCCGGAGTATGATAAAAAAGTACTACATCATATATATAACACTACAAACACCATTTTAGAAAAGCTAAAAAAAGGAATGCCTTTTACAAAAAGTGAAGAAATAGATTTAAAAAACTTACCCGTAACCTACTTAATTTGTTACCTTAATTTATTTCACGAAGCTATTGATAAACTTGAGGAAGCTAAACCTTTTTTAAGAGCCCATAGTGAGGAATTATACGGCCTTTATAAAGAATCTATGCGCGTTTTAAGAAAGGTGAAATACAGTTAACAAACCCTTTAATAAAATTTAACCTTAAGCTAACATTGAAGTTTCATTTCGTGATAAAAAAGATATACTTTTGTAGAGCTATTAATCTTTTCAAGATATAAATCCTGTCTCTCCCGTTAAAAACTCGGCATTGAGGCAGGGTTTTTTTATACGTTAATTTATAGGGTAGTGGCTACCAATCTTATTTCGTAATACGAGAATTTATCATCAATTTTATTTTTGAGATCTGTTACGTTTACAAAAGTGGTTTTCTCCATGATAGTTTTAAGCTCTTGATACTTTTCTTCAGACATTAAATCTGTCATTTTAATTTCCCCTGTGGGAATAAAATGTGCCAAATGACCTTGAATCGTGGTTTCTACAAAATTTCGTTCTTTAGCAATTTCAGAAACTGACATTCCGCTTTTAAACAATTCAAGCGACACTTTTTTTGAATCTTTTTTTTTAGGCTTTTCTTCCTTAATTTTTTCTTTTTTCGAAATAACAGTGTTTGCTTCAACAGCATTAGCTTCACAATAATCCTTAATAATATCAAGAATTTCGTCGCCATATTTTTCTACTCTTACTTTTCCCATGCCGTTTACAACTAGTAATTGTTTATCAGTTACAGGAAGCATTTCACATAAATCGTATAACGATTTTTGCGTAAATATGACATAATGAGGTACATTTTCTACTTCGGCAAAAGACGCTCGCAACGCCTTTAACTGTTCAAACAAAACAGGATGATCTGATGTGTCTTTGCGTTCTTTTTTAACTGCAGTTGTTTTGGTTTTTTGCAAAACTGCTTTGGCACGCAACGCTAAATATTTTAAGCTGCTGTAATGGCCTTTTAATCCATTTAAACAATATAATTTCGTTGCTAATTGTTCTTCAATAATGTCTAATTGCTTATTAATTTCTTTATCAATTTCTTTGTTTTCTGTGGCAAATGTTAGGGCGTCAAAAGGAGCTTTAATAAAGTCTTCTGTATGTTTTATAAAATATTCTAAGGCTTTGTTAATTCTTTCTTGAATAACAATGCTTTTTTCTGGTTCTAGAACATCAACACTCAATGCTTTTAGTTGCGCTATAAAGCTAGTATTCAATTTTAATAACTTGGTAACACCTTCTTCCTTAAGCGTAATTAAAGGCTCGAGCATATGTCCTTTTAAACTGCTTGAATTTTTGTAATAAATATCTAAAAACCTGTTTACAGGTTGCAAAAAGGCGTAGTAGTTAAGTAGTTCCTCAATTAAATTAAACTGATATGTTTTTTGCGATTCATTTAAAACAGCCTTATTTGGAGGATTGTTTTCAACCCCTTCGTTAAACGATGTTACGCGCACATCGTTTATAATACTGCTTTCACTAATGGGGTGTTTTAAAACAATCCCTTCAAGCGTTCTGCATCTACTTAGGGCCACATAAGTCTGCCCGTGCGCGAATGACGCCTGCGCATCAATAATCGCTTTATCGAATGTAAGTCCCTGACTTTTATGAATGGTTATTGCCCAAGCCAATCGCAGGGGCATTTGAGAAAAAGAACCCGTTACATGTTCTGATATTTCTTTGGTTTCTTGGTTTATGTTGTAATTAATATTTTCCCAAATTTCGGGGGTTACCATAATATCAAAATCATCCCCTTGGCATCTAACTGTAATCTCTTCTTTATCTAAATAAATAATTTCACCAATTTTTCCATTAAAATAGCGCTTTTCTGGTGTGCTATCGTTTTTTACAAACATAACTTGAGCGCCTTTTTTTAACTCTAAATCTTCATAAGTTGGGTACGAATACTCCGGAAAATTACCATCAACCTCCGCTTTATAATAATAGCTTTTCTCTTTAATTTTTAGCAACTTCAGATTATTCATCTCGTTGGCTCTGTTATTATGCGTGGTTAGTGTGATGTAACCATCCTTTTTAGCAGGAACAAAATCGGCAATGTAGCGTTCATTTAAAAGTGCCGCCGAATCCATCGTGAGTTTATTATTCCTAATTTCATTCAGAATTTTAATAAACACCTCATTATCTTGCCTGTAAATATGCTTTAGTTCAATGCTAATGGCGTTGCAACTTTTAAACACTTTGCTGCTAAAAAAGTATGGTGTTTCGTAATACTGCTTTAATAAATCCCATTCGTTGTCTTTCACCACGGGCGATAGTTGTTGCAAATCACCAATCATAAGCACTTGCACGCCGCCAAAAACTTTCGTTCTATCTTTATATTTTCTTAAAACCTGGTCAATACCATCCAGCAAATCTGCCCTAACCATACTAATTTCATCAATAATTAGCAGGTCTAACGATTGTATAATATCAATTTTGGTTTTATTAAATTTCCTCTGAAACCCTGAATCTTTATTTTGAAATCCTGCTTCCTCGGGCAAAACGGGACCAAAAGCCATTTGAAAAAACGAATGAATAGTGACTCCTTTAGCATTAATGGCTGCAACGCCGGTCGGCGCCACCACTACCAATCGCTTAAACGATTTTTGTTTTAAACTATGTAAAAAAGTAGTTTTTCCGGTACCTGCTTTTCCCGTTAAAAAAACATTTCTATCCGTTTTTTCAACAAAATCCCAGGCTAACTCAAGTTCTTTGTTTTTGGGCATTGGGGTTTTTTAAATCAAAAAATTTATTAAAAACAAATATAGCGAAAAGCTTTAAATTTATTTGGGCGTTACCACAAGGGTCGGGCTAAACGTTACAATCTTTTTAAAACCTCATTGTGAGGAGCGAGGGAAGAAGCACTGTACCAATTTTTAGTTCCAACTAACAATCATTATACATAAATTTTAAAAAGGATTTCACTGCTATCCCTAACGCAAAAAAAACCTCACAGGGTTAAAAAACTGTGAGGTCTATACTAATTTATATTTAAAAACTAAAAGATTTCTGGCTTCGCAGATATTTTACAAATCAAACTTAATACCCTGCGACAAAGGCAATTCGGTAGTATAATTTATTGTATTGGTTTGACGACGCATATACACTTTCCAAGCATCACTTCCCGATTCACGACCGCCACCAGTCTCTTTTTCACCACCAAAGGCACCTCCAATTTCGGCCCCCGAAGTACCAATATTTACATTGGAAATTCCGCAATCTGAACCTTGAACGGATAAGAAATGCTCTGCTTCGCGTAAATTGTTAGTCATAATGGCTGAACTTAAACCTTGAGCAACCCCATTTTGAATATCAATAGCATTTTCAATATCTCCGGTATATTTTAATAAATATAAAACAGGGGCAAAGGTTTCGTGCTGTACAATTTTAAATTCGGGTTTAGCCTCGGCGATGGCCGGTTTTACATAACATCCACTTTCATAACCTTCACCTTTCAAAACACCGCCTTCAACAACAATGTTTCCCCCTTCTTCAACTACTTTTGTTAAAGCATTCTGATACATTTTTACAGCATCCGTATCAATTAAGGGTCCTACATGATTATTTTCGTCTAACGGATTTCCAATACGAAGTTGTTTGTAAGCATCCGTCACAGCCGTTTTTACTTTATCATACATAGACTCATGAATTATCAATCTACGGGTCGATGTACAACGTTGTCCAGCAGTTCCAACTGCACCAAAAACCGCACCAATAACGGTCATTTTTATATCAGCATCCGGAGTTACAATAATGGCATTGTTTCCACCTAATTCTAACAAACTCTTTCCTAAACGTCCTGCTACTTCTTGCGCCACAATTTTTCCCATTCTAATAGAACCCGTTGCCGAAATTAATGAAACACGGGTGTCTTTAGTCATAAACTCACCTCCTCGGTAATCGCCATTTATTAAATTTGAAATACCTTCCGGTAAATTATTTGCTTTAAAAACCTCAGCGGCTATATTTTGACATGCAATGCCGCAAAGGGGTACTTTTTCACTAGGTTTCCAAACACAAACATCACCACAAACCCAGGCCAGAGCGGTATTCCACGCCCAAACCGCTACTGGAAAATTAAATGCCGAAATAATCCCAACCACACCAAGTGGATGGTATTGCTCGTACATTCTGTGCCCAGGTCTTTCAGAATGCATCGTTAAGCCGTGTAGTTGACGCGATAATCCAACAGCAAAATCGCAGATGTCTATCATTTCCTGTACTTCCCCTAAACCTTCTTGGTAAGATTTTCCCATTTCATACGATACCAGTTTTCCTAAAGCTTCCTTTTTCTCCCGCAACTTATCTCCAAATTGACGCACAATTTCTCCACGTTGGGGTGCAGGGGTTAATCTCCAAGTTTTGAATGCTTTGGTTGCAGCATCCATTACTTTTTCATAATCTTCTTTAGTTGTTGTGACTACTTTTCCAATTAATTGGCCGTCAACTGGCGAATAGGATTCTAAAATGGCTCCATTTGAAAAGTTGTTTGAACCCGTAGAAGTTCCTACATTTATATCTTTAACACCTAAAATATTAAGTGCGTTTTGAATGCCAAAATCGGTTGCTATTGTTTGCATGTTTGATGATTTATTATTCTAATTGAATTTATTTGCGAATATAACAATAAAAAGTGTGTTTTGCTGAATTTCATCAACATTAAAACGATTAAATTTGAACGCTTGCTTATATTATATTAAACATAATTCATTTTAAATTATAATAGAAAAAACACCTTATTACGCTGTTATTTTTACATCAACACAAAAAGAAACTAGTGAAGGTTATAGTGAAATGGCTGAAAAAATGGAGTAACTCGCCAAACAACAATCTGGTTTTTTAGGTATAGAAAGTGCTAGAAACGACATTGGAATTACCGTAAGTTATTGGGAAACCTTTGAGGCTATAAAAAACAGGAAACAGCAAACAGACCATCTTCTAGCTCAACAAAAAGGGAGAAGAGATTGGTATAGTTGGTGCCATGTTAGAATATGCAAAGTAGAAAAGGAATATACATTTGAGAACGGTGTTTAAGAAAACTTTTAAATTTATGGAATTAACGTTTCAAAGTAAAATGTCCAGTAAATTTCTGATTATCTATTATAATAACATACCAATAATCTCCTGTAGGTAATAATTGATTATTGAATGTTCCATTCCATTCAAATGAACTATTTCTTGAATTCTTAAGGAGTTTACCATACCGATCAAAAACAGAAACTTGTGATTCCCCATAAAATTCGATGCCTTTTAAATTAAAAGTATCATTTTCACCATCATTATTTGGAGTAAAAAACTTTGGGATATAAAAATGTAAATACGTTAGAGTATCTGTATCAGGACAATTACGCTCTTTAACATAAATGGTATATAAGCCTCCATTAATATTCATGAAGGTGTTGGAAGATTGGTAAATATTTCCATCTAAAGAATATAAAAAATCTCCGGTATTTGAAGTTGTAACAAGTATGTTTCTTCCATCTGATGTTACAGTATCAATACTCGGAATAGCCGCTTGAGTCACATTAAATATTCGTGTTTCAAAAAAACAAGCTGGAGTCGTCATTTCTACTGAATAAACATTGGGGGTGTTAACAATAATAAATTCGGTTGTTTCTCCTGTACTCCAGAGATACATAGGGTTGGTAAGACTTGTATTTGCGTGTAGAGTTAGAGAAGCTCCGTTACAAAAAACGAGATTTTCTGTATAAACAGTCCCTGGTTGTGTTCCTAGATTTTCCCAAGCACAGCTATTTATATTAAATTGATAGTCGTCCCAACAATTTGTTGCGGTAGGTTGTACAGGTCGCATTCCTGTTACGTTCCATGAGCAAGTTGAAGTATTAAATGTTGCCGTTTCCCAACATTCTGTATTTGGTTGTATTGGTTGTGAACCAGTAACATCCCATAAACATGTTGCAGTATTAAACGCCGGTGTTTCCCAGCATTCCGTATTAGGTTGAACAGGTTGCGTTCCTGTTACGCCCCATGAGCAAGTGTTATTATTAAATGTTGCTGTTTCCCAGCATTCTGTATTTGGTTCTGCTGGTTGCGTTCCTGTTACATCCCATAAACATGTTGCAGTATTAAACGTTGGCGTTTCCCAGCATTCTGTATTAGGTTGAACAGGCCGTGCTCCTGTTACGTCCCAAACACAGGTAGTTGTATTAAAAACTGAAGTCTCCCAACAAGAAATTGCGGGTTGAATAGGTTGTGAGCCAGCAATTTCCCATGCACAAGTCATATTATTGAAAGTGGCCGTTTCCCAGCATTCTGTATTAGGCTGAACAGGTTGAACTCCTGTAATATCCCATGAGCAAGTTGCAACATTAAACGTTGCTGTTTGCCAACATTCCAACAAAGGAAGGGATGGCGCTTGATTAACGATTATTCTATATACATCTGATAAGGCAATACACTGGATGTTATTCAAGTTAACAGCTACTTCAGCTACTTTGCTTCTATAATACTTTGATGTTGTTATAGAAATTGGAAGACTTTGATTTGTTTCGCTTACTATATCGGTCCAAACCAAACCATCTAAACTTTCTTGCCATTGATAAAAATGAGAATTGTAAACTATACCATCTGGATTTGCCGTCAAGGTTGTTGCTATTGGGGTTTGACTGCTGCATAGCGTACTATTATTATTGCCAAAACTATCTGAAACCGAAATAAGGTCTCCACAAGATTTAAATTCAATATCATCTATTGCTAAATCGTTCCCACAACCCCCTTGTCCGTTGTTAATCATCTTCAAAATCACAGAACTTTGTCCCGTTGACGTTTGGAAAACCAAGCCATATTTTTTCCAAATTGGCGTAGAGGTACCAGGTATATTTCCTGTGTCGCCCGAAGCTAATAAATTATTATTACTATCCCAAATTTCAAAGCTTACGTTTACAGGTATTCCTGAGCCACCACAACCTGAACTTGGCAATATATTTATTAACCATGAAGAGAATTCATAAGTTGTAGTTTCACAAAGTCCAGTTACAGTCCTTCTATAAAACTCGCCTTGAGAGAAATCGGCATTCACAATAAAACATTTCCCATTAGTATCATTAGGTGTATGGTCATTAGGTAAGTTCCATCCGTATGAAAAGGTGTTATTGGCAATTGTATATTGACCATCATTAGGGGCAGAATTACTAACAAAAGTATATTGCGTGTTTGCTGTTGGTAAAGAGGGACCAAAGTTCGTGCCTGTTCCAAAAGTTTCTGTAAAAATAGGGTCGCCTGAGTTCCCTTCACAAAACCCTAATTGAGCTTGCGTTTTTAAAATAGAAAACAAACAAAAAACAAACAGAAATAGTGCTGTATTCTTATTAATGGATCTTGTTTTTAATAGAAGTAACTTTAATGTCAAAACAACTTGAATATAATTTAATTTGTGAATTTATATGAATTAAATTTCCTAAAGAAACTATATGCCTATACAAAAACCATACGAAAATACAAAGCTAATGATTTAAAGGGTTTACTTAATTTATTTGAAAGATATTGAACAAGCGTATTAAAATAATATAAAACGAAAAACATATTGGTGGTGTTTGTTACTGTTTTAGGTTGGCGATGAAGCTGATTAAATAATTAGCTTTTTATATAGGTTTTAAGCATGCAATGATCGGACTTAAATGTGTTAATTTTTTGAGTTTTAAGAATCTCTAAATCTTTTGAAACCCAAATATGATCGAGAGAAAGTAATGGGATGTTCCAAAACCAGGTTTCTCTAAAACCATTTCCTTTTTCATTAAAGGCATGATTAAAATTAGTTTTAATTTTTTTCAAATTTTTAGACTCAAAAGGCACGTTGAAGTCCCCTATAATAATAGTGTTTGGGCTCTTTGTAATTAATTTATTTACAAAACCTAATTCCCATGTGCGAGGTACATCTTGACTTCCTGTTACATCAACAGCAAAAAAATTCATTTCATTTGTTTTAAAATTGATGACTGTTGAATTATATTTAGAAGATTCTTCACTCTTAATTAGAATTGGGTTTTTAGAAAATATATAAATTTCTCTAACTGATTTATAAAAATAATAATTGGGGTATTTTGATTGGAGTTCCTGTATGTTATTTTTTTCTGATTCAACCAAAACCATGACATCGGGAATACTTCCGTTTTCTTTAAAGGCTTCTATAAAACCATTGTCTCTGGACGCGTTCCAAAAAACAACCTCTAAATCTTTTTCGTTTATAGCTTCGGGAATATGTATTTTGAAACTTTGACTTAACCAAATAGCTAATAAAATTCCTCCCAATATTAAATTATATTTTCTTTTACTAAGGAAAACGGATAACCCTAAAACTATAACTATAATTACTGGTAAAGGGAAAGCGTAAAAACGTATGGCATCAAAAAAACTATCCTCCTTTAATACAAAATGAATAGCCAATAAAGCCACAATTATGGCAACATTTATAATCCAGAAAAGACATTTAAAAATCTCAACCATTACCTAAGGGGAAATCCTTTTGCTGCCCACCATGGGTGTATTTCTATAACCAAACGACCTGCTTTAACCAAAGGATCTGCATTGGCTAAACTATCGGCCATTTTAAAATTAGGCACGTTGTAAATGGTTATACCTCTAATATTCCCATTATCTCCAAATGGGCCAGAAATATCGGCGTATCCTAATTCATACATTTTACTTAAATGTGCGAGATGTCCTTTCTGTAAAAGAGCAGATTCCTCCTCATTTTGTATACGTACTGGGCCATTTTTTAAAAAGGCAATAAAATATTGCTGCATTAAAATAGTGTCTTTTGTCTTTTCATCAATCTGGTCAAAAGTTTTAAAACCTTTCGCTGTTAATGCTTCTTTTAATTTTTTAATTGATGTGTTTACTTGTGAATCTAAAATTTTTGGGATCACCGAATCTTTTACAATTTCTTGTGGGTCTTCAATTACCTCATTTGAAATCTGTTTTTCTTCTTTTCTGCAACCAAATAATCCAAGTATTACAAAACTGAATATTATAAATGTTTTCATGTTTATGTGTTTTTTATTATTTTACCCAGGTTTTATAAGGTTGTTTGCTTAATTGTGAATTGTAATATTTTATTTTTCCAGTAACTTCTTTCCCTAGCCAATCTGGTTTTTCAAAAATTTCATCTTCTTGCTCCAACTCAATTTCTGCAATAATTAAACCATCATTGTCACCGTAAAAAACATCGACTTCAAAAATATGTTTCTCAATTTTCACTTCATAACGTGTTTTGTCAATAACACCTGGTTCGCAAAGCTTTAAAAGCGCTTCAACTTCTTCTTTTAAAATATTCTTTTCCCATTCAAAACGCGTTACACCGCTTTTAGTGGTTCGTCCCTTTACGGTAATGAATCCTTCATCTCCTTTTAACCGGACCCTTACTGTTCGGTCTTTATGTGTATTCAAAAAGCCTTGTTTTATTTTGGTATTCTTAAAGGCTTCTCGTTTAAAATCTAGTGAGGTGACTAAAAATTTACGTTCAATCTCAATCATAATCGTTCTGATATTTTTTGAATGTCATCCGAAGCAATTCTTCCAGATTTATAGCTGTTATTAGCCACCCAAACCATTGTTTTTGCAATAGTTTCCGGATCAATAGCTCTATATTTTTTTAAGCTTCCAATTAAAATTGGTTTTAACAAAGCCATAAATACTTTGGCAAATGTCTCTCCGGGCCTTTTTTCCTCTCTTATACCTCCAATTAAAGACGGTTGGAGAATGTAAATATGCTCAATTTTTTCTCTTAACACAGCTTCTTCCATTCTGCCTTTGGTTCTGTTATAAAATAACTTACTTTCTTTATTGCTTCCCAAGGCTGAAATAACTACTAAGGTATTAATCCCTTTCTGAACACATAACTTGGCAACACTAACCGGAATACCATAATCAATTTTAAGATACAGTTCTTCATCTGGAGTCTTGGCTTTGGTTGTCCCAATACAGCAAAAAACTTCATTGGCTACAAATAAATCTTTAACCTTCTCTAATTCAAATAAATCTACGAGGTGCTCTTCAATTTTTGTGTGTTTGATATGGCAAGAGTTTCTACTAAATAGTTTTATAGATTGGTATCTGGGGTCTTCTAGAAGCCGTTGCAATAATAAACCTCCTGTAAGACCCGTTGCACCAATAATAATTGCTGTTTTTGACATGGCATTTAATTCTCTTTGATAAAGATATTATATTTTTACAAGATGTCTGAGATTCTGCCTGTGAGAAAAATTATTCATGTAGATATGGATGCCTTTTATGCGTCTGTAGAGCAATTGGACAACCCCGAACTTAAAGGAAAAGCCATTGCTGTTGGCGGAAGCGGGAAACGTGGTGTAATAAGTGCCGCTAGTTATGAAGCCAGAAAATTTGGAGTAAAAAGTGCCATGGCAGGGAATTTGGCAATAAAATTATGCCCAGAACTTATTTTTGTACAACCGCATTTTGAAAGATATAATGAGATTTCAAAAAAAATACGAAAGATTTTTTATGATTATACCGATTTAGTGGAACCTCTATCGTTAGATGAAGCTTATTTAGATGTGACTAACAATAAAAAAGGGAATCCAAGCGCATCTTTACTTGCCAAGGAAATTCGGGAACGTATTTTTAATGAAGTGGGTTTAACTGCGTCCGCCGGAATTTCTATTAATAAATTTGTTGCGAAAGTAGCTAGCGATTATAACAAACCTAACGGACAAAAAACGGTAAATCCCGAAGAAGTTATTGAATTCTTAGAACAATTAGACATTAGGAAATTTTATGGTGTTGGTAAAGTGACGGCAGAAAAAATGTACCAATTAGGCATTTTTACAGGAAAGGATTTAAAATTAAAATCTATGGAGTATTTAGATGAACACTTTGGGAAATCTGGTAAACACTACTATTTCGTGGTTAGAGGGATTCACAACAGTGACGTAAAACCAAACCGGATTAGAAAATCCTTGGCAGCCGAACGTACGTTTAGTGAAAATTTGTCGAGCGAAGTGTTTATGCTTGAAAAACTGGAACATATTGCAGATGAAGTGTCGCGAAGGTTGACAAAAAGTAAGGTTGCTGGGAAAACAGTGACTTTAAAAATAAAATACAGCGATTTTACATTGCATACCCGGAGCAAAACGCTACATTACTTTATTAGTGATAAAGCCTTGATTTTAGAAACTGCTAAGGATTTATTATATCAAGAAAAATTGAGCAACTCGGTGCGATTGTTGGGTATTTCTATGTCTAATTTAAATACCGAAACTAAGAATAAACCTGAGCAAAAAAGTGTAAGTGTACAGTTGAAATTTGCTTTTTAGACGCGAATTATCGTCTCTTAAATTCAGAGGTTTCTTATTTTAAAAACAATCTAAAAACCGCGTTAGCGATTGTAGTGAAAATCCTTTTTAAAAAAATCAAAAGCAGTTACTTGCGATAGAGAGATTGCCACAACAAGGCTGGTTTTTAAAAAGATTGAAATGAAAAGCGCGACCCTTTTTAGCTTTCTCTAAAAAGGGTAACGCCTAAATATTATTTAAAACTTACAGTTTGTTATTTCGGTAACCCTTAAGGTGTTTACCATCCCTTTATTTTGAATTGGCATTGCTGCTAAACTAATTAGCATGTCGCCTTCTTCTAAATAACCCATTTTACAGGCAATGGCGTTTACGTCTTCAATAGTTTGGTCGGTACTTACGAACTTATCGTAGTAAAAAGCACGAACACCCCAAAGTAAACTTAAGCGGGTTAAAATTCGCTTGTTTGATGTGAACACTAAAATGTGACATAACGGTCTCCATGCAGAAATTTGAAATGCTGTATACCCACTATTTGTTAGGGTTGAAATAGCTTTTGCAGGAATTTCGTTTGCCATAATGGCCGCATGATAACAAATAGATTTTGTAATATAACGGTTGGTACGAATATGCGGCGGTAACAGTGGTACTTTAATTAAAGGTGAGTTTTCAACGCTTTTTAATATGTTAGACATTTGTCTAATAACTTCAACGGGGTAACTACCTACTGATGTTTCTCCTGATAGCATTACGGCATCAGCACCATCCATAACCGAGTTTGCAACGTCATTAACTTCGGCTCTTGTTGGTGTTAAACTAGTTATCATAGTTTCCATCATTTGGGTTGCTATAATTACTGGTATTCTGGCCTTTTTGGCTCTTAAAACTAATTGCTTTTGGATAAGAGGTACTTCCTCAGCAGGAACTTCTACACCTAAATCACCACGAGCTACCATAATACCATCGCAATTAGCAACAATCTGGTCTATATTAGCAACAGCTTCTGGTTTTTCAATTTTAGCTATAATTGGAATTTTATGCTCGGTATGTTTAGCAATTAAATCGCGCAGTTGGATTAAATCTTCGGCGTGACGAACAAAGGATAAGGCGAACCAATCTACATCTTGACTTATTGCAAAAATGGCGTCTTCAATATCTTTTTCGGTTAAAGCAGGTTGAGAAATATTTGTATTAGGAAGGTTTACTCCTTTTTTAGATTTTAAGGGGCCACCTTGAATAACTTTGGCGATAACTTCATTTTTTCTATTTGTTGAAACAACCTCAAAAATTAATTTTCCGTCGTCTAAAAGGATACGTTCTCCAGGATTTGCATCTTGAGGAAACCTGTCGTAGGTCATGTAAACACGTTCTTTTGTGCCTTCAAATCGTTCTCCAGTTGCAAATATAATTTCATCGCCAGGATTAACTACAACTTCCTCTTTCATTACTCCAACACGAAGTTTTGGTCCTTGCAAATCTGCTAAAATAGCAGCGGTAAACCCAAATTCTTCATTTAGCTCTCGTATCATTTTAATACGTTCTGCTACATCTTCATAATCGGCATGAGAAAAGTTTATTCTAAAAACATTGACTCCTTCTTCAAGCATTCCTTTTAAAACTTCTTTTGTGCTTGTAGCTGGTCCTAATGTGGCTACTATTTTGGTTTTTTTTGTTATTTGCATTAGCTAAAAATTAAATTGTCTTTTGATTTCAATTGACTTATATCTATACTAAAGGCTGTTGCAACTTGTGGTATTTTTAAAATGGTATTTAAAATACATTTTTCTTTACTTAAATTGACTTCGTTATCTATTTTTAAAAAATAGTTCACAGCTCTATGTTCTGGAATTAAATAGGATGTTTGAGTTATTTTTTCCTGAGTATCAAATAATGAATTGTAATTTTTTTGTTGGTGTATTTCTTTTTTACAAACATTAGATACTAAACTCCATGTTACAAGTTGTTTGGTGTCCTCCCATTCAAAAATTGAAAACCCAGACTTCCCTTCGTTATAATCTAAATCTGATGATTTTCTAGTCAGGCTGATTCCTAAATGCTTATTAAGAAGATACACTAATCGATAATCTTCAATAGAACTATAAATAGCTATTAAAGCGCCATCAACTTCTTCAAAAACATCCTCCAGAATAAGTTTGTGTACAGCCATAACTTATGTTAATCGGCGTAAATATAGTATTTAAAAACATTCCATTACAATAAGTTAAGCGAATCTTGGTAAGTAAAACAACTCAAACGTTGTAGTTAATCGCTTTAATTAAAATGTTCTAAATCATTTTTGACATTTTGCTCTGAAATACAAAAAAAGCACGCTTTGAAGCCTTTTCTTCTGCTTTTTTCTTTGAAGTTGCTCTGGCTTTGGCAACAACCCTTTCATCTATAGACAGTTTAACAGAAAAATGTCTGACCTCATCATTTCCGGTGTCTTCATATACATTGTAACCGAAGGTCCTTTTTTCTTTTTGGCACCATTCAATAAGTAAACTTTTGTAGCTAATTACTTTGCCCTCTAAAGTTTCAATATCAACATAGGGGGTAATAACACGTTTAAAAATAAATTTTTCACAGTAACTATAGCCTTTATCCAAAAAGATGGCACCTACTAAAGCTTCAAATAAATTTCCATGAATGTTGTCTCCAAACTGTCCTGGGGGTATTTTGCTTTCAACTAAACCTATTAAATTTAAGTCTTTACCAAGTTCATTTAGATGCTCTCTACTAACTACTTTCGAGCGCATTTTGGTTAGGTAGCCTTCATCGCCTGTAGGTGCTTCGAGGTATAAATGAGAAGCAATAACAGCACTTAACATAGCATCGCCTAAAAATTCCAAGCGTTCGTAATTAATGGGATTTCCTTTACTGTCCCTTATGTTCATGGAACGATGTGTAAAGGCTTTTTTGTAGAATTTTATATCTTTGGGTTTAAAACCAAGAATTTTAGTAATGGCCATAAAAAAATCCCCGTTGCGTTGAAAACGGGAATTTAATATGTTACGAATGGTTCTCATTCGGGACTCAGTCTAATTTCTTGAACAATACACAAGCGTTATGTCCGCCAAATCCAAATGTATTACTCATTGCTACTTTAATATCGCGTTTTTGAGCTTTGTTTAAAGTTAAATTTAATTCGGGATCAATATTTTCATCTACAGTAACATGGTTAATGGTTGGAGGAATAATACCCCGTTCCATTGCCAATATAACCGAAATTGCTTCAATAGCTCCTGCGGCACCTAATAAATGCCCGGTCATTGATTTTGTTGAATTAATATTTATGTTCTTAGCATGACTACCAAATATTCCGGAAATTGCTTTTAATTCTGCAACATCCCCTAAAGGTGTAGATGTACCATGGGTATTAATATGGTCTACATCTTCTGGTTTTAGGCCTGCATTTTCTAAACAATTTTTCATTACGGCAATAACACCAAGACCATCTGGGTGTGGTGCAGTCATGTGGTAGGCATCTGACGATAACCCACCCCCAACAAACTCAGCATAAATTTTTGCTCCTCTTGCTTTTGCAAACTCATATTCTTCTAAAACAAGTGCTCCTGCACCCTCGCCAAGTACAAAACCATCTCTTGTCCCATCAAATGGGCGTGAGGCTGTTTCTGGGCTTTCGTTTCTAGTTGATAGGGCATGCATTGCATTAAAACCTCCCATTCCAGCAATAGTAACTGCTGCTTCACTTCCTCCTGTTACAATAATATCACAATGCCCTAAACGAATTGAGTTTAATGCATCAAACATAGCGTTGGCAGAAGAAGCACACGCAGAAACCGTCGTGTAATTTGGTCCCATAAATCCATATTTAATGGATATGTTTCCTGGAGCAATATCTGCAATCATTTTAGGAATAAAGAACGGATTGAATCTTGGGGTGCCATCACCTTTAGCAAAGTTTAAAACTTCCTCTTGAAAAGTTTCTAATCCACCGATACCTGCTCCCCATATAACTCCAACTCGCATTTTGTTAATAGCATCTAAATCCAATTTAGAATCTGCAATAGCTTCGTCGGCTGCCACCATTGCATATTGCGTAAATTTATCCATTCTGCCTGCTAGCTTTCTGTCTATAAAGTCGGTAGCATTAAAGTTTTTTAATTCGCAAGCGAATTTAGTTTTAAACTTTTCGGCATCAAAATATGTTATAGGGGCCGCACCACTTTTACCACCAATTAAGCCTTCCCAAAATTCATCTTTGGTATTGCCAATAGGTGTTAAAGCCCCTAAACCCGTGACTACAACTCGCTTTAATTCCATAAAGTGTTTTTGCTTATTTTGCTGCTTCTATATAAGAAATAGCTTGACCAACTGTTGCAATATTTTCAGCTTGATCATCTGGAATTTGAATATCGAATTCTTTTTCGAATTCCATTATTAATTCTACAGTGTCCAAAGAGTCTGCACCTAAATCGTTTGTGAAGCTAGCTTCAGTTACAACTTCGTTCTCATCAACTCCTAATTTGTCTACGATAATGGCTTTTACTCTTGATGCAATGTCTGACATAATCTTTTAATTTAAGTTTTAATTAAGTCGCAAAAATAAAAAACTTTATTTTTAAAACACATCTTTAATTCAAAAATGTGATTGTAATTTAGTAAATAAGTTTCAACTATTTTATTTTAGCTCTTAATTTGTTAATATTTATTCTTTTTTTTGCTCGAAAATAAGTAACATTATTGTCTGTAATATGAAATTTAGATTGAGAAATTTTACAAATCATTCTTTAGAATTAGATTTACTAATGACATTTGTCAATAATTCACAAATAAAAATGACTAGATGAAGCGTATTGTAATTTTTGCGTCCGGGAGTGGTACTAATGCCGAAAATTTAATCAAGTTTTTTCACAACAGAAAAAACGCTTCTGTTATTCAGGTGCTTAGTAACAATCCTCATGCTAAAGTATTAGATCGCTGTAAGGCTTTAAAAGTTAGCGCATTATCTTTTAACAAAAAAGCCTTCACAGAAACCAATGATGTGCTTAATATTTTAAAAGCGTCAAAGCCAGATTTAATTGTTTTAGCAGGGTTTTTATGGAAATTTCCTGAATTTATTTTGAATGAGTATCCAAATAAGGTAGTAAACGTACACCCGGCTTTGTTGCCTAAATATGGCGGGAAAGGCTTGTATGGCATGCGTGTTCATGAAGCTGTTGTAGCTAATAATGAAACCGAAACAGGAATTACCATTCATTATGTAAACGAACATTATGATGAAGGAACTGTTGTTTTTCAAGCTAAATGTTCCGTAGAAAAAAATGATACTGCTGAAGATGTTGCAGCTAAAATTCATGAATTAGAAATGGAACACTTTCCAAAGGTGGTTGAACAGTTATTAAATGATTAAATTTATCGACCTGTCTCATGGAGCGCAGTAGAAATATTGTAAATATCATAGAACTTAAATTGAATAGATTTCCTCTTTTAAGGGAAGCTGTGTTCAACTCATAAGTGCAACAAACTTATTATTTAGTTTTTCAATCGGACTAAGATAATTGAATTTTCTAATGGGTCTGTTATTGATTGATAATTCTACTTGTTT
>JBNMNO010000013.1:0-41747 GCA_051275695.1 Mariniflexile sp.
TTAAATAATTTTAAAAAACACTCTACGGTAATATACCGCAGAATATTTATAAAGAGCCCTCTAAAAGAATTGATTAATAGCTTGGTGAAAGTATGATATTGTGAGTTGAAAAAAAATACGCACTTCTACGTATTTTTATAATAGACGGGATGTTTTTAAAGAGCAGAAGGCTTTAAACATTACATTTAAAACCTTCTTTAATTCTCCCTAAGAACTAATTAATAGCTCAATAAAGGTAAGTTATAGATATGATATAAAAAATACGTACTTCTACGTATTTTTTATAAATGTTGTTTATTTAGATTAGCCCAAAGGGATAGTGATGTGGGTTTATTATCTAAATTTAATTTAGTAACTATGTTGCTTCGATGTTTATCTACGGTGCGAACAGATATTGAAAGTTCTTTAGCAATATTCTGACTGGTTTTATTTTCAGAAATAAGTTTTACTATTTTTAATTCGGATTTAGTTAGTAGTTCTAATTTTTCTGACTTATGATTTGTATTATAATGCATATACGATGTTATTTCTTCACTAAAATACCGTTTGTTGTTCATAGCATGATTAATACAAATTTCAATTTCTTCAATGGCAAATTCTTTTAAAATATAACCATACACATTAAATTCTTTAGCTTGTTCATATAACGATTCCTCCTTGTCGAATGTTATAAGAATAATTTTAGTTCGAAGATTGTTTTTTTTACATGCCTCAGCAATTTCTAATCCGGTTTTATGGGGCATTCTTATATCCAGGATGGCAATTTCAGGATTAAATTTTACGATAAGGTTATAGGCAGAATTTCCGTCTTGTGCGCTTCCAACAATATTAAACCCTTTTGAAGTTAAAAAATCAGTTAGCCCCCGTAACATTAAGGGATGATCATCTGCAATTACTATGGAGTTACTCATTAATTTGGGGGATTTTAAGCTATTAATCTTAGGTTAAATATAGTAATTATTATAATTTTAAGTACAAGTATTTCTTTTCATAATCAATAATAGCATTCGATTTTTTTAAAATATCGGCACCAATAATACCATCAACTGGTTTCGAATTATGATTAATTAAAGCGGTATTTACATGTGAAAGATTAAATAATACCAAAACAACTTTATTTTTTTTCCATTTACCAATTCTTACTTTATTCTTTTTTGAAGTTTTAGTATCCATATCCGTTGCGCCGGCTCCTGCAGCTTTTATTAATGAATCTTCCACTTTTAGGTTAAAAGTTTTAATGGCATCAAAGTCAACACATGAGTTTGATGCACCAGTGTCTAAAATAAACAACCCTTTAACACCGTTTAAATAAACTTTTATTTCAAAATGATTGGTCTTTGTAAAGTATAGTTTTACTTTAATATAGTCTTTTTTAAGAAGAAAATCTTGAAGTGTTTCTGCCATGTTTTTTAAATTTCAAATATAAAAGTAATGCTATCAAGGTAATGAATGTGCCAAAAAAATAAAGGCACTCTAAATAGTAAGTGCACTTTTTATATTACTTACCGTTTTGTTTTCTGGATATTCAATTTTTAAATTACTATTAATTAAATATTCCGATTGCAATTTATTATAATTTTTATAAAACGATTGGAGAATATGCAGATGATTATAATCAAGACCAAAACTCAAAGAAAAATTAGATTAATTGTGAACAAATAAAATAGATTGACATAAGTGACTCATTTAATGGCGACTTTTTTATTTTTACCAAATGATAATTACAGATACTCATACTCATTTATATAGCGAAGCTTTTAACGAAGACAGGGACGAAATGATTAATCGCGCTTTAAGTGAAGGTATAACACGATTTTTTATTCCAGCAATCGATTCAACCTATACCGAATCCATGCTTCAACTTGAAAAAGACTATCCGGAAAATATTTTTTTAATGATGGGTTTGCATCCAACACATGTTAAAGATAATTATAAAGAGGAGTTAAAACATGTAGAAGAAATGCTGGCAAAACGAAAGTTTTATGCCGTGGGCGAAATTGGTATTGATTTGTATTGGGATAAATCGACACTTGGTATTCAGCAGGAAGCTTTTAAATATCAAATTCAATTAGCAAAAAAATACAAATTGCCCATAGTGATTCATTGCAGAGAGGCATTCGATGAAATTTTCGAGGTTTTTGAAACCGAAAAGAGTGATGATTTATTTGGAATTTTTCATTGCTTTACAGGAACTTTAGAACAAGCACATCAAGCTATATCCTATAATATGAAATTAGGAATTGGAGGCGTAGCTACTTTTAAAAACGGGAAAATCGATCAGTTTTTAAATCAAATCGATATGAAGCATATTGTTTTGGAAACCGACTCTCCTTATTTAGCACCTTCACCTTATAGAGGAAAGAGAAATGAAAGCGTCTATATAACAAAGGTGTTAGAAAAATTATCAGAATTATATGGTGTATCTTTAAAGGATATTGCTAGCATAACAACTAAAAATTCTGTTGACGTATTTAAGGTATAAGTCATAAACCAAAAAGCGCAAGTCTTAAATAAAAATGAGCACATCAAAACCAAACATATTACTTATATATACAGGAGGCACGATTGGTATGATAAAAGATTTTAAAACCGGAGCGCTTAGGGCCTTCGATTTTAAAACACTCTTAGATAAGATTCCAGAACTTCAACTCTTAGATTGTAATATTGAAACTGTTTCTTTTAATGAGCCTATAGATTCAAGTAATATGAATCCGGAGGATTGGGGGCAAATTGCTGAATTAATTGAAACAAATTACAACGAGTATGACGGGTTTGTAGTGTTGCACGGAAGTGATACCATGAGTTACACCGCTTCGGCATTAAGTTTTATGTTAGAAAACCTAGCAAAACCAGTTGTGTTTACAGGATCTCAATTACCCATAGGCGATTTAAGAACCGATGCTAAAGAAAATCTAATTACTTCCATTCAAATGGCTTCTTTACAAGACAGGGGTAAACCTTTGGTTAAAGAAGTTTGTTTATATTTTGAATATAAATTGTACAGAGCCAATAGAACAACAAAAATAAATGCTGAAAATTTTAAAGCATTTGCATCATTAAATTATCCGGAATTAGCAGAATCCGGAGTGCATTTAAAAGTTAACAAAGAGTATTTATTCAAACCGAAGGAGAATGAAACTTTAATAGTTCACAAAAAATTAGATACTAATATTGCGCTAATTAAATTGTTTCCGGGTATTTCTCAGTCTATTTTAAAGAGTATATTAAGTGTTTCTACACTAAAAGCAGTGGTTTTGGAAACGTATGGAGCCGGAAACTGTACAAATGCACGGTGGTTTATTAATCTTTTAGATGAAACTATAAAAAAAGGAATACACGTTATAAATGTAACGCAATGTTTTGGTGGTAGTGTAATTATGGGTCATTATGAAACAAGTAACCAATTGATAGCCATTGGGGTTATATCTGGAAAAGACATTACTACCGAGACTGCAATATGCAAATTAATGTATATGTTGGGGCAAAATACATCAAATAAAACTTTCAAATCTGTTTACGAAACCTCTTTGCGTGGAGAAATCTCTTAAAAATACCCTTTAAAGTTTTAGCATTCAATTTATTTTTTGTTATTTGACCCCATAATAAATTACAATTAAATTACAGAGAGGTGGCCGAGTGGTCGAAGGCGCACGCCTGGAAAGTGTGTATACCTCAAAAGGGTATCGAGGGTTCGAATCCCTTCCTCTCTGCTGTTATTTTTATTTTTTTATTGTATTTTTTTTATATCTTTAGCACATTAATTAACTAATAAAATTAAGATTTAGAACATGAAAAGATTATTTTCTATCCTTGCCATTTCAGGAATGATGGCTTTTGGAACTGTTAATGCAACTACAAATGCAAACACAACCACAGTTGCAACAACTGTAGCAAGTATGACACAAGATGACGCTGCACCAGCAGAAGAAATTGGGTTTCATCAAGAATTAAAAAAGAGATTTATTGAAGGGGGTCCTGGATTTATGGGGATTGTATTATTATGTTTAATTCTTGGTTTAGCAATTGCTATAGAGAGAATTATCTTTTTAAACCTTTCAACAACTAATTCAAAAAAATTAACTCAAGAAGTTGAGGAAGCACTTGCTTCTGGAGGTGTTGAAGCTGCTAAAGAAGTTTGCAGAAACACAAAAGGGCCTATTGCTTCAATCTACTATCAGGGTTTAGATAGAACAGATGAAGGTCTTGACGCTGTTGAAAAAGCTGTTGTAGCTTATGGAGGTGTTCAAATGGGACAATTAGAGAAAAATGTATCTTGGATTTCATTATTTATTGCTTTAGCACCGATGTTAGGGTTTATGGGAACTGTTATTGGGATGATTAATGCGTTTGATAAAATTGAAGCTGCTGGAGATATGCAACCATCACTTGTTGCAGGGGGTATTAAAATAGCCCTCTTAACAACAGTATTTGGTCTTGTTGTTGCAATGATTCTTCAAGTTTTTTATAACTATATTATTGCTAAAATTGATAGTATTGTTAACGATATGGAAGACTCTTCTATCACGTTAATGGACTTATTAATTAGAAATAAAAAGTAATAATTAAAACAAAAAATCATGAATTTATATAAAATACTCAAGTATTTAGCGTACGCTCTTGGTATTATTGGTGCTATTTTTGCTCTATTGCTAATGACAACAGATTCAGAAAGCATGATAGACAACATGTTAATAGTTACCTATATAGCGCTTTTTGTTGTAATAGCTTTGATACTTGTATATGTTGTTAAAGGCATATTAGCAGGAAATATCAAAAAAACCTTAACAACCGTAGGATTGTTTATTGGAATCATCTTGATTTCTTATTTAGTATCATCTGGTTCAGATTTAGATTTGAAACAATTTAATGATAAGGGAATGGGAATAACCGAGGGAATTTCTAAGAATGTAGGAGCAGGTTTATATGCGTTTTATCTTCTTGCAATAATCGCTATTGGGGCCACACTTCTTTCTGGAGTTAAAAAATTATTTAATAAATAAATTATGGCAAAAAGAGCAGCACCAGAAGTAAATGCAGGCTCCATGGCCGACATTGCGTTCTTATTATTAATATTTTTCTTGGTAACAACTACAATTGAAACAGATTCGGGTATTAACCGTAAACTTCCTCCGTTGGAAGAACCTGAAGAAGATGTTATTATTAAGCAAAAAAATATTTTTACCGTGCTTGTAAATGGTAAAGATCAATTTCTTGTAGAAGATGAATTAATGGAACTTAAAGATATAAGAAAAGCGGCCCGTGAGTTTTTGGATAATGGGGGTGATGGTACTTGTACTTATTGTAAAGGTAAGAAAGATCCTTCTTCTTCTGATAATCCGGACAAGGCTATTATATCATTAAAGAATGAGCGTGAGACCACTTATAAAACATATATAGCTGTTCAAAATGAATTAGTTGCAGCATATAGCGAATTAAGGAATATTAGAGCTACAGCATTATATGGTAAAACATTTACCGAAATGGAAGCGAACCTTAACGATGTAAATTGGCCAGGGAATAAAAGTAAGTTAAAGGAGCAACTTGAAATAATTAAAGTTGAATATCCTCAAAAACTGTCAGAAGTACAATAATTAAAATGTAACACATTATTATGGGTAAATTTAAAAAGAAACAAGGGGGTGAAATGCCAGCTATATCCACAGCATCATTGCCCGATATTGTTTTTATGCTATTATTCTTTTTTATGGTTGCAACTGTTATGAGACAAAACACTCTTATGATTGAGAATAATTTACCATTCGCAGATCAGGTAGAAAAGCTAGACAAAAAGGATTTGGTAATGTATATATATGCAGGTAAACCAAGTGTAAATTACAAACAACAGTATGGAAGTGAAGCTAGAATTCAGTTAAATGATAAGTTTGCAGATGTTAAAGACATAGCGGCTTTTATTGCTTCAGAACGCGCTTCTAAAAGAGAAGAATTAATTCCATTTTTAACTACGGCCTTAAAGGTAGACAAAGACGCTAATATGGGATTGATTGGTGACATTAAGCAAGAATTGCGTAAGCAGAATGCTTTAAAAATTAATTATACAACCAAAAAGGGTAGTGTTTTTGGAAGAGATTAATTTATAGATTCTTAATTTTATAAAAAAGGCGTTTTGATTATTCAAAACGCCTTTTTATATTTTTATACCTTCACATTTTTATTTATTATTGTGTGTTAAAAAGAATGATTTGAATTATTATAGCTAAAATGAAATATATATTAAGTTCCCTTATTATTTTATTGAGTTTTCAATGGGGTTTTGCACAAGAAGATACCATTAAAGATGTTGATTCTCTTTATAAAGAAGATCAATTTTATGCAGGTGTCACTTATAATTTACTTGGAAAAAAACCAGACGGTTTATCGCAAAGCGGTTTTTCGACAGGGTTTCATTTTGGGTTTATTAATGATATGCCTTTAAATAAAAATAGGAATGTGGCTATTGGTATAGGACTTGGGTATTCAATAAATTCCTTTAACCAAAACCTCCTTATTATTAAGGAAAATACAGCCGGTTATTCATATAATCTTTTGGATGGGAGCAATACTTATTCTAAAAACACCTTTTACAGTAATTTAATAGAAATCCCTATTGAGTTTAGATGGCGAACTTCAACGCCGTCAGAATACGATTTTTGGCGTATTTATGCTGGTTTTAAACTAGGCTATGCAGTGTCTAATGGAGCCAAGTTTAAAGGTGAACCTGAGTCTTTTAAACACAAAAATATTAGCGATTTTAATAATTTTCAATATGGTTTAACGCTTAGTGCTGGGTATAATACTTGGAATATATATGTGTATTATGGATTGAATCCTGTTTTTTCAAGCGAAGCTATTTTAAATGGAAATGTAGTTGAAACCAACGCTGTAAAAGTTGGATTGATGTTTTACATACTTTAACTAATTAATTGGGGAATAAATTAATAATTTACAACCAATAATTTATTAATATTAACTGCGGAAGCGCTCCAATAAAAACTCCCATAATTAATTCTTTATACGTGTGGGCTTTTAAATGAAGTCTGGAAGTCGCAACAGCACCAGTTATTATGCTCATTAGAGCCAGAGTTCCATTAATGTTAATGCTAAAATGGATGCTTAAAGCTATAAAAAACATGAAAAGTCCAGAAATAGAAATCATATGAATACTGGCTTTAAATTTGATTATTGCCAGCATTAAACAAGTCATTGAGGAAATTAAAACACCAACAAAAAAGAAATAAAGTTCTATAATTTGGGAAGCTGTAACGATGCGTTGTAAAACAATAATAATAATAAAACAGTTCAGTATTAAAGGAAAAATCCGTTCCTTGGTGGATTTTAAATAAACAGATTCTACTTTTCCCAGTGTTTGTAGTAGAAAATATATTAAAATCGGTAAGATTACGGTAAGAATAAATAGTGAAATTAATTTTGCCTGAATAATCTCGTTTGGGATGAAGCGAGGTGATTTTGAAAAATAAAATGTAGCACCTAATAAGGGTATTATTAATGGATGAAAAATAAACGAAATACTTTTTAAAATACGATCCATTATATTTTTTTACGTAATCGAGCCACTGGAATATCTAATTGCTCTCTGTATTTTGCAACGGTGCGTCGTGCAATGGGATAGCCCTTATCTTTTAAAATTAATGCTAAAGTTTCATCTGTTAAAGGTTTTCTTTTGTCTTCTTCATCAAGAACTATTTCTAGTATTTTTTTTATTTCTCTTGTTGAAACATCTTCTCCTTGGTCATTTTTCATAGATTCAGAAAAGAATTCTTTAATCAGTTTGGTTCCATAAGGTGTGTCGACATATTTGCTGTTTGCTACCCTAGAAACGGTAGAGACATCCATAGAAATTTCATCGGCAATATCTTTAAGAATCATAGGTCTTAGGTTGCGCTCATCACCTGATAAAAAGAATTCTTTTTGGTAGTGCATAATCGAACTCATAGTAACGAATAAGGTTTGTTGGCGCTGTTTTATAGCTTCAATAAACCATTTGGCCGCATCTAATTTTTGTTTTATAAAAATAACCGCATCTTTTTGTGATTTCGATTTGTCCTTAGAATCTTTATAGCCTTTAAGCATGTTGTTGTATTCTCTTGAAACATGAAGCTCTGGCGCATTCCGTCCGTTAAGAGTTAATTCCAATTCACCATCAACAATTTTAATTGCAAAATCTGGAACCACATGTTCAACTATTCTATTATTTCCAGAATAAGAACCTCCCGGTTTTGGGTTTAAATGCTCAATGTCATTAATAGCATCTTTTAGTTGAATTTCTGAAATATCAAATTTTTGGAGTAATTTATCGTAATGCTTTTTTGTAAATTGATCGAAGGCATTATCAATAATGTCAATTGCTAAAAGGCAATCTGGTGTTTTTTCGTTTCTATGTAATTGAATGCTTAAACATTCTTGTAAATTTCTTGCACCAACTCCCGAAGGGTCTAATTGATGCACAATGTTCAAGACTTTATTTATTTTTTCTTCTGTAGTATAAACGTTCTGAGTGAAAGCTAAATCGTCCATAATATCACTTAAAGACCTGCGAATGTATCCGCTTTCATCAATACTTCCAACCAAAAATTCCGCAATATCGCGTTCTTCATCAGTTAATCTATATGTATTTAACTGACTTATTAAATGTTGGGTAAATGATGTGCCCGCGGCATAAGGCATCGTTTTTTCTTCATCATCACTACTGTAATTATTTGCCTGCGTTCTGTAATCTGGTATTTCATCATCACTCAAATACTCATCAACATTAATATCGTCGTTACCAATAGTTTCACTTTCATCATACTCATCATTTGAATTGTCAAAATCAGAATCAAAATCATTTTCAATTTCTTCATTACCACCTTCAAGCGCTGGATTTTCTTCCAACTCTTGTTTTAATCGTTGTTCAAAAGCTTGGGTAGGCAACTGTATCAATTTCATTAATTGAATTTGTTGCGGCGACAATTTTTGTGATAATTTAAATTGTAAATGTTGTTTGAGCATATTTCTATTTCGTTGGTAATAACGTAAAAAATTTCTTTACCGGGCTATGACTAGGTTACAATTGTTTTTAAAATTCTGCATTTTGTGGTGTTCTAGGAAACGGAATAACATCTCTAATATTACTCATTCCTGTTGCAAACATAACCAAACGTTCGAAACCTAATCCAAAACCAGAATGAACTGCCGTACCAAATTTACGTAAATCTAAATACCACCAAAGGTCTTCTTCTGGAATATTTATAGCCGCCATTCTTTGTTTTAACACGTCTAAACGTTCTTCACGTTGTGCACCACCAACAATTTCACCAATTCCTGGGAATAAAATATCCATGGCACGTACCGTTTTTCCATCGTCGTTTAAACGCATGTAAAATGCTTTTATGTTTGCAGGATAATCGAATAAAATAACAGGACAATTGAAGTGTTTTTCAACTAAATAACGTTCATGTTCACTTTGTAAATCGGTTCCCCACTCTTTAATAATATATTTGAATTTCTTTTTTTTGTTAGGTGTGCAATCACGAAGTATGTCAATGGCTTCAGTGTAACTTACCCGTTTAAAGTTATTGTCGGTTACAAAGTTGAGTTTTTCAATTAAACCCATTTCGCTACGTTCGTTTTGAGGTTTGGTTTTGTCCTCGTCTTGTAATCGAGCATCTAAAAATTCTAAATCTTCAAGATTATTTTTGATAATATATTTAAGAACAAATTTCATAAAATCTTCAGCAAGATCCATATTGCCAGCTAAATCCATAAAGGCTACTTCGGGTTCTATCATCCAAAATTCGGCTAAATGGCGTGATGTGTTTGAGTTTTCGGCTCTAAAAGTGGGTCCAAAAGTATATACTTTGCCTAAAGACATGGCGTAAGTTTCGGCTTCTAATTGACCAGAAACCGTTAGATTAGTTTCTTTCCCAAAAAAATCTTTAGAATAATCTATGTTGCCTTCTTCATTTAATGGGGGGTTTTTAGCATCTAAATTAGAAACTCTAAACATTTCGCCAGCTCCTTCCGCATCACTTCCAGTAATTATAGGTGTGTGAACATAATAAAAACCATTCTCATTAAAATATTTATGAATAGCAAATGAAAGCGCAGAACGCAAACGCATAACGGCACTAAATGTATTTGTTCTGGTCCGTAAATGAGCGTTTTCTCTTAAAAATTCAAACGAATGTTTTTTAGGTTGAATAGGATAAGTTTCAGGATCTGAATCACCTAAAACCTTAATATCCATGACTTGAATTTCTACCTTTTGTCCTTTTCCCAGACTTTCAACTAATTCACCTTTAATATGTATGGCGGCGCCAGTTGTGATGCGTTTTAATAGTGTTTCGTCAAACTTCTCAAAATCAACTACGCATTGAATGTTATTTAAGGTGGAGCCGTCGTTTAATGCAATAAAACGATTTGCTCTAAAGGTTCTTACCCAACCTTTAATTTCTACCTCGGAAACAACAATTTCTTGCGTTAATAATTCTGAAACTGTGCGTGATTTCATATGTGTTAATTTTATAATGTAAATATATTAAATTCTGAATTTAGAATTTTTCAGATTCAGTTTCGTTTTCGTCTTCTACAGGAATAATATTTATTGCAGGTTCTCTTAAAACTTGTTTATTAGCAATACTACGTTCTAAAGATAATAGCAACGATGGTAGTAATAAAAGATTAGACAACAAAGCGAAAAGTAATGTAATAGATACTAAAGCACCTAGAGCTACTGTACCCCCAAAACTGGAGATTGTAAACACCGAAAACCCAAAGAATAAAACAATGGATGTATAGAACATACTTACGCCCGTTTCGCGTAAAGCACCATACACTGACACTTTAATTTTCCAATTATTAGCTTGTAGTTCTTGCCTGTATTTGGCTAAAAAGTGAATAGTGTCATCCACCGAAATACCAAACGCAATACTAAAAACTAATATGGTTGAAGGTTTTAACGGCACCCCCAAATAACCCATTAATCCTGCAGTGACCAGGAGGGGAATAAGGTTGGGAATTAATGAAATGATTATCATACGCCCAGACCTAAACATATATGCCATAAATAGGGCGATAAGAAAGATTGCTAATGACAACGATATTATTAGATTTTTAACCAGATAGGTTGTGCCTTTTTGAAATACCATAGCTTTACCTGTCATGGTAACCGTATACTGTTCTTTAGGGAAAAGCTTGTCTATTTTGGTTTGAAGACTCTCTTCTATACGTCCCATTTTATCGGTACCAATATCTTTCATAAATGTTGTGATACGAGCGTATTGACCAGTGCTATCAACAAAATTTTTAAGCAAATCTACACTAGAGGTTGAGTTTTTTGCATACGATAAAATAAAACTATTTTCTTGGGAAGTGGGTAATTGATAATATTTAGTATTTCCGTTGTAATAGGCTTGTTTAGAATATTTAACTAAATCGACTACTGAAATTGGTTTTGATAATTCTGGTATGTCATTAATTAAATCCTGTAATTCGTCCATGCGTTTTAAATTAGAAAGTTTCATAACTCCTTTTTTACGCTTGGTATCAATCATTATCTCTAAAGGCATAATACCATTAAACTCTTTTTCAAAAAAAAGAATGTCTTCATAAAACTCTGTTTTCTTTGGCATATCTTCAATTAAACTGCCCGAAATTTTTATTTGGTAAATACCTATAATACTTAAAACTAATAACACTACGGCAGAAGAATAAATGGCAATACGTTTTTGTTTTACCATGCGCTCCATCCAGTTTACGAAACCACCAATCCACCGCTTGTTTAGGTGCTCTAGGTGTCTATCCTTAGGATAAGGTAAAAAGCTGTAAAGAATTGGAATGATAAGCAAACATAAAATGAAAATGGCTAAAATACTTAACGAAGCCACAATACCAAACTCTTTTAAAAGGGTGCTTTCGGTAAGAATAAAAGTAGCAAAACCAGACGCCGTAGTAACATTGGTCATTAAAGTTGCATTACCAATTTTAGTAATAACACGCTGTAGTGATTTAACTTTATTACCATGAAGTTTAACTTCATGTTGATATTTATTAATTAAAAAGATGCAATTTGGAATACCAATAACAATAATTAAAGGGGGAATAAGAGCTGTTAAAACCGTTATTTCATAATTTAACAACCCCAGGATTCCTAAGGTCCACATAACCCCTATACAAACTACAATAAGCGAAATAATTGTGGCCCTAAACGATCTAAAAAAGAAAAAGAAAATTAATGAGGTTACTAATAAGGCGGCGCCGATAAATAATCCAATTTCATCAACAATATTTTGAGAATTTAAAGTTCTAATATAGGGCATGCCCGAAATGCGAACGTCCAAATTTGTGCTGTCTTCAAAAGTTTTTATTTTTGGCAACAATATATCTACAACAAAATCTTTTCTTACCGAAGTATTAACAATGTCCTTTTTTAAATAAATAATAGTTCTAATGGTTTTTGTTTCCTTGTTGAACAGGAAATTGTCATAAAACGGATATTTTTTAAAAAGCTCTTCTTCAAGTTTATTAATTTCTGCTTTAGATGAGACTGAGTCTTTTATGAAGGGTTGTAGAATAAATTTTTCATGCGTGGTGTCCTTTATAAGTTTTTGAAGGTCTTTAACAGAAATAACTGTTTCAACTTCTGGGGATTTTTTAAAATCTTCTGAAAGTTTATTCCAGGCGTTTAGTTTCTTAACGGTAAATAAACTGCTGTCTTTTACCCCTAATACAATGAGATTCCCCTCTTCTCCAAAGGTTTTTAAAAAGTTATTGTAAGTTATATTTACTTCGTGGTCGTCTGGTAAAAGATTCGCTTCTGTATAAGTAAATCGCATGTTTTTCCATTGCGTACTAAATAAAAGGGTGATAATTACAATAACAACAAGAATACTAATCTTATTACGTAAAATTAACCGAGCGATAACATCCCAAAAGTCTTTGGTGAAAAGTTTAAACATGCTTTAAATAAAAGTTGGACAAAGGTAGAAAAATCGAGTATATGACCTCATAAAGTCACGTTAAATGTGAACTTAAGTGCGACGTTGTCTCCTGCTTTAGGTAAGTGATATGCGCCATAACGATAAGTGAAGCTTAAACCAAAACCAAAAAGTAGTTTATTAATTTCAAAACCAGATTCTGAATACCCCTTTTTAAGCGATCCAAATGTTACATTTTGGTGTCTTTCAGGATGTTTCATGTCACCCAATGCAAAACGAGTTATTAAAACAAGTTGTGGTTTATAATGATCAGAAATATTAAACGGTTTTAAAAAGTGTTTGAACTGGAGTGTTGTAAATTTATCAGAAAAGAATTCATTAAAAAACATGGTTTCGAAACTATTAATACCTGCAACCGAAAACCGTTGCATAATGGTTTCTTTTGTTATGTTATTAGGGTAGGCGTGGTATAAATGTGTTAAAGGGGTGTCGCCACCTGCTATACCTCCAACCAAGGTTATTTCAGATACGTTTTTATTTTTATGAGATATTTGGTGAATGGTTCTAAAGTCTACTTTTGAAAAACTTAAATCGCCTTTAAAAACATCTGTGAAACTTTTGGTATATTGAAGAGAAATTATTGGAAATATACTTTCAGAAGATTCCATATTGTTAAACGGGCTCCATTGAAATCCAAATTTAGCAGTGCTTAAAGCAAAGGAATTAAGTATGCCTTCGTCTGTCACATAGCCATAACTATAAGTGGGTTGAATAGCGCTTACAGCAAATTCTGTTACAGATAATAATTTTGGTGCTAACTGGTGTTCTAGTGCAATAGATTTTGTTATATGTTTATGAAATAAATCAATATTTAATAAACGTGGTTCAAAAAACTGAAAAAAGCGTCTATCAGTTAAAAATTTAGTGCTTCCAGTTTCTTGTAAATCATCGGTATAAGAAATGCTAATCCAAGTATTGGTTTTTTCTGCTAATCTATAACTTCCTCCTACGCTGTATTTAAAACGATGGTCTCTAAAACCATAAACACCATAGGTGTTTACTCGTAAGGTTTTTGAAAAAGCGTCGTTTGTAATACCACCAATACCAGTTCTAACACCTTCATACTGATTGTATTTTATTAAATATCTTAAATCAAAATTGAAGTATTTGGTTGTTAAGAAACCATTTCCCAATTGCTTAACAAAGTTCCTTTTTTTTATGGAATCTTGTTTAGGTTCACTTGGACTTTCAGAAAACGATTGTCCTTGTAGCATGGCTGTACAAAGGATAAAAAAAAGTAAAAAACTATGTTTAATAGTGCGAACAACCAAAGGCTAAAGATTTATAAAAAAAACGTCCCGAGAGATATCGGGATTAGTCGCTTTTAAATTATACAGTCATGATTTCCCTTTCTTTTGCATCGAACAGGTCATCAATTTTTTTAACGTATTTATCGGTTAGATGTTGCACATCTCCTTCTGCATTCTTTTTTAAGTCATCAGAAACATCATCTAATTTTTTAATGTCGGTATTAGCATCTTTTCGGGCACTTCTTACACCAATTTTGGCGTCTTCCACTTCCCCTTTAGCTTGTTTGGCTAAATCTCTACGACGTTCTTCTGTTAAGGCCGGAACACTAATTATTATTGTTTCACCATTATTCATGGGGTTAAATCCAAGGTTAGCAATCATAATACCGCGCTCAATTTCTTGTATCATACTTTTTTCATATGGCTGTACCGTAATAGTTCTTCCGTCTGGCGTGTTTACATTGGCAATCTGACTTAAGGGTGTTTGAGCACCATAATAGTTCACCATAACGCTACCAAGCATGGCAGGGCTTGCTTTTCCGGCTCTAATATTAACAAATTGCTTTTCTAAATGCTTTAGAGCATTATCCATGGCCTCCTGTGCCGAGTCTAATATAAATTGTATGTCTTCGTTCATTGTTTCAAAATTTTTTGTCAATCAAATTCTCAAAAATCAAACCAAATTTTAAATATTAACTTCTGTTCCAACTTTTTCTCCAGAAACTACTTTAAGTAAGTTTCCTTTTTTATTCATGTCGAACACTATGATTGGAAGTTGATTTTCTTGACTTAATGTAAATGCTGTAGTATCCATTACTTTTAATCCTTTACGCAACACATCATCAAAAGAAATAAAATTAAATTTAACAGCTTTAGCATCCTTTTCAGGATCTACATTGTAAATGCCATCTACCCGTGTGCCTTTTAAAATAACATCGGCTTCAATTTCTATAGCACGCAAAACAGCTGCAGAATCGGTTGTAAAATATGGGTTTCCAGTACCTCCACCAAAAATAACAACACGTCCTTTTTCTAAGTGACGCATAGCTTTTCGACGTATAAAAGGTTCGGCCACTTGGTTTATATGTACGGCAGATTGTAAGCGTGTTGGTACGCCGGCATCTTCTAAAGCACTTTGTAAGGCTAACCCATTAATAACGGTAGCCAACATTCCCATATGGTCTCCTTGTACGCGATCCATACCATTACTTGCCCCAGAAACACCTCTAAAAATGTTTCCGCCACCAATAACTATGGCAACTTCAACACCTTTATCGGTAATGGTTTTAATGTCTTGTGCGTATTCGGCTAAACGTTCTGGATCTATACCGTATTGGCGATTTCCCATTAAGGCTTCACCAGATAATTTTAGGAGTATGCGTTTGTATTTCATGTATAAGTTATAGCTATTAACAGATTCCCATGAATGAGAAGCTTACGTTTGACAAATATAAACAATATCTTAAACTGCTAAAGCGGATTTTTTGTAAAAAAAAACCACTACAACTAAAAAGTGAAGTGGTTTTTAAATATAAATTGTGTTTTAACAGATTTTCGCTTTCGCGGAAATAAAAATATTTTGTTACTTTTATCCTAATGCAACACGTTTAAACCCTGAAATAGCAACATCTCCATAAGAGGCTACATATTTAGCAACATTTATTTTATCATCTTTAATAAAGTTTTGATCTAATAAACATTGTTCTTGGTCTAAAGTTGTGTTGTCAGAAATAAAACGCTCTATTTTTCCTGGTAAAATTCTGTCCCAAATTTGTTCTGGTTTACCTTCCGCTTTTAATTCTGCCTTGGCAGCTTCTTCAGCTTTAGCTAAAACTTCAGGCGTTAATTGCGCCATAGAGATGTATTGAGGTACATTTTTAAGTGTTTTACCTAAACGAGCAAATTCTTCATTGTCTTTTTCAATAACTGCAATTCTTGCTTCTAATTCTGATGCGATAAAAGCAGGGTCAAAATCTTTGTAAGATAAGGTCGTAGCTCCCATTGAAGCTACTTGCATTGCAACATCTTTAGATAAGGTTTCTGCGTTTTTTACATTAGCGGATAAACCTACTAAAGCGGCAATTTTATTAATATGAACGTAGCTGCCAACGTAAGATGCTTCTAATTTTTCAAAAGCATTGATTTCTAATTTTTCACCAATAACCCCTGTTTGCTCAATTAATTTTTCAGCAACTGTCATTCCACCAAAATCAGCAGCTAAAAGTGCTTCTTTTGTATTGTAATTAAATGCTAAATCTGCAAATTGATTTGCTAAAGCAATAAAGTTTTCGTTTTTACCAACAAAGTCTGTTTCGCAACCTAAAACAATTGCAACGCCTACTGTATTCTCTGCATTTACCTTTGCAACGGCAGCACCTTCAGAAGACTCACGATCGGCTCTGTTAGCAGCAACTTTTTGCCCTTTTTTACGTAAAACGTCAATAGCTTTATCAAAATCTCCTTCAGCTTCAACTAATGCTTTTTTACAATCCATCATTCCTGCACCAGTTGCTTGTCTTAATTTATTAACCTCTGCTGCTGTAATTTTTACTGTAGATTCCATATGTATTTAAAATTTAAAAAAGCCGTTCAATAAATTTCTGTAAAGAAAATAATTAAACGACTTATTTGTAATGTATAATTGTTAATTATTCTTCCTCGTCGGTTACAACTGCTTTAGAAATTCGCTTTTTAGTTGGAGCAACTACTTCGCTGTCCACTTCTTGCTCTGTATCTTTGTCAGATTTTCTATCAGCTAATCCAGCGGCAATTGCGGCTGTAACATACGATAAAACTTTGTCGATTGATTTAGAAGCATCATCATTTGCAGGTATTACATAATCAACTTGACGTGGATCGGAGTTGGTATCTACCATTGCAAAAATAGGAATGTTTAATTTTTGAGCTTCTTTAATAGCAATGTGCTCACGTTTAATGTCAACTACAAATAATGCACCTGGTAAACGTGTCATGTCTACAATAGAACCTAAGTTTTTCTCTAACTTAGCTCTTAAACGATCAACTTGTAAACGTTCTTTTTTAGAAAGCGTTAAAAAGGTGCCGTCTTTTTTCATTCTATCAATAGAAGCCATTTTTTTAACAGCTTTTCTAATAGTAACAAAGTTAGTTAACATACCACCTGGCCATCTTTCTGTAATGTAAGGCATGTCAATAGAGCCCGCTTTTTCAGCTACAATATCTTTTGCTTGTTTTTTTGTTGCAACGAATAAAATTTTACGACCTGAATTTGCAATTTTGCTTAATGCTTCACTTGCTTCATCAATTTTTGCCGCTGTTTTATAAAGGTTAATAATATGGATGCCGTTGCGCTCCATATATACGTAAGGAGCCATATTTGGATCCCACTTACGTGTAAGGTGACCGAAGTGTACACCTGCTTCAAGTAATTCTTTTACTTCTACTGCCATTTTGTAATAGTTTACGTTCTGTTGATTAGCAATGATTAAGTGGTCATTTTTCAAATCGCCTTAACCATTTAGATGCTTAACTAAATCCTAACCTTTTGGGTTATGGACAACAATAACTGGTTTAATTTTTTCTTTGTGATGAAAATTAATTCAACAATAATATTAACGTTTAGAGAATTGGAATTTTTTACGCGCTTTTTTCTGACCGAATTTTTTACGCTCAACCATTCTTGGGTCTCTTGTTAATAATCCTTCTGGTTTAAGTGTCAATCTGTTTTCTGCGTCTAGTTCGCACATAGCACGAGAGATTGCTAAACGAACAGCTTCTGCTTGACCAGTAATACCCCCACCTAATACACTTACTTTAATATCAAAGTTACCTTCGTTTTTAGTTAATACTAATGGTTGGTTAACTTTGTATTGTAAAGTAGATGTCGTAAAGTAAGCGTTCAATTCTTTTTTGTTTACTGTGATGTTTCCTTTTCCTTCGGCAACATATACACGAGCAACAGCCGTTTTTCTACGACCAATTTTGTGAATTACTTCCATTACTTGAATTCGTTTAAGTTAATTGCTTTTGGTTTTTGTGCAGCATGAGTATGTGCAGTACCAACAACAACATTTAAATTACGGAATAAATCTGCACCCAATTTGTTTTTAGGCAACATTCCTTTTACTGATTTTTCTACTATTCTTGCAGGGTCTTTACCAAACAATTCTGTAGCAGTTAAACTTTTTTGACCACCCGGATAACCTGTGTGACGAATGTACGTTTTATCGTTCCACTTGTTTCCTGTTAAGTTGATTTTTTCTGAGTTGATAACAATTACGTTATCGCCACAATCAACGTGTGGTGTGAAGCTAGGTTTATGTTTGCCTCTTAAAAGTTTTGCAACTTTTGAAGCTAAACGACCCAAAGATTGACCTTCAGCGTCAACTAAAACCCACTGCTTATCTACAGTAGCTTTATTGGCTGAAATGGTTTTGTAGCTTAATGTGTCCACGTTATTAATTATTTTTTATTAAACATTCCTCTCTCAAAAAGAGTTTGCAAATGTACGACAATCTATGTGATAACCAAATAGTCACCTAGGAATTTTTTTGATAAGTGTGTTAATATCTTTTTAAGCACCAAATTCAATGAATTAATTCATTATTATTCAACCATAAAATAGCTATAAAAAGGAGCTGTTTTTTTATTCTTTAATGCGCCTCTAACCAATCATTTCCAACGCCTAAATCAACATCTAAAGGCACTTCGAGTTTATAAGCATTTTCCATTTCGGTTTTAATAAGTGTTTTCATGGTTTCCAATTCTGGTTTGTAAACGTCAAAAACCAATTCATCATGTACTTGCAACAACATTTTAGTTTTGAAGTTGCCTTGTTGAAGTTTCTCATAAATATTAATCATGGCTATTTTAATAATGTCGGCAGCACTCCCTTGAATGGGCGCATTTACTGCATTACGTTCTGCCGCACCTCGAACCACAGCATTTCTAGAATTGATGTCATTCAAATAACGACGCCTTCCTAAAACGGTTTGAACAAACCCGTTTTCGCGAGCAAAATCGATTTGCTCACTTATATAATTTCGTAGTTTTGGATAGGTCGTGTAATAAGTGTCAATCAACTCTTTGGCTTCACTACGTGATAAATCGGTTTGGTTACTTAAACCAAAAGCGGAAACCCCATAAATAATACCAAAGTTTACTGTTTTGGCATTACTACGCTGTTCGCGAGTGACTTCATTTAAGGGCACATTAAAAACTTTCGATGCAGTAGACGCATGAATGTCTTCTCCATTATTAAAGGCGTTAATCATGGTTTCCTCTTTGCTTAAAGCAGCAATAATACGGAGTTCTATTTGTGAATAATCAGCAGCCAGTAAAATATAATCTTCGTTTCGCGGAATAAATGCTTTTCTAACCTGGCGACCACGTTCGGTACGAATGGGGATATTTTGAAGATTGGGGTTATTGCTTGAAAGTCTGCCTGTAGCAGCCACGGTTTGCATATAATCGGTATGTACACGACCAGTTGAAGGTTCCACCTGATTCGGCAAGGCATCAACATAAGTGCTTTTTAGTTTTGCTAATCCGCGATAGTCTAATATGTGTTGAATAATGGGGTGGTCTTTTGCTAAATAACTTAAAATATCTTCAGAAGTGGCGTATTGCCCTGTTTTGGTTTTTTTAGGTTTATCAACCAGTTTTAGTTTGTCAAATAAAATATCACCCAATTGTTTTGGTGACGCAATATTGAATTCTTCACCAGCTTCAACAAAAATTTTAGCTTCTAAAGACTTAATGTCGGTATCGAGTTGCCCTGATAATGAATTCAAGAATTTTTCATCTAAATTAATACCTTCCAATTCCATAGTGGCAAGTACTCTTAAAAGTGGAATTTCAATATCATCAAAAAGTTTTTGGGTATTGGCTTCACCTAATTCTTTTTCGAAATGTTCTTTAAGTTGGAGTGTAATATCAGCATCTTCAACAGCATACTCCGTTTGTTTTTCTAACGGAACCTCGCGCATTGAGATTTGATTTTTTCCTTTTTTACCAATTAATTCTTGTATTGAAATTGGGGTATAATTTAAATAGGTTTCTGCTAAAATATCCATATTGTGTCGCATATCAGGATTAATTAAATAGTGCGCTAACATGGTATCGAACAGTTTTCCTTTTACGTTAATAGTGTATTTAGCAAGGACTTTAATGTCATACTTTAAATTCTGACCAATTTTTTGAATCTGTTCATTTTCAAAAAAGGGACGTAATTGTTCAATTAATGCTTGTGCTTCGTCTTTGCTTTCGGGAAGCGGTAAATAAAAGCCTTTACCAACTTCCCATGAAAAAGCGATACCAACCAGTTCGGCAGTTATGGGGTTTAATCCTGTGGTTTCGGTGTCAAAACAAACCGAAGTCTGGTTCATTAAATTTTTAATGAAAAATTTTGTTGCCATTCCGGGCGTTACACTTTGGTAAAAGTGTGATGCGGTTTTGGCCGTTTTTCTGGTAAATTCTGAAATGGTTTCTGTTTCTGATGGAGCTGAGATGTCACTGCCAAATAATGAAAATTGGCCTGCACCAGCTGAAGCAGATTCTTTAGGAGTTGCTATTAATTCTGGTTTATTAGCACTTGAAGCAGTTTCAGTTGAAGAAGTTGCTGCTTCTGCAGGAAATGTTTTTTCAAAATTTGCAAGTAATTGCCTAAATTCCAGTTCTTGAAAAATTTCAGTTACTTTGGGAAGATTGGGTTTATCTAATTCAAAATCTTTAGCATTAAAAGTCACAGGAACATCTAACATAATAGTTGCTAGTTTTTTTGAGAGCAAACCTAATTCTTTGGCACCTTCAATGTTCTCTTTCATTTTACCTTTTAGTTCGTGGGTATTTGCTAAAAGGTTTTCCATACTACCATATTGCGCTAAAAATTTCTTCGCAGTTTTTTCGCCAACACCTGGTAATCCGGGAATGTTGTCACTTGAATCGCCCATCATTCCTAAAAAGTCAATGACTTGCAAAGGGTCTGTAATTTCAAATTTAGCCAGTACTTCTGGGATTCCCCAAGTTTCATAACCACCACCAAAAACAGGGCGATACATGAAAATATTTTCAGAAACCAATTGCGCGAAATCTTTATCTGGTGTCACCATAAAGGTTTTATAGCCTTCTTTTTCAGCTTGTTTGCAAAGCGTTCCAATAACATCATCAGCCTCAAAACCGTCTTTAACCATAATTGGAATATGCATGGCTTTTAAAATATCTTGAATATAAGGGATTGACATTTTTATGGCTTCGGGCGTTGCATCTCTATTGGCTTTATAAGCTTCAAACATCTCCACACGGTCTGCACTTCCCCCTTTATCAAAACACACCGCTAAATGGTCTGGACGCTCCCGCTTAATAACATCTAAAAGGGAATTCATAAAACCCATAATAGCTGAAGTATCAACTCCTTTTGAATTAATTCTCGGGTTTTTTATAAAGGCATAATAACCACGAAATATTAAAGCGTAAGCATCGACAAGGAAAAGGCGTTTTTGTTCTGACATAATTATGTTTTATTGAAGTTGATAAAACTACAAAACATAATTGTGGTATTGAAATGCAATTTGTAATTTTCCGAAGTTAATTTTATAATAAATGAATACATTTTCAATTGCCATTCATGGAGGAGCAGGTACTTTGGTTCAAGGTATGATGACTCCAGAAATGGAATCTCAATACAAACAGGCATTAAAAATTGCTTTAGATCATGGGTATTTAGTGTTAGAAAAAGGAGGAACAGCCATTGATGCTGTTGAAGAAGCCGTAAAGTTATTAGAGGATTCTCATTTATTTAATGCTGGTAAAGGCTCTGTTTTTACTGCGACAGAAGAGCATGAGATGGACGCATCTATTATGGATGGAAAAACTTTGAATGCCGGTGCAGTAAGCTTAATTACAGGGATAAAAAACCCCGTGACTTTAGCCCGCGATGTTATGGAAAAAAGCGAACATGTATTTTTAGCAGGCGCAGGCGCTATGCAATTTGCAAAACAATTAAAATATAAAGTTGAAGACGCTTCTTATTTTTATGATGAATTTAGACACAAACAATGGTTAGAAATTAAGGACACCCATAGTTTTCAATTGGACCACGCTAAAAAAAAGGATTCGAAATTTGGAACGGTGGGAGCAGTTGCTTGCGACCAAAATGGTAATATTGCAGCAGCAACATCAACAGGAGGAATGACCAATAAAAAATGGGGACGCGTTGGAGATTCTCCAATGATTGGCGCCGGAAATTATGCCAATAATAAAACATGTGCTATCAGTTGTACTGGAAGCGGTGAGTTTTTTATTCGGGGCGTTGTGGCTTATGACGTAGCCTGTTTAATGGAGCATAAGGGATTATCAGTTGAAGAAGCGTCAAACGAAGTTATTCACAAACGTATTCTTGAAATAAACGGTGATGGAGGATTAATAGCGGTTGATGCCAAAGGGAATATAGCGATGCCTTTTAATACAGATGGGATGTATAGAGCTTGTAAATCTTCAACAGGAAAAGAAGACCTTTCTATTTATAAATAACAGATCCTTTTGAAAAAATGGATCTCATGAAAGAACGTTAAAAGTATTAAATGATTCTCAAATTCGCGTTAGGGATTGGAGCAATTGTTGGAACTCCTCGCAGAGAGTGACTTGCGTAAAGCCCGACCTTCAGGTAACGCCAAAATAATTTTTATTCTTATTCAAGAGCTTACTGCCGAAATTAAGCTTGAGCAGAGTCGAAAGGCAGGAATTTATATAAATGGAGATTCGATAGGTAAAACAGTAACTGCTCTTTTTTTAATATTATATTGATCACTATTTGATAGCACATGAACCCTTAGGTTTGTCATCGTCATAGGTGTGCCTTCCTTTAATACTTTTTCATTATTATGGGTAAGTTTTGATCCGTCAAAAATAATGGCCATTCCAGATCCTATTACCGTGCAATCGTTTCCGTTTTTAATAATCATTCCGGTGTCTTCAGACAGTCCAATGCCAATTAAATTTGGGAATTTTGACACAGCTTCGGAAATACGCCCAAAACGACCTCTTTTAACAAAATGTGTGTCAATAATTAATTCTGGAATTAAACCTAAACCTTTATACATACTTACAGCTCCTTTTACAAAAGCTTCAGCGGCACTTCCGCCAGCAATCATTTCCTTAGCCATAACCATGGCACCAGCACTGGTGCCTGCTACAACAAACCCCGATTCATTACGGAAGCGATTAATTATAATATTATGAATAATGGAACCGCCAATTTTATTAGTTATTTTTGATTGATCTCCACCAGAGAACATAATGCAATTGGCAGTTTTAATTAATTCGATAGCGTTTTGGCTCTTCGAGTCTTTTTTTGTTCTTATATCAAGAACATGAATGTTTTTGCAGCCTAAAGTTGTAAAAGCATTCATGTAATTTTCGCCAACCTCAACAGGAATTCTTGATGCCGTTGGAATAATCACAATTTTTGCGTTAACGCCACCCGCCTCTCTTAAAACGTGCGATAAAATACCTTCAGTTATAAACTCCAAAGTGTACATTTCATTGGCTTCTAAACCTTTGTCTTCATTTCCCCCAATAGGAATTAAGGTCCCTTTTATCAACTGCATAATAATCTGAGCTTCTTTTAATATTGGCCAAAAATAAACTAATTTTTTCAGCCGAAAATGCATATATTTATAAACTTCCATTTTTGAAAACAATTAAAAGCCAATCAACATGATTATACGTGAGATAAATGCTATGAGAGGGCCAAATTATTGGTCTGTACGCCGACATAAATTAATAGTGATGGTTCTGGACCTTGAAGAGATGGAGCAGAGGCCTTCCAATAAAATTGATGGATTTAAGGAGCGATTGGAAACTATGTTTCCAACTATGTTTGAGCATCGCTGCTCTGTTGGTCAACCTGGAGGATTTTTTCAACGTGTGGAAGATGGCACGTGGATGGGTCATATTATAGAGCACATAGCTTTAGAAATTCAAACCCTTGCGGGAATGGACGTTGGATTTGGAAGAACTCGCGGTTATGGAGAGGAGGGTGTTTATAATGTGGTTTTTGCTTATATGGAAGAATCTGTTGGACGTTATGCTGCAAAAGTTTCAGTTAGCATATGTGAAGCTATAATAAGGGGTGAAGAATACGATTTAGCAGATGATATTCAACATATGAGAGAGCTACGTGAAACAGAAAGATTAGGCCCAAGTACAGGTTCGATAGTTGAAGAAGCTGAGGCAAGGGGGATTCCTTGGATTCGCCTTAATAAATATTCCTTATGTCAATTGGGTTATGGCGCAAATCAGAAAAGAATTCAAGCGACTGTTACAAGTGAAACAAGTAGTATTGGAGTTGAATTGGCATGTGATAAAGAAGATACTAAATTCTTATTAGAACAAGCTCAGGTAGAAGTTCCTCGTGGTGAAATTATTAGACGAGAAAGTAGCTTAGAAGAGGCCTGCAAGACTATAAAATTCCCTTTAGTTATAAAGCCAGTTGACGGCAATCATGGACGCGGCATAACCGTTAATATTAATACTTATGAAGATGCGCTAGTAGCCTTTACTAACGCAAAAGAAAGTTCGCGCAGCGGCGCTATCATTGTAGAAAAATTTATTACAGGTCAAGATTACAGACTACTGGTAATAAATAACAAATTAGTGGCAGCAGCTTTACGAACGCCTGCCCACGTTATTGGCAATGGAAAATTATCGGTTCAAGAACTTATAGATGAAGTTAATAAAGACCCTCGCCGTGGTTATGGTCATGAAAATGTGCTTACTCAAATCACTGTTAACGACTTAACAAAAACGATTATAAAAGATGCGGGGTATACATTAGAATCTGTAATCCCAGAAGGGGACATGTTGATTTTAAAAGATACAGCCAATTTAAGTACTGGAGGAACTGCTGAAGATGTTACAGATATATTGCATCCTGCTAATATTGATATGGCAGAACGTATTTCGAAAATTATTGATTTAGATATTTGTGGTATTGATGTAATGACTACTGATATTTCTAAACCTTTGTCAGAAACGGGAGGCGCTGTTTTAGAAGTAAACGCTGGACCAGGATTTAGAATGCATTTAGCGCCAACAAAAGGCTTACCTCGAAATGTGGCAGGTCATGTTATTGATAAATTATTTCCACAGGGGAATACAGGTCGCATTCCTATAATTGCTATTACAGGTACTAACGGAAAAACTACAACGTCCAGATTAATCTCGCACATTGCAAAAATGAGCGGATATCGGGTTGGATATACCACCACGGATGGGGTGTATATTCAAAATAGATTATTAATGTCTGGCGATTGCACGGGACCAGCTAGTGCGGAATTTGTATTGAAAGATCCAACCGTTAATTTGGCCGTTTTAGAATGTGCAAGAGGTGGTTTGTTACGAGCTGGATTAGGGTTTAAAAAATGTGATATTGCCATAGTAACTAATGTTGCCGCAGATCATTTAGGGTTAAAAGGTATACATACAGTAGAACAATTAGCAAAGGTAAAAGGCGTAGTTCCTGAAACCGTATTGCCAAACGGGTATGCTATTTTGAATGCTGATGACGATTTAGTTTATGATATGCGTCGCACAGTAAATTGTCATGTAGCCTTGTTTTCTATGGATGAAAACAACCCAAGAATTAAAGCCTTGCAACGGTTACATGGTATTTCTGCCATTTACGAAAATGGGTATGTAACTATTTGTCGTGGCGAATGGAAAATGCGTGTTTTGAAAGCAGAACATATACCAATTACCTACGGAGGTAAAGCAGCTTTTATGATTCAAAATGTATTGGGGGCTGTACTTGCGGCACATGTGCAAGGGATTAGTATTGAAGATATAAAAGTGGGGTTAGAGACATTTATTCCTTCGGCATCACAAACACCTGGGCGTTTAAATTTATTTAAATTTAAAGATTTTACTATTTTATTAGACTATGCACACAATCCAGCAGGAATGCTTGCTTTAAAGAATTTTACAGATAAGTTAGATGCCACAGTAAAAGTTGGTATTATAGCTGGTGTAGGAGACAGACGAGAAGAAGACACCAACCTTATGGGCAGTATAGCTGCAGAAATGTTTGATGAAATTATTATTCGTCAAGATAAAAACCTACGCGGAAAAACAGAGCAAGAATTGATTAAAATGCTTGATAACGGTATTAAAATGGTAGATCCAAATAAAAAAACAACGATCATACCATCTGAAAAAGAAGCCATTACATACGCTGTTAAAAATGCGGTAAAAGGCTCTCTTATTATTTTATGTAGTGACGTCATTCCAGACGCTTTAGAATTAGTTCAAAAATTTAAGGAACTAGAATCTAAAGGGGAATTGATATTTGAAAATTAAAACAAAGAGTTTTTATAATATTAAACTTTGCAAGTCATAAGGATCTCGTGTAAAAAAGGTGATGATAAATGATATTAGAAATATGTGCTAGTTCATTTCAATCTGCTTTAAACGCTCAACAGGCAGAAACTCATCGCATAGAACTATGCAGTGAATTAGCGGTTGGAGGTATTACACCTTCTTATGGATTAATAAAACAAGTGGTTGAGAATCTTACTATTCCTGTTTTTGTTTTGATTAGACCTAGAAGTGGAAATTTTAATTATTCTGATGTTGAATATGATATTATAAAACAAGATATTCAATTATGTAAAGAACTTGGTTGTAATGGAATCGTTTCTGGAATTTTAAACAGTGATAATTCAATTGATATTAAGCGCACAAAACAACTTATAGAGTTGTCTAAGCCTTTACATTTTACTTTTCACAGAGCGTTTGATTACGTTCCAAATCCATTTGAAGCATTAGACCAGCTTATTAAATTAGGAGCACAGAGAGTGCTTACGTCAGGACAGGAAACTTTTGCTGAAAAAGGTATAGATTTACTTATTGAACTTCAAGTAAAAGCTAATAATAAAATTACCATAATGCCTGGTGGCGGTATTAATTCTGAGAATGTGTTGCTTTTTAAAAAAGAAGGATTTAAGGAATTGCATGCATCTGCAACAACAATTAATAAAACTAATAATAAACTTAAAGTTTTAATGAATAGTTCAAAATTATTTGATGAAACTATCGAGTATTGTTCAGATGTTGCCAAAATAAGATCAATCATTAATAATTTAAAAAATGATTAAAAAAGGTATTCTCATGCTATTACTAGTGCTTATTAATATTAAATGTGCGGTAAAAAAAAACATTCCCAAACAAATGGTTTTTCATGATAATTGGGAATTTAAAAACACTAAGGATAGTATATGGAAACATGCTTTAGTGCCTGGAAATGTACATTCTGATTTATTGGATAATAAAATTATTGAAGACCCTTTTGTTGCTGATAATGAGCTTGATTTACAATGGATTTCTGAAAACGATTGGGAATATAAAACTAAATTTTTACTTGATAAAAGAACGCTGAAAAAGCAGCATATTGAACTTAATTTTGAAGGATTAGACACCTATGCATCCGTATTTTTAAATGATAGTTTAATTTTAAAAACTGAAAATGCCTTTAGAAGTTATATAGCCGATGTTAAATCAAGTTTAAGAACAGAAAATAATTTACGTATCGTATTTGAAAACACACCAAAAAATGAATTAAAAGAAAAAGAAAAATTAGCTTATGAGTTGCCTGTCGGGAATCGTGTTTTTACTAGAAAAGCCCAGTTTCAATATGGTTGGGATTGGGGTCCTGTATTAAACACTTCTGGTATTTGGAAACCTATTTATTTAAGTGTCTGGGATGATTTTAAAATTAATGATGTTTATATAGAGCAAAATACATTAAACGATTCAATTGCTGATTTATCACTTCATATTGAATCGATTAATCAATTACGCAATCCGATAAGTTTTGATGTCTATGTAAATGATGTTTTAAGTAGTAAGTTTAAAGATGTAGCAACTGGAAATTCAGTTAAACTTTCTTTGCAAATTAAAAAGCCTAAACTCTGGTGGCCACATAATTTAGGGGAACCCTATTTGTATAATATAAAAATTGTAGCTAAGAATGAAAGAAAAATTTTAGATTCCTATTCAATAAAAAAAGGATTAAGAACCATCAAATTGGTTTCAGAGAAAGATAGTATTGGAGAATCTTTCTATTTTAAAGTAAATAATATTCCTGTTTACATGAAAGGAGCAAATTATATACCGCAAAATAGTTTACAAAATAAAGTTACTCATGCTCATTACGAGAAGTTGTTGGGAGATGTTGTTGATGCGAATATGAATATGTTACGTGTTTGGGGTGGAGGTATTTATGAAAATGATATTTTTTACGACTTATGTGATGAAAAGGGCATTCTTGTTTGGCAAGATTTTATGTTCGCATGTGCCATGTATCCTGGCGACACTTCTTTTTTTAAAAATGTTGAAGAAGAGGCTATTCAGAATGTAAAAAGATTGAGAAATCATACATCTATGGCGCTTTGGTGCGGCAATAACGAAAACGCAGAAGCTTGGGGTAATTGGGGTTGGCAAACTAACCGTTCTGAGAAAGAAAAGGCTGAGATTTGGAATAATTATATTAAATTATTTGATGGAGTTCTGCCTAAAATAGTAAAACAATTTTCAGATACTGATTATTGGGAATCGTCACCAAAATATGCTCGAGGAAATCCTAAATACAAAACAGATGGCGATGCTCACGATTGGTGGCTTTGGCACGATGCTTACCCTTTTGAACATTTAGAGAATAATGTTCCGCGATTTATGAGCGAATTTGGTTTTCAAGCATTTCCAAGTTATGAAGTAATAAAATATGCGACCCAAAAAGATAGTATTGATATTAGTGGTGAAGCATTTCAAACGCATCAAAAACATCCCAGAGGGTTTGATTTGATCAGGGAATATATGGGACGAGATTTTCCTGTTCCCTTAAATAATGAAGATTATGTGTATATGAGCCAGCTTTTACAAGCATATGGAATGCGTAAAGGCTTTGAAGCACAACGACGTGCAAAGCCATATAATATGGGCACCTTGTATTGGCAGTTAAACGATTGCTGGCCAGTAGTATCATGGTCTAGTATTGATTATTTAGGAAACTGGAAGGCGCTTCATTATGAAATAAAGAAAGTATTTAAAAACTTATTGATTTCTTCAACAATTAACCAAAATGTATTGAAAACATATATTGTAAATGATAATTTAGAGTCTTTTAAAGGGGAATTGCATTTAAAAATCATAGATTTTAATGGGGATGAAATTTGGGTAGATTCTAAGCAAGTATCAGTGCCCGAAAATAGTAGTACATTATTCTATAATTTACCATTACCAAATATAGATTCAGCGAAAACGGTTTTGATAGCCACGTTTAATAACGAAAAAGCATATACGTATTTCGTAAAACCCAAAGATTTAAGACTAGAAAATGTAGATATAACAAAAAAAATTATAAAGTCAGACGATGGTTTTACTATAGAGTTATCAAGTAGTACATTACAAAAAGATGTGTTTCTGTATTCAGATGATACAGGACGTTTTAAAGATAACTATTTTGATTTATTACCAAACGAAACAAAAGAAGTGAAATTTATAACAAATGCAGAATCCATTAATTTAAAGATGAAAACGTTTAACAATTTCATAAGAAAATAAGAAAACGAAATCAGTAACTTTGTTAATTAATTGGTTGTCTATGATTCGTTGGATTATTTTTCTAGTTCTTTTTTGTATTATTGACCTATATGCTTTTCAGACATTTAAAACGGTAACAAAAAATAATTGGATACTTGTTTTATATTGGCTAATTTCTGTTTTGGTTATTGGAAACTTTGTGTTTAATTATTATGGCTTTAACAGAAGCGATGGTTTTTCGCATTCAAACGCCTATGCTTTTGGGTTTTTTATTGCCATTTTAATTCCAAAAATGGTGTTGTTAATTTCCATGTTTGGTGAAGATATATTTAGAGTTCCACAAGCCCTTTATAGATATTTTACAGAGGGTACTGTAGCTAATGGTAATTATTTTACATCTAGGAGGCAATTTATTAGCAAAATAGCCTTAGGCATTGCTGCTATTCCGTTAGCTTCTATAATTTATGGGATGTACAAAGGGAAATATAACTATAAAGTTTTAAAATATACCTTGACTTTTGAAGATTTGCCTGAAGCTTTTGACGGTTATAAAATCACTCAAATTAGCGATATTCATTCTGGCAGTTTCGATAATATAGATAAGATAAATTATGCCGTAGATTTAATAAATGAACAGCAAAGCGATGTGATTTTGTTTACTGGGGATATGGTGAATAATAAAGCAGAAGAATTACTTCCTTACATGAATGTTTTTGGCAGACTTAAAGCTAAAGATGGTTTGTTTTCAATTTTAGGAAATCATGATTACGGTGATTATGTTACCTGGGAAACAGAAGAAGCCAAGCAACAAAATCTAGAATATTTAAAAACCCTTCAAAAACAAATAGGCTTTGATGTATTATTAAATGAAAGTAGATTCCTTGAAAAAAATGGCGAACGTATTGCTTTAGTTGGTGTAGAAAACTGGGGTATTGGAGGTTTTAAAAAAGCAGGCGATTTACAACTTGCAGCTGCCGGCATAAAAAATGATGATTTTAAAATTTTAATGAGTCACGACCCAACACATTGGGAAAAAGTAGTAATTAAAGATGCTAATCATTATCATTTAACATTAAGCGGTCATACCCATGGAATGCAATTTGGTATTGAAATACCAGGGTGGTTTAAATGGAGTCCAATAAAATGGCGTTATAAATATTGGGCGGGTATTTATAGTGAAATGGGTCAATATATTAATGTCAATAGAGGGTTTGGCTATTTAGCCTTTCCAGGGCGTGTTGGTATATGGCCAGAAATAACAGTTATTGAGCTTAAAAAAGGAACAGCTATTACTTAACATTTGTAAATGTTGTATTTGTAAATAATTTGCTTAATTTTATCCTAATATATTATATAAACTGCAATTATTTTTAATTTCAAAAAATTACGTAGGTTTGTATAAATGTATTTGACTAATAACAAAAATGTATGTCAAAATTCGGAGAACTTATTGATGTAGAAATTCCTGTTTTGTTAGATTTTTTTACAGAATGGAATGATCAATCTACTGCCATGCATGCCGTCCTGAGAGATGTGGCCGCTGCCGTTGGCGATAAGGCAAAAGTAATTAAAATCGATGTTGAAAAAAACGAAGAGTTGGCTGAGGCTTTAAGGGTAAAAACATTGCCCACTTTAATTATTTATAAAGGTGGTGAAATGAAATGGCGTCAAAGCGGCGAGCAAGATGCTAATACGCTTATTAGTATTATTCAAAAGTATGTTTAATCAAATCCCGGTCATGCCGGAATCTACAATTGAGTTTCATTATTAATATGGATTTATTTAAATCTTATTAAAAAGTAATCGCTTTAAATAAATACCCCTTTTCAGTATAATATTTCAACACCTTTGGCAACGCAAATTGCATGTTTTTGGATGCTTTTAAACTATCATGAAACACAACAATACTTCCGTTTGTGGTATTCGAAATAATATTATTGTAGCAAGTGTCTTCAGATATATTTTTTTCCCAATCAAAAGACAGTACATCCCACATAATTATTTTGTAACCTAATTCTATAAGTTTTTTTCCTTGTTTGGGCGTTATTTGCCCATAAGGTGGTCGAAATAAATTCTGAATTCTAAATTCTAAATTCTGAATTTGATTATTGACACTTTTTTGAGCCTCTAAAATATTTTCCAGATAGTCTTTGGCTTTTGTTTTCCAACCTTTAATGTGATTGTGTGTGTGGTTTCCAATAGAATGGCCATCATTTAAAATATTTTGAAAAATTTCTGGGTGCGTTTCAATATTTTTGCCAATGCAAAAAAAAGTAGCTTTAGCGTTGTATGCGTTTAAGGTGTTTAATGTCCAATTAGTGATTTCTGGAGTTGGTCCATCATCAAAAGTAAGATAGATTACTTTCTCTTTAGTTGCGATGTCCCAAATGTAATTTGGGAACATTTTTTTTGCAACTAATGGTGTTTTTACAGGTGTTAAGGTCATGCCTTACTCTGTTTTTAAGTCCATACTGCTATCTGTAACAGGAATATCTAAGTCTGTTTCTGGAATTGGTTGATCTTCTTCAGATTGACCGCCATAAAAATGTTTAAATAACTTTAAGTTCGTGTTAAATATGTCGCCTTCAGTTTCAGCAAAGTCTAAGTCATATTTTACCAAAACATCAACTAAACCTTTATAACGTTGAATGTCGGTATAAATATCTTCAAATAAGCGTTCTTGATCTATGGTTGTTAAACTAGCGTAATAAGCTAAATTTTCTTGATATTTATTGGCTACTTCTTTATATAATTTTTGTGCTTTTTCTTTGTTTCCAACTTCATAATAAGCACTTATATAAGGCTCTAACAGGGTGTAATATCCAAAGTATTCAACCGGTATATTAGTCATAGCAATATCTGCTATGTTTTCAGCTTTATCCAGTTTTTCCTCCGTAAGTAATTGTTCTATTAATCGAGCTAAATTGCCTCTGTAAGTTATAGAGTTTTTTCGAGTTTCAGGGTCGTGATAAATATCTGGACTACCGCTATTACCCCAATCCCATTTTTTTACTTTTTCATACATTAAATCACTATCAACACGTCCCATATCGAAAGGATTTGCTCTATCAACCGGGGTTTTTATAGGGACTAGTTTGTAGCACATACCATCAAGCTGCAAGTAATCTTTCATCCAAATATAATCGTCATCACCAAAGCTGCCGCCAGTAAAATATATAGGCCGTTTCCAATCGTTATTAGCAACAATATCTAGCATAAGTAACCTGTTTTTATACAAGGCGTTCTCCTTAATATGAATATCAATGTAAGGCACTATTTTATCGGCATCTTTTGCTTTAACAATACCATATTTTAAGGCATTTTCTTTATTCACAGGAATTCTTAAAAACTCAGTTGGCAGATAACTTGCTGATAAGTCTTGATTTCTAACCTGAGAAAGGTCTATTCCTTTTTGTTCTAAAATATATTTATACTTCGTTTTAGGATTATTACTTGCAATAAAATCTAAAAATTGCTTAACAAGCAAGGTGTCTTTAACAACAGGCTCAATAATGATATAATCATTAGTGCCGTATTTGTATAAATCGTGCGTTAACTGCGACGGAACAGGGTCGCTGTCATAAGCTTTACGCTTCATTTGGTCTATATACCAGTCTGTTTGAAATAAACTAGTATTTACAACACGAACATCGGTTCTATAACCTTCAATTTCCTGTGCATACCAAAGAGCAAACGTATCGTTGTCGCCAATAGTAAATAATATACCATCTTTGTCACAGGAATCTAAATACATTTTGGCCATAGCTCTGGCGGTATATTTATCAGAACGGTCGTGATCATCCCAATTATTGGCTGCTAAAATCCCTGGCACTAAAATTAAACAGATAATTGATAGTGCTGGAGCCAATAATTTTGAAGGCACATATTTCTTTAACCCATCAAAAAGGGCATAAACTCCAAAACCAATCCATAATGCAAACACATAAAATGAACCAACTACGGAGTAATCGCGTTCACGCGGTTCAAAAGGGCGCACATTGGTGTAAAATTGAATGGCTACTCCTGTGAAAAGGAAAAACACCAACATGGTCCAAAATAATTTTTTGTCTTTATTAAATAAAAAGAAGAATCCTAAAAGCCCTAAAATAAAAGGTAGTAAGTAATAAGTGTTTCTAGCTTTATTGTTTTTAACGTCACTTGGTAATTTGCTTTGTGGAAAGCCTAAAAGTTTTTCGTCTAATGGTTTTATACCTGTTATCCAATTACCATGATTATCGTATTTTCCTTGAATATCATCTTGTCTTCCAGAAAAATTCCACATAAAATAACGCCAGTACATGTATCCTAATTGATACTGAAACATATAGGTAACATTTTGCCAAAGAGATGGTTTTTCTATATCAATATAACTTTTGTAGCGTTTTAAAAAATTATTATAATCTTCATAATCAACATTGCCTTTAGCGACATCATTTTTAAAAGTTGTAATGGAAGTTCGCAATTCATTTTCCATTTGATATTCAGGTTTTAGTTTAAAATCTAGATACCCTGAAAACATCATATAATTTTCGGCATGTTCCGAACTCCACATACGTGGCAATACAGAAGCATGTTTTGAATTGTAGTTTTGTTTCGCGTTTTTGTAGTCGTTTACAATAACATATTTACCTTTTGTTTCGTCTTTTTCGTATTTGGGTTTATCATCTAAATATGGGTTGTTTTCATCTAAATACGCATACTGGTCAGTAAATTGCGGCCCATAAAATAAATGCGTTTCCGGGTATTGCTCCAAATTATAATAAGCTAATAATTCTCTGGCACTTGATGGATTATTTTCATTAATAACTACATTGGCATTGGCTCTAATAGGAAGCATTAGCCATGTAGAAAACCCAATAATGATAAACGTAACGCACAAAACACCGGTGTTAAGATGCACCATGCCCTTTTTACTCGTATAGTTTAAGGCATAATAAATGATAGCAACCAAAAGTATCCCTGCAATAACAGACCCTGAATTAAAAGGGAGCCCAATAGAATTCACAAAAAAGATTTCAAAAACACTGAATATTTTAAGAATATTAGGCGCTAACAATTTAAAAATGAATAATAAAATGGCAACCGAAACTATATTGGCAATTATAAAGTTTTTAACACTAACTGTTTTGTAGTTTTTAAAGTAGTAAATAAGCCCAATAGCAGGAATGGTTAATAAGCCCATAAAATGAACGCCAAACGAAAGTCCTATTATAAAAGAAATTAAAATAAGCCAGCGGTTGCCTCTTGGTTTATTCATGTCTTGCTCCCAGCGTAACCCCAGCCAAAACAATACAGCCATAATTAAAGTTGCCATGGCATAAACCTCAGTTTCTACTGCATTAAACCAGAAAGAATCGGTAAACGTAAAAGCTAAACTACCTACTAAACCACTACCTAAAATGGCTAAGGCTTTTTCTTTAGATATTTCATTTTTATTACCGACCAGTTTTTTTAATAGTAAAGTAATAGTCCAAAACATAAAAAGAATAGTGAACGCGCTAGAAACGGCGCTCATCATATTCATCATAAAACCAACTTGCGAAGGCTTGAAAGCAAACATGGCAAAAAACGCCCCAAGCATTTGAAATAAAGGAGCCCCAGGAGGGTGGCCTACCTGCAATTTAGCAGATGTTAAAATGTATTCTCCGGCATCCCAGAAGCTTACAGTGGGTTCTACGGTGAGGCTATAAGTAATAAAAGCTATTAAAAAAGTGAGCCATCCTAAAATGGTATTCCATTTTTTAAAATTAAAATTGGTCATAAAATCGGAATGTTAATTTACTGTGGCGAATTTAATAATAAATATGGTATTCATAAGGTTTTTAAGGAAACGTTAAGTATTGATAATTATTTTTCAAAAAATGCTTGTACAAATAAATATTTGTATTAAATTTGCCGCTCATTAAAAGAATGGCCCATGGTGTAACTGGCAACACGTTGGTTTTTGGTACCAAAGAGTCTAGGTTCGAGCCCTAGTGGGCCAACTTAAATGTCAATCCTAATCTTGAAAAAGGTTAGGGTTTTTTATTTTTCATAGTTTGAGTATTCGGGCGTTAACCTATGGGTCGCGCTTTTCGTTGCAATCTTTTGTAAAAAACAAAAGGATTTCCACGGCAATCACTAACGAAAAAATACCTTTTCAAAATATTGTTTTAGATTTTAAATGTCATTACTGGGCGTTTGGCATGATTCACTAAATCTTCACTTAGGCTGCCATTAAAAAAGCGAGAAATACCTTTTCTCCCATGGGTACTCATGCCTATTATATCTATTTTCGCAGATTGAGAAAAATTCATAATACCCTCTTCAATAGTAGCATCGTTATAAATATTTATCGTATAATTTGAAAAATCAAACTGTTTAATAAAATTTTGCATTCTATTTTGTGCCTCCTCAGATGTAATAAAGTTATTTGGGGTATTCACCATAAGTAAATGCAATTTAGAACCAAAAATATTGGCAAATCCAATAGCTTTTTCAAAAGTGGTTTTGCATTCGTCTCTAAAATCCGATGCAAAAACAAAGTTTTTAGTTCTCAGGTTTATCAGTTCATCTTTAACCACTAAAACAGGTGTTTCAGATGTACGAACCACTTTTTCGGTATTACTTCCTACAAGTATTTCTTTCAAACCATTAGCGCCATTGGAGCCCATTATAACTAAATCGATTCCTTGTTTTTTGCACACCTGAAAAACACCTTTAAATATTTCATGAAATTCTACGTGTTCATATATTTTTAAGTTTTTTAAATAGTCTTTCGCCCTAAATTCTTCAAATTGTTTACGAGCTAACTTCATAAAATACATAGCTTCAGGCAGGTCGTTATAGGTACTTAAAGGATCTATAGTGTGTAATGGGACTTCAATAATATGCAACAAATAAATCGCGCATTTATGTTTTTTTGCTAGTTGCGCTGCTACCTTTAAAGCGTTTTCTGCTTGTGGAGAAAAGTCGGTGGGAACAAGTATTTTTTTCATCAATTTAAGAGTGTTTTATAATATGGTCAGAGGCAATTCGCAAGGAAAAATTTACAAAAAACATGGATATTTTGTAGTACTTGTTTCATTTTTTAAGGGGTAAGTTGAATCTAAATTTATGAAATTTACTTTAGAAATCAATAAAATATTATATATTTGCAGTGCTGAAAGGTGAAATTAAGTTAAGAGGGGACGGAAAGTCCCCTCTTTTTATAAAAAAAATGTTTAAAAATACCGTTACAGACTTACTTAATACTGCGTTAATTGAACGACCAGATTTATTTTTAATTGATTTTTCAATTCAAGGAGATAATCAGATAAATATAGTAATTGATGGTGACAATGGTGTTTTAGTTGAAGATTGCATGTTTATAAGCAGAGCTATTGAACATAACATGGACAGAGAAGTGTATGATTTTGGTTTAGAAGTCATGTCGGCAGGAGCAACAACACCTTTGGTTAATAAAAGGCAGTATAAAAAAAACCTGAATAGAGAGCTTGCTGTAAGAACAATTTCTGAAAAATTAGAAGGCTTGCTTACAAAAGTAACCGAAACAGATATTACATTAGAGTGGAAAGTTAGAGAACCTAAGCCTGTAGGTAAAGGGAAAGTAACTGTAAAAAAGCAAGCGAATATCGCTTACGAAGATATTGTAGAAGCAAAAGTTATGATTAAATTTTAATTCAATAAGAGTTATGGAGAATATCGCGTTAATTGAATCTTTTTCAGAATTCAAAGACGATAAGCTAATTGACAGAGTAACGTTAATGGCTATTTTAGAAGATGTGTTTAGAAGTGCCTTAAAAAAGAAATATGGCGATGATGACAATTTCGATATTATTGTAAACCCGGATAAGGGCGATTTAGAAATTTGGAGAAATAGAGTTGTTGTTGCTGATGGTGAAGTTGAAGAGCCAAATCAAGAAATTTCATTGTCTGAAGCACGTAAAATTGAGCCAGATTTCGAGGTAGGTGAAGATGTATCTGAAGAAGTAAAACTGATTGATTTGGGAAGAAGAGCTATTTTGGCATTACGTCAAAACTTAATTTCTAAAATTCATGAACACGATAACACTATAATTTTTAAACAGTTTAAAGATTTAGTTGGTGAAATTTATACTGCTGAGGTGCATCATATTCGTCACAGAGCAGTTATTTTGTTAGACGATGAAGGTAATGAAATTATACTTCCAAAAGAAAAACAGATACCTTCAGATTTCTTTAGAAAAGGAGATAATGTAAGAGGAGTTATTGATAGTGTTGAATTAAAAGGTGCTAAGCCAACTATCATAATGTCTAGAAGTTCTCCAATATTTTTAGAAAAACTTTTTGAACAAGAAATACCTGAAGTTTTCGATGGTTTAATCACCATTAAAAAGGTAGTTAGAATACCAGGAGAAAAAGCAAAAGTAGCTGTAGATTCTTATGATGACAGAATAGATCCTGTTGGTGCTTGTGTTGGTATGAAAGGTTCAAGAATTCATGGGATTGTTCGCGAGTTAGGTAACGAAAATATCGACGTTATAAATTATACTACTAATTTACAACTTTTTATTACAAGAGCTTTAAGTCCAGCCAGAGTGACTTCAGTAAAAATTAATGAAGAAACAAAACGCGCTGAGGTTATTTTAAAACCAGAAGAAGTAAGCAAAGCAATTGGTAGAGGCGGACACAATATACGTTTGGCTGGTCAATTAACTGGTTATGAAATTGATGTGTTTAGAGAAGGTGCTGAGGAAGATGTTGAATTATCTGAGTTCTCTGACGAAATAGAAGCATGGGTAATTGAAGAGTTTAGTAAAGCTGGATTAGATACTGCAAAAAGCATTTTAGAGCAAGATGTAGTTGATTTAGTTAAGAGAACAGATTTAGAAGAAGAAACAATTAAAGACGTTATTAGAATTCTTAGAGAAGAATTTGAAGAATAACATAAATTTGAGTATTTTAAAGGCAATTTATGGCTGAAACAGTTAGATTAAATAAAGTATTACGCGAACTCAATATTTCTATTGACCGTGCTGTTGATTTTTTAGAATCAAAGGGCGTTGATATAGAGAAAAGTCCGAACACCAAAATATCAGAGGATATACATACAGTTCTTTTAAATGAGTTTCAAACGGACGCTAGTAAAAAAGTCGCATCTAAAGAAGTTGGTGAGGCCAAATTAAAAGAGAAAGAAGTGTTGCGCGAGCAACGCGAACGCGAGATTGAGGAGAAACACAAAGAGGTAGCCAAAAGAGAAGAAATTGTAAAAGCTACTAAAACACTTGCCGGAACCAAGCAGGTCGGTAAAATTGATTTAGAGTTTAAGAAACCCGTTGAGGCTCCTGTTCAATCAAAACTAGAAGAACCTGTTCAGAAAGCTCCGGTAGTAGAGGAGCTTCAAAAAATTGTTGATAAGGAACCAGTTAAAGAGGAAGTTGAAAAACCAAAGGTCGCCAAAGAGGTTAAGCAAGAAGTGAAAACAGAAACCGCTAAAGCCCCACAAGAAGCGGTATCAGAATCTAAGAAAATAGAGGAGGTTAAAAAACAGACTACGAATTCTGAAGGGGATTTAATTCCTGATGAAAAGGTAACAACTAAATATCAAGTACTTTCAGGGCCAAAAATAGCTGGAGATAAAATTGATTTATCACAGTTTAATAAACCTAAGAAAAAGCCAGAATTAAAGAAACCGGAGGTTAAAAACACCGACCCAAATGCGGCTGCCAATAAGAAAAAACGCAGACGTATTAGTAAAGTTGGTGGGACTCAACAACCAGGGGATACTAGAGGTCCAAGAACAGGAACAGGAGTGGGGCCAAATAGGAATGGAAACGATCGTTTTAAGGGAAAACCAGGTCAAGGGCCAGGTCAAGCTAGACGTCCTCTTGTTAAAGAAGACCCTAGTGATGAAGATGTTAAAAAACAAGTGCGTGAAACACTTGAAAAACTTCAAGGAAAATCGTCAAAAGGTAAAGGCGCAAAATATAGAAGAGATAAGAGAGACCAACATAGAGATCAAACCGAAAGAAATTTAGAGCAAGAGGCTGCAGAAAGTAAAATTCTTAAAGTTACCGAATTTGTTACAGCTAGCGAAGTTGCTACTATGATGGATGTGCCAGTTACTCAAATTATTTCTGCTTGTATGTCTTTGGGGATGATGGTAACCATGAATCAGCGTTTAGATGCCGAAACATTATCTATTGTTGCAGAAGAATTTGGGTTTGAAGTAGAATTTGTAACTGCCGATATTGAAGATTCAATAGAAGTAATTGAAGATACTGAAGCAGATTTATTGCCAAGAGCTCCTATTGTAACCGTGATGGGTCACGTAGATCATGGAAAAACATCGCTTCTAGATTACATACGTAAAGAGAATGTAATTGCCGGAGAATCTGGAGGGATTACACAACATATTGGAGCGTATGGAGTTGAATTAGATGGTGGACAAAAAATAGCATTCCTTGATACTCCTGGTCACGAAGCATTTACAGCTATGCGTGCACGTGGTGCTCAAGTTACAGATATTGCCATTATTGTTGCAGCGGCCGATGATGATATTATGCCACAAACAAAAGAAGCCATTGCTCATGCCCAAGCTGCCGGAGTTCCTATAGTTTTTGCAATTAATAAAATTGATAAACCGGCTGCAAATCCTGAGAAAATTAAAGAAGGATTGGCACAAATGAATTTATTAGTTGAAGACTGGGGAGGTAAAATTCAATCGCATGATATTTCTGCAAAATTAGGAACAGGAGTAAAAGAATTATTAGAAAAAGTATTGCTTGAAGCCGAATTATTAGAGCTTAGAGCAAATCCAAATAAACCAGCATTAGGTACTGTAGTAGAGGCGTTTTTAGATAAAGGGCGTGGGTATATTTCAACTATTTTAGTACAAGCAGGAACTCTAAGAGTAGGAGATTATGTGCTGGCTGGGAAAAACAGCGGAAAGGTAAAAGCAATGCACGATGAACGAGGTAATAGCGTTGTTGCTGCAGGTCCTTCAACACCTGTATCTATATTAGGTTTAGACGGTGCGCCACAAGCCGGAGATAAATTCAATGTATTTGCAGATGAACGCGAAGCAAAACAAATTGCTTCGAAGCGGGCACAATTACAACGTGAGCAATCGGTAAGAACCCAGCGCCATATCACTTTAGATGAAATTGGGCGTCGTATTGCATTAGGCGATTTCCAAGAATTAAATATTATCCTTAAAGGGGATGTGGATGGTTCTGTTGAAGCTTTAACAGATTCATTCCAAAAATTATCAACTGAAGAAATTCAAGTTAATATTTTGCATAAAGGTGTTGGCGCCATTACTGAAAGTGATGTCTTATTAGCTTCAGCTTCCGATGCGATTATTATTGGATTTAATGTGCGTCCTGTTGGAAATGCAAGAATGATAGCTGATAAAGAAGAGATTGATATTAGAACCTATTCAATTATTTACGATGCTATTAACGACCTTAAAGATGCTATGGAAGGTATGTTATCTCCAGAGTTTAAAGAAGAGATTACTGGTACTGCAGAAATTAGAGAAATATTTAAAGTCACTAAAATTGGTAGTATAGCTGGTTGTATGGTGACTAACGGAAAAATTCTTAGAAACTCGAAAGTTCGTTTAATCAGAGATGGTGTCGTTGTATTTACTGGCGAATTGACATCATTAAAACGATTTAAGGATGACGCTAAAGAGGTAACCAAAGGATTTGATTGTGGTATGCAAATTAAAAACTACAACGAGATTAATGAAGGCGATATTATTGAAGCTTTCCATCAAGTTGAAGTTAAAAAGAAACTTAAATAATTTATTTTAAGAATAAAAAAAGCGACCAATTTGGTCAGTCATGGTCGGAAGAAATTCTGACCATTTTTTTATGTTTCAAAATGGTCTAATTTCCCTTCACATTTTACAACAATCATAGCAATAGCTAAATTTCTGAGTTCCATTTTAAACCTTCTTTTAGCG
>JBNMNO010000014.1:0-40400 GCA_051275695.1 Mariniflexile sp.
AACCGAAAAAAGAATCAAACAAGTAGAATTATCAATCAATAACAGACCCATTAGAAAATTCAATTATCTTAGTCCGATTGAAAAACTAAATAATAAGTTTGTTGCACTTATGAGTTGAACACAGCAACTTAAAAAAATAAGTTTTAGTTCCTGTATTTTGGGAATAGAAAAATAAAAAACTTCCCAATCTTTCAATTAATTTTAAATTACTTCGCTAAGTGCATTAATCCTTTTTAATATATATTTTGGTTTGATCTAAATATTTTGACAACTTATTTCCATTAATAAGATGATTTTTAATTCTAAAATTATATTTAAAACTGTACTTTTGTTTAGTGTTTTTATTAAAAAAATAAACAAAAATAGTTTTTTATTTTCATTATTTTATTCTAATAGTTTGATCAAAAAACCGATTCATATTGTTTGGTTCAAGCGTGACTTACGCTTATTAGATAATGAAGCTTTTTTTCATGGCCACCAATCTGGAGTGCCACTCTTATTGATTTGTTTTTTTGAACCATCAGTGATGAAATATCCAGATTCAGATGTGCGGCATTGGAGATTTATTTACGAATCGATTCAGGATTTGAATAAAAAATTAAAGTCTTCAAATGCTACAATCTATTTTTTTCATAACGAGGTTAAAACTGTATTTTCAGAATTAATTCAAGAATATGAGGTAAAAACTGTTTTCTCTCATCAAGAAATTGGCAATAAACTAACCTTTGACCGCGATCTAGCAATGAAAGAATTCTTTCATTCAAATGATATAACTTGGAAAGAATTTCAAATTCACGGCGTTATTCGCAGATTAAAATCCAGGCAAGATTGGGACAAACGTTGGGAACAAGTCATGCGCGATACCCCAAAAAAAATAAAAGAATCCGAGTTAAATACTATTACATTAAAAGCTAATTTTTACGATCGCATAAAAGGTGCCGATTTAACAACTGATATTACTATTCCTAGTAAAAAATTTCAACAGGGCGGCGAATATTGGGCTTGGCGCTATTTGGACAGTTTTGTAAAAGAGCGTTATGTTAATTATAGCAAGCATATTTCTAAGCCTGCTTTGAGCAGAAAAGGCTGCAGCCGTTTGTCTCCTTATTTAACCTATGGAAACATTAGTATGCGTATGATTTATCAATATACGAATCAGCATTACGAATCATCAAAAAACAAACGAGCCATCCTAAATTTTGTATCGCGTTTGCATTGGCATTGCCATTTTATGCAAAAGTTCGAAGACGCATGCGAAATGGAATTTGAAAATGCAAACAGAGCATATGATTCCTTGGTAAAACCAAAAAACGAAACCTACATTAAAGCCTGGCAGGAAGGTAAAACGGGTGTGCCAATTGTTGATGCTTGTATGCGATGTCTCGTAGCTACGGGTTATATCAATTTTAGAATGCGTGCCTTGGTAGTGTCATTTTTTACCTTTAATTTATGGCAAGATTCGCGTGAATTACATTTTTTAGCTCGTAAATTTTTAGATTACGAACCGGGAATACATTATCCACAAATTCAGATGCAATCCGGGACAACGGGAATTAATACAATTCGAATTTACAATCCGGTAAAAAACTCCCAAGAACACGATGCAGAAGGTGTTTTCATCAAACAATGGGTACCCGAATTAGCAGAAGTACCAGTTCATTTGCTTCACGAACCTTGGAAAATGAATGAAATGGAACAGCAGTTTTACAATTGTATGGTTGGAAAAGACTATCCAACTCCAATTGTAAACATTGAAGAAACTCGAAAATATGCAAGCGATATCGTTTGGAGTTTCCGAAAAAAAGAAGAAGTCAAGCAAGAAGGAAAGCGAATTTTACAAAAACACATGAGTAATCCAAATAAATCGAAGAATGAGAGGAATAAAAAAACAAAACCTGCCTAATAAAATTTGTGTAGTGTGCCAAAAACCATTCACTTGGCGTAAAAAATGGGAACAGGTTTGGGATGAAGTAAAATATTGTAGCGATAAATGCAGAGGGAATAAGTAAAATTATAGTAACAGATTTCATAGGTTGACATAAATTATATTAACCTTTTTTAATATTGTAATCAGTAGCAAAAAAAACAATAACAACAAAATGTCAAAAACCTTACGATTAATTCTCGGAGATCAATTAAACAGACTACATTCTTGGTTCAGTAAGGTAGATAATTCCGTGACGTATGTGATGATGGAAGTGCGAACTGAAACCGATTACACTTCACATCACATTCAAAAAATTGTTGGATTCTTTTCGGCTATGCAGCATTTTGCTTTGGAAATTCAATCGCAAAAGCATCAACTGATTTACATTCGTTTGAATGACACCAATAATTTACAATCATTTGAAAAAAACATTCAATATTTCGTCGAAAAAGAACAGTTTACTCATTTTGAATACCAATTCCCTGACGAATACCGTTTGGATGAGCAGTTAAAAAACCTATGTTTATCACTTTCAATCACAACTTCTGTAAGTGATTCGGAGCATTTTATGAGTTCAAGAACTGAGTTAGGGGATTTTTTTGAAAATAAAAAGACATTTTTGATGGAGAGTTTTTATCACATGATGCGTAAAAAAAACAATATTTTAATGGAAGGTGACAAACCGCTTACAGGAAAGTGGAATTACGATGACGAAAACCGAAAAAAACTTCCAAAAGACCACAAACCTACTCCACCTTTGGTTTTTAACAATAATGTTTCAGAAATTATTTTAGAAATAAAAAAAACAGACATCAAAACCATCGGAAATATTGATGCTGAAAATTTTATTTGGCCGATAAATAGAAAGCAATCATTAGACTTACTTGATTTTTTTGTAAACGAATGTTTGGCGCTTTTTGGAAGTTACCAAGATGCGATGATCCCCAACGAGTGGTCGTTATATCACGCCCGACTTTCGTTTTCTTTGAATCTGAAAATACTTTCGCCCTTGGAAGTCATCAATAGAGCTATCGCAACATGGCAAAATTATTCAGATAAAATTGCTTATAATCAGTTGGAAGGATTTGTGCGTCAAATTATTGGCTGGCGCGAATACATGCGTGGTATTTATTGGAACAAGATGCCAGAATATGCCTTTTTGAATTATTTCAATAATGAAAACAAACTCCCCGAATGGTTTTGGACCGGGAAAACAAAAATGAATTGCATTAGAGACACCATCAATCAATCGTTGAATTATGCATATGCGCATCACATTCAGCGATTAATGATTACAGGCAATTTTGCGCTTTTAGCTGGCATTCACCCTGACGAAGTAGATGAATGGTATTTAGGAATTTACATTGATGCCATAGAATGGGTTACGATTACCAACACACGTGGGATGAGTCAGTTTGCCGATGGCGGAATCGTAGGAACCAAGCCTTACGTAAGTTCGGCAACCTACATCGATAAAATGAGTCATTATTGTGGAAGTTGTTATTATAAAAAAAACGTAAAAACAGGAGATAAAGCATGTCCATTCAATAGCTTGTATTGGAATTTTTATGATAAAAATGAAGATAAATTAGGAAAAAATCCACGTATCGGTATGATGTATAATGTGTGGCATAAAATGAAACCCGAAGATAAAGTGGCATTACTAAAACAAGCTGCTTATTATTTGAAAAACATAAATAAATTATGATACAGAACGCAATAGTTTGGTTTAAAACCGACTTACGCATAACAGATAACGAAACTTTAATCAGAGCTATTTCACAAAGTCAAAAGATAATTCCAGTGTATTGTTTCGATGAATCCCATTTTCAAACCACAACTAACGGATTCAAAAAAATGGGGAATTATAGGGCACAATTTTTATTAGAATCCCTTCAAGATTTGGATGCTAGATTAAGAGTCTTAGGCTCTGGATTACTAATAATCAAAGGGAAGCCAGAAATTGAAATTGCAAAAATAGTTCAAGAATATAAAGTGCAAAAAGTTTTTGCAAAAAGAGAAGTCGCGTTTGAAGAAATTCAGACCCAAAATGCAGTGCAAAAGGAATTATTCAAATTACGAAGCGAATTAGACACCTATAGCACCAGTACATTGTATCATGCTGAAGACTTTCCTTTTTCTATCAAAGACATTCCAGATGTATTTACTAATTTTAGAAAGAAGACAGAGAAAGAAACGAATATCAGAAAGCCATTTGAGTCACCAAAAAAAATTGACTCGCCTAAAATTAAACCTTTACTATTACCAACATTAGAAGAATTAGGATTGATTAAAACCACAATCGATACACGAGCAGTTCTTCAATTTAAAGGAGGTGAAAGTGAAGCCATAAAAAGATTAAATCACTATTTTTATGATACTCAATGCTTGTCTTCTTACAAAGAAACTCGAAACGAAATGGTAGGTGCCAATTATTCCTCAAAATTTTCGGCATGGTTGTCCTTGGGTTGTATTTCAGCACGTTTTATCTATCAAGAAATCCAGGAGTATGAAAAGCAATTTGGGGCTAATGCCTCAACGTATTGGTTGGTGTTTGAATTATTATGGCGAGATTTTTTCCGATTTATGTTCAAAAAACACCGAACAAAATTTTTCATATATTCAGGCATAAAATCGGAGAAAGTTAATTCTAAATTGTCGAATGAAAAATTACTTTATCAATGGATTAACTGCTCTACTCCCTCCGCTTTTATTAATGCCAATATGTTTGAATTAAAACAAACGGGATTCATGAGTAATCGTGGTCGACAAAATGTGGCTAGTTATTTTTGTAATGAACTTAACATGGATTGGCGTATAGGTGCTGCCTATTTTGAAGAACAATTAATTGATTATGATGTTTGTAGTAACTGGGGGAATTGGGCTTATCTGGCCGGAGTTGGGAACGACCCAAGGGGTCACCGATACTTTAATATTGATAAACAAGCACGAGATTATGATAAAAACAAATTGTTCCGAAATTTATGGTTAAATCCATAAAAAAAATATTCGTTTTCTATTTTTAGAACTACCCATTTTTTATCACTATTGAGTTTGAATGAAGCAACAAATTCTTTATTCCATTCATTTGGGAGCAATTAGCAATAAAATTCAATTCCGTCATCCCCTAAATACATATGATACGTTTCTCCAATGGCCGGCTCAAACGAAAATTTAGTATTATATACTAATTCATTCCATTTGTAATCGTCCACTAGTTTTAGATAAGCCAATTTTAATTCTGTAAATCGTCAGCAAAAAGTGTACTGATTTAGGTCAAAACTAAGAGAGTGTTTTCAAAAACTATTAAATTTGAAATACTATAAAAACACCAAAGAAAAAAACAGCAGAAAATTTCATTAAAGACATCCGTATTAACTGTTATACCATATAGAGATTCTTTGTTGAGGGTGTTTATAATGCTGAACATAACACTATAACAGAAGTATAGAATTTTAAATACGGTCATAGTCCTGATAAGTATGCTGCTAAGTTTTAAGAAAAAATAAGGATTGTGGGTAAATATGTTGATAAAAAAAGTTTGTAAAAATAAAAAAGCCTGTAAACCAATGATTTACAGACTTCTTTTGCTCCCCCTCTTGGGCTCGAACCAAGGACCCTTTGATTAACAGTCAAATGCTCTAACCAACTGAGCTAAGGAGGAGTGTTATCTTTTTTCGCCTAAGCGAGCGCAAATATATATATATTTTTACTCATCGCAAACATTATTTTTAAAAAATTTAATTAAAAATTGCCTTAAAAATGTCGTTCCCATTTGCAAATAAAACTAAAGCTATTAATATAAAGAAGCCTACCATTTGTGCATACTCCATAAACTTATCTCCCGGTTTTCTTCCTGACACCATTTCGTATAACAAAAACATAACATGGCCGCCATCTAATGCAGGAATAGGTAACAAGTTTAAAACAGCAAGCATAATGGATAAAAAGGCTGTTAATTGCCAAAAGGCTGCCCAATCCCAAGTTGCTGGAAACATTTTACCAATGGCTGCAAACCCACCAATTTGTGCTGCTCCCTTTTTTGTAAATATATATTTAAACTGCGCTAAATAATCTTTAACAGTCCAATACCCTACAGAAAACCCACTAACAACACTTTCGCCAAACGAATAATCTCTATGTTGAAATTCATTGCGTGCTCCTAAAATACTAATCCCTATCTTACTATCTTCAGAAGGTGTTATTGTCAATGTTTTAATGGCTGAGTCTCTTTCAACTTCTAAACTCACACTTGCCCCTTTTCTGTTTTTTAATGCATATGTAAAGTCGGTAAAGTAGTTCACTTCTTTACCATCAACACTTAAGATTTTATCGGTTGCCATAAGTCCAGCTTTAGATGCTGGCGAATCTGGAATTATTGAATCAATGTTGAATTCTTGTCTTGGCGATAATGCTGGTATATCACCCGCTTCAAAAAGCTGAGTCCCTATGTTTTCTGGTAATTTAAGCTCTTCTACAGTCCCATCAATTCTTTTTACCTTTATATTACCTGTTTTTCTAAACATTAAATGTGTAGAAATATTATCCGTTTCCGCAAAAGGAGTTCCGTCAATCGATACTATTTTATCACCATCTTTAAAACCATATTGTTCCATGGTTTTAGTTACTCCAAAACCGTTAGTAATATCATCTGTGTTTTGGTAATCTCTACCCCAAACAAATAATATCATCATATAAATAAAAAATCCTAAAATAAAATTAACAGTTACACCTCCCAGCATAATAATTAAGCGTTGCCATGCTGGTTTTGAACGAAATTCCCAAGGCTGTGGCGGTTGTGACATTTGTTCGGTATCCATACTTTCGTCTATCATACCTGATATTTTAACATAGCCCCCTAAAGGCAACCAGCCAATACCATAAACGGTATCGCCAATTTTCTTTTTGAATAATGAAAACTTGACATCAAAAAATAAATAAAATTTTTCTACTCTGGTTTTAAATAATTTTGCTGGGATAAAATGCCCCATTTCGTGTAAAACCACTAATATGGAAAGGCTCAATAATAGTTGAGCTGCTTTTATTAAAAATTCTGACATGTATTACGTTTTTTTTATAATCGCACAAAAGTAAGCTTTTAAACCAACTTTAAAAAGACAAATGTAGAACGAAAGATGTTTTAACAAGATTTTAAGTCTGAATACAATACGGTGTATTTAAATTTCATTGTACTTTTGTTTAAACTTAATTTTTTACCTGTTAAACATGCTTTCATTTTTTAAAGATTATAAACGCTTCGGTATTGTTTTTTTTATTCTATCTGCTATTATAGTTTCTATCATTTATAACACATTAAATGTGTATCAACCACTTCCCATTTATCAACCTGCAATGGTGAGTACCGAATTGGTAGATAGCACCATTCAATATCAAAAAAAGTATCATAAAATAGCCGATTTTTCGTTGACAAATCAAAATGGCGAAACCATTACTCAAAACGATTATAAAGACAAAATTTATGTTGCCGACTTTTTTTTTACAACATGCCAAACCATTTGCCCGATTATGACAAATAATATGGCTAAAATTCAAAAAGAACTTATTAATGATACAGATGTGCTGTTGCTTTCGCACTCTGTGACTCCAGAAATTGATTCGGTGGAACAACTAAAACGATACGCTTTGGAGAAAGGTGTGAATGATGCTAAATGGAATTTGGTTACAGGCGATAAAAAACAAATTTACGAGCTGGCAAGAAAGAGTTATTTAGCGGTAAAAGATTTTGGTGATGGGGGACCTTTTGATATGATTCACACCGAAAACTTTATGCTTATTGATAAAAAACGTCAAATTAGAGGGTTTTATGATGGGACAAATGCTGATGATATTGGTCGTTTACTTAGCGACATTGCCATTCTTAAAGTAGAAAAATAAGGTGTTTGTTGTTCAGTCGTTTTTTGTTAAGTTGTGAATGGCGTTAGGGGTTGCAGTGGAAAGCCCGCAGCGAGGCACGAGCGAGGACTTGCAACGTAAAACCCGACCCTAGTGGTAACCCCAAAAAAACATTATTTAATCTATAATCGAGAACTTTAAACCTGAAACTTTTACCCTTTAAACTTTTTACCTTACTTTTGCTTCTTTAAAATCAATCTAAATAAGAGTGCCATACACATTAGCCGATTTAAAACGAGGAGAGCGCGCCATTATACTGGATGTTTCGTCTATTCATATTCCATTAAAACTTCTAGAAATGGGTTGTTTACCTGGTAATTCTGTTCAACTTGTCCAGTTAGCACCGTTTGAAGACCCTATGTATTTGAATATTAACGGAACGCATTTAGCGATTAGAAAAGAGACTGCTATGCACGTTTTAATTGAAAAAGAACTATGAGTAAGCAAATAAATGTTGCCCTAATAGGAAACCCAAACACCGGAAAAACCTCTGTTTTTAATGCCCTTACCGGATTAAACCAAAAAGTTGGAAACTACCCAGGTATTACGGTTGAAAAAAAGGAAGGCATTTGCAAATTACCTCGTGGTGTTAAGGCGCATATTATAGATTTACCTGGCACTTACAGTTTAAATGCTTCGTCACTTGATGAAAACGTTGTTATTGAATTACTGTTAAACAGAAACGATAAAGATTTCCCCGATATAGCTGTTGTAGTAAGTGATGTTGAAAATTTAAAACGAAACTTACTGCTATTTACACAAATTAAAGATTTAGAAATTCCAACGGTTTTGGTTATTAATATGGCCGATAGAATGCGTTACAAAGGTATTTCGTTAGATATTGCCCATTTAGAGGAACATCTTAAAACCAAAATTGCCTTAATAAGTACCCGGAAAAATGTAGGCATTGATACATTGAAGCATCTTATTGCAAATTATAAAGATATTTCAGTAACACCATGTATACATGCGTCCGACATTGATAAAGAATATTTTGACAGTTTACGCAAGGCGTTTCCAAATCAACTTCTTTATAAATTATGGCTTGTAATTACGCAAGACGTGAATTTTGGAAAAACAGACAGAAATGAAATTGATGCCATTGCAAATTTTAAAACAAAAAGTAAAACCGATTTAAAACGATTACAGCAAAAAGAAACTATAAAACGGTACCAGTTTATTAATAACGTACTCAAAAAGGGGCAAACTATTGATGCGTTGCAAGCCAAAGATTTACGGGGTAAACTGGATAGAGTATTAACCCATAAAATTTGGGGTTACTTTATTTTCTTCCTTATTTTATTAACGATTTTTCAAGCTATTTACGACTGGTCTAGCGTACCCATGGAATTTATTGATAGCGCATTTGCTTCACTTAGTGAATGGGTAAAAAACCAATTACCAACGGGCGCCTTTACAAATTTACTAGCAGAAGGAATTATTCCAGGTCTAGGTGGTATTGTTATTTTTATTCCGCAAATAGCCTTTTTATTCTTGTTTATTTCGGTGCTTGAAGAAAGCGGCTATATGAGTCGTGTTGTGTTTTTAATGGATAGAATAATGCGCCGTTTTGGGTTGAGTGGAAAAAGTATTGTGCCTCTTATATCTGGCACTGCTTGTGCCATTCCCGCTATTATGGCAACCCGAAATATTGAAAGCTGGAAAGAACGCCTCATAACTATTTTAGTAACCCCATTAACAACCTGTTCTGCAAGACTTCCTGTTTATTTAATTATTATATCGTTAGTTATTCCTGAAGGTCGGTTTTTAGGATTGGGTTACCAGGCATTAACCCTTATGCTTTTGTACCTTCTTGGGTTTGCTACTGCCGTTATTTCAGCATCTATTTTAAACAACATATTAAAAATAAAAAGCAAAACATTTTTTGTGGTTGAAATGCCCAACTATAAGCTTCCTCTATTTAAAAACGTGGCTTTAACGGTTATTGAAAAAACAAAATCGTTTGTATATGGTGCAGGAAAAATTATTCTAGCTATTTCCATTGTGCTTTGGTTTTTAGCATCTTATGGCCCAGGCGAACAGTTTAATAATGCCGAAACTATTATTAAAACGGAGTATGCTTCTCAAAATTTAAGTGCTGATGAAATTAATAATAAAATAGCGTCTCACAAATTGGAATATTCATTTATTGGAATAACCGGACGCGCCATTGAACCTGCTATTAGGCCCTTAGGTTACGATTGGAAAATTGGTATTGCCATTGTAAGTAGTTTTGCAGCTCGTGAGGTTTTTGTGGGCACTTTAGCAACTATTTATAGCGTTGGAAGTGAAGATGAAGCTACCATAAAAAGCCGAATGGCGGCAGAGATTAATCCCGTTTTAGGCGGCCCCTTATTTACATTTGCCTCTGGTATTTCATTACTATTGTTTTATGCGTTTGCCATGCAATGCATGAGTACTTTGGCGGTTGTTAAACGTGAAACCAATAGTTGGAAATGGCCCATATTACAACTTACAATTATGAGTAGTTTTGCTTATATTGTTGCTTTAATTGCATTTCAGTTTTTGAAATAATTTATACCTGTATATGCAGGAATCTCATGAAATTAAACTAGAATAATATCGACTAAAAAAGCATGAATACCATACTTCAAAATATACTTGTTTTTTCAGCTCTCGCATTAGCTTTAATCTTTCTGATTAAAAAATTCTTTTGGAAAAAATCTGATTCTAAAAAATCGTGTGGTGGCGACGATGGTTGTGGGTGCCATTAAAATCTATTTTTTTAACAAAGCTTCAAAGTAATTACTCGTATTAAGGTATTCTTCTTTTAAATCTCTAAGATATTTTAAAATTACCTCACGTTGTTTATATTCTGGGTTTAAGCAATCTAATAAGGCGTCATTAGAAACCGTAATCGCTAAATACCAATTGCCTTTTCTAGAAGTATATACCTCTTCTAACATAGGATTGCTATCATTAGATTGTAATGCAGCATCAATAAAAATAGGTAGCAAATTTAAAGTTTTATCAATTTTTTCAATTTCATAAAATGAAAAGCAAAAACCTTCATTGTTTAACTCAAAAGGCACATTCCACTCAACTTCTTTATGGTCTAATTCATATTTTGTGTTAATATAATTGTAAAACTCATTGGCATCTTTGGGGTCCTCAAAAATAAAAGCATAGTGTTTTGGTAATTTTCTTTTAAACTTTTTGGCAACCATTACTTTATCGGTTTTAATGGTTGGCGCGATCCTCAATGGAATGCAGGAAGTATATAACAAAATGGAAAATAACACCAAAAGTTGTTTCATATAATAGATTTAACAACCTGTAACAAATATTATACCAACAACAACCTTATTTAAAGCTCTTATTTTGAGGTTTCTTTCGCAATATTTATACTACACCCAACAGATAAATAATTCATAGTATGATTAATACCTGTTCCAAAAGAAAAATCTAATTGAACATTGTCTTTTACTAAATACACAATTCCAGCATCAAAACTAGCTTCGTGAGTTTCAAATTCAACTAAATTTCCATAAGGTTCAATATACAATCCAAAGCGGTCTGTAATAGATATTCCCAAAGCGACAGAATAGGTTAAATTGCCTTTGCCTGTACCAAAATAATCATATCCAACATTGTAACCAATGCTCATGGCATCGCTTAATACATGGGAAATAGACAGCTTATTAATAGTTCCAAATGTATCGTTGGTTAAACCTTTTGAACCTGTTGGAATAATAAGATGCGAAAGAAAAGCAATTTCAGTATTTATTCCTTCTTTTTTTAAAAACTGAATTTTAGTTCCAATTTCTAAGTCGCTAATGCCACTAACTTTTTGTGACGTGTTTTGGTCCTTTAAACTTTCAAACTGACTCAAAACACGAAGCTCTAGACCCTCTACAATACCGTATCTAAATAAGGTTGTAGGCGCTAAAAGTTGTCTTTCTGAGTTGAAATCGTCTTCAGAAAAACCCAATAAAATACCAGTTTCTATTTGTAAACTTCCTTTGTTTACTGTGGATGAACTTTCGGTTTGATCGGGTCTGTCGGTTACAATGGTTTGTGAAAACACTGAATAGCCTGTTAAGCACAGCACTAAAGCTAAGTAATTAACTTTTTTCATTCTAATTAAAAAATAATTCTCCAAAATTGAGCGACTAAAAAGGTTACTATAAATCCTAAAACAACTGGCATTAGGGATGCAAAAACGGTCCATTTCAGGCTTTTTGTTTCTTTGTAAATGGTATAAATAGTGGTGCTGCACGGGTTATGCAACAAACTAAAAAGCATCAAATTTATAGCAGTTAATAAGGTCCATCCTCCTGCTCTTAAAATATCGCCTGTAGCTGTAATAGAATCGAGTTCGAACATAACACCCGCACCAGAGCCGCCATCAATTCCCGTTACTAAGACAGTTAACATTAATATAGTAGGAATCACTATTTCATTAGCTGGAATAGCCACTATATATGCTAACAGAATCACACCGTTTAAGCCTAAAAGAAAGCCGAACCCGTCCAAAGAATGTATGGTCCAGGCCGCGATACTTTCGTTGCCAATAAAAATATTAGATATCAACCAAATAACTGCTCCTGCCGGAGCTGCAAATACGATGGCCCGCCATAAAACAATGGCGGTTCTATCAATTAAAGAAGTGTATACCGTTTTCCAAAAACGTGGTGGACGGTATGGAGGTAGTTCTAAATTAAATGTAGAGACTTCTCCTTTTAACATTGTTTTTGTTAATGCCCAGGACACCAAAAACATAAAAGCCATACCTAAAACGGCAATTCCAATAACCGCTAATAATGAAGCTAGACTAGAAAATGCAGGTGGCACCACAGCTCCTATAAAAATGGTTGCAATTAATATTTGTGTGGGCCAGCGCCCATTACATAGCGAAAAATTATTGGTAATAATAGCAATTAAACGCTCTCTAGGGCTATCAATTATACGCGTAGCTACAACACCTGCGGCATTACAGCCAAAACCCATAGTCATAGTTAATGCTTGTTTACCATGAGCTCCCGATTTTTTAAATAAACTATCCAAATTAAAGGCAACACGCGGTAAATAACCAAAATCTTCTAAAAGGGTAAACATGGGGAAAAATATGGCCATTGGTGGAAGCATTACTGCGATTACCCAGGCAACTGCTAAATATACCCCATCTATTAAAAATCCATCTAACCACCAAGGCATACTAATACCTGCTGCAAAGGATTTTAATACTGGATGCACGTTATCCAACAAAAGTTGTGCTAATAATGAAGACGGATAATTAGCTCCTACGATAGTTAACCATAACACCGTCGCTAAGATTAAAAACATAATAGGAAAACCAAACGTCTTACTCGTTACAATTTTATCGATTTGTCTATCTAACCGGAATCGCTTTTTAGAATTATCAACTTGCACAGCGTCGCCCACTATTTGAGCCGCATCGGCATAAATTCCTTCTGTTAAATTATCGTGAAAATCATCGCCAATTTGCCAGCGTAATTCATTTGATAATTCTAAAATATGCTCTATATTTTTATTTGCCATAATAAAATCTTAAACTAATTCGCCGGTTCTTAACGCATTAATAATTTGGGTATCACCTTCCAATAATCTAAAAGCAATCCATCTACTATTAGGAATTTTAGGAAACTCCTTTTCAATTTCCTCAGAAAGTGTTTTTACCGCATTTTCGATATTACTAGGCACATTTTTTATACGATGTGGTTTACAAATTATATTTCCATTAGCAATCTCACTAATAGCATGAATTAACTCGGGAATGCCTTCGTTAAATCTGGCACTTGTAGCAACCACTGGAATTCCTAAATCGCGCGCCAATGTTCTTTGGTCTATGGTGATGTGGTTCCGTTTTGCTTCATCCATTAAATTCAAACATAAAACGGCCTTATCAGTAATTTCTAAAATTTGAAGCACTAAATTTAAGTTGCGTTCTAATCTGTTAGCATCTGCAACAATAACGGTTACATCGGGTTTTCCAAAAAGAATAAAATCTCTTGCGGCCTCTTCATCATCAGATGTAGAAAGCAATGAATAGGTGCCAGGTAAATCTACTAACTTAAATTTTTGATTATTATATTCAAAACCACCTTCGGCCCTTGTTACCGTTTTTCCTGGCCAATTTCCGGTATGTTGTCGCAGTCCTGTTAATGCATTAAAAACGGTACTCTTACCTGTATTAGGATTGCCTGCCAAAGCAACCACAAAATCTACATTAGTAGTGTTTATACCCAATTTTTTTAAGCCATCGGCATTAAAATGAGCACAGGTTTCGCAAGCACTTTTTACTTTAGCATCCATAGTTTAATCTTTTTTAATAAGAATTTTTACTGCCTGATCTTTTCTTAAAGCGATAGACGTTCCTTTTATTAAATAGGCATTTGGTTCTCCTAGTGGATTCATCAAGTCTATTTTTATAGTGGCCCCTTTTACAAATCCTAAATCCAACAAGCGCCGTCTGCTATCGCCTCTACTTTCTCTGGAAATACCTATTATCTCTGCGGTTTCATCTTCTTTTAAACTTGATAATCTCGCTATATTATCCTCAATAATCACTTCTTTTTCAATGGGGGCGACCGTTAAGTTTACAGCTACCATCGGTGCCAGTTTAAATTCTTCACCTTCCGATTGGAATACTATTCTGGTAGCGTTGTTTTCAACCACTCGAATAATTGACCCAATATGAATATCTTCAGCTAATATCTGTTTGTAAATAATTTCAGGTTCATCTTCGATATGTGTAATTCTTCCAATAGAATTCACAGGCAATAGTGGTAATTCAACCCCATTAACCTGTGCTATTTTTCCGGTTTTTGTTGGAATGGGATCCCCATGTGGATCAAATTTTGGATTACCTAAGCGTGCTGCGAGGGTGTTGGTTTCGTGGTAATTTAACTTATGCTCCATCATTTCAGCTCTTTGGTGCCATTCTTCTTTATTAAACCCTGTTTTATCTGCTAAATAACGCTCCCAAAGCCTGTGAATACGAACAATTCTTAAGGCGTAATCTCGTCCCGAATCTGTTAATTTCAAAACATCAGAATCAAAGTAAATCAAATCATTAATGGTCATTTTTTTAATAACTTCTATAATTTGATTATTGTTGAATTTCAATACTTGAACTAGTGCTTTAGTATCCATTTTATTATCCGAATTTTCAAAATGATACAGTTGTTTCAAAATATCTTCAATAACTACTTTTTCATTGCTTTTAAAATTATTTTTAATAATCCAGAACCAACCTTTTATAGGCCGGAATAAAACAAATATTATGGCTACGGTTATAAAAAAAAGGATAAGCGCGTATGTTGGATTATAGCTCATATTACTGACTTAAGTACAAATTTTTAGCGACTTCTTTTGATATAATAATTTGCTTGTTTTTTGTTTGAATGGTAACCGAATCGTCAAAAGGTTCAAAATCCAAAACTTTTATAGCATCGCCCAAAGCCAAATTATTTTTGTTTAAATATTTTAAAAAGATATCTGAAGAGTCTTTAACAAGCGATAAAACACCCTCATTACCAGTTTCCATTTCTAGAATATTAACACTTTTTGTTATCGCATAATTACCATCTCTATCAGGAATCGGATCTCCATGTGGATCGTACGTTGGAAACCCTAAAAAAGCATCCAATTCATTTACTAATTTCAAGGATTTAATGTGTTCCAATTGTTCAGCCACGTCATGAACCTCATCCCACGAAAAACTAAGTTTCTCTACTAAAAACACTTCCCAAAGCCGGTGTTTTCTAATGACTGAAGCAGCAGCCAAACGCCCTTCGTTAGTTAAACTAACTCCTTGGTATTTTATGTAATGAGCCAAATTTTTATCGGCTAGCTTTTTCACCATATCGGTAACCGAAGAAGCTTTCGAGTCGATTTTTTCAGCAATAGCATTGGTACTCACTGCAAGCGTACCTTGTTTACCCAAATGGTAAATGGCTTTTAAATAATTTTCTTCAGATAGTGTAGTCATACTATAACTTTAGACGACAAATATACTGATTTTTACTTTAAAGTAAAAATATTTTTAGACAAGACTAAAAATTATATAATTTTGAGTTTTTGGTTTCGTAGGAAAGAAAAAATAATTCTAACTTAGCATTATGGCACAACACAACGAACTAGGTAAAAAGGGAGAACAACTCGCCGTCGATTTTCTGTTCAAAAATAATTACGAAATTATTGAGCGCAATTACCGATTTGACAAAGCGGAAGTTGATATTATTGCGAAAAAAAATGACATCCTTGCTATAATTGAAGTAAAAACACGTTCATCTTCCGATTTTGGGAATCCTCAAGATTTTGTTAAACCCAAACAAATCCAACGCTTGGTTAAAGCTGTAGATGAATATGTAACTGTTAATGGATTAAATGTTGAAGTTCGTTTCGATATTATTGCCATTATAAGAGAAGGAAACAAATTTAATATTGAGCATTTAGAAAATGCCTTTTATCATTTCTAATTCGGGCAAAGACAGAAATTATAATCTACATTAAAAGCTGGGAGATGCCGAAAGCTGTTTAGTATAACCTATTAATTCTCATAGAACACTTTTAAAACTTCAATGTTTTCAGGTTTAGAAATAATGCGTTTGTTTTTATCAAGCACAAAATAAGTTGGTGTTGCAGTTATGCCATACTTGTCCCCAATTTCATTATCCCATTTTCCCAAACCAAGTACGTGAATAAACTCTGGAAAGTTTTTTATTTTTTGCTTCCATGTCTTATTATCGTCTTCCAAACCAATAGCAATTACTTTTATTTTACCCTTCTGTCGAGACTTTATAAATTTTTGAAGTTGAGGTATTTCATCTAAACAATGCGGGCAAGAAGTGCTCCAGAAAATAATAATATAATTTTCTGCGCTATTTAATTCACTTAACTTTTTTATAATTTTATTTTTATCCTTTTCAACAACAAAATCAAAATCTGGTGCTTTACTACCAATGGATAGACTATTATACAATGTTAAGGCCTCAACAAGTGCTTTATCATTCAAAGATTTAGCAATCTCAATCAAATAGGTTTTAGAAATATAGTTAGCAACAGTGTCATAGTCTAAATCAACCATTTGTTGCCATAAACTCACTAGTAAAATGCGCTTTACATTAGCAGGCGCCTCCGTCATGGCCCTACAAAACACATCGATGTTATTTTTATAATTTGTTATTTCATTTGTAGCCTCTGCAGACATTCCAAACACATAGTTATTCATCCGCTCTTCTAAAAAACTGGAGCTTTGAAGTGTTTTATTATTAAAATCCACATTGTCAAAATAATGTGCTTTTAAATTTATAACATAGGTGTGAACATCTTCAAATTTCTTGGGTATATATGGTTTGTTTGCTTTGATAAATTGAAGCGCTATGGTTTTTTCTGTTAATTTTTCAAACTTCAACTGTGCTTCTCGTTGCGTTTTAAAAATGGCAAGTAACTCCAGTGTGTCTTTCTTGTTTTCTCTATAATAATTGCCGATACTTTGAGTAATTGCAGACATACTTTTGGTATAAGACGATAATAGTTTATTCTCTGAAGACGATTTAAAGGTTACCCCTGTTTGGGTATTAAACGAAAGCACAATATCTTCCTTACCGCTGTAAATAACATCAAAATTATAGTCTTCTTGCGGAACGGCATAAACCAATCTATACATGCCACTTGTTGCGCCTGAATCTAATTGGAATTGAAAACTGCCATCCTTTTGTATTTCTGCACTAGAAATGTAATTTGATACCGTTGGAGTTGCTTTATATAGCAATACTACTTTGTAATCTTTAGCTGGAGAAAACACGCCTGTAATAGTGTGTTGAGCCAAAAGAAAGTTTGGTAATAAAATTAATAAAGTAACAATTCTATATAACATGCTTTTTTTTAAGTTTCAAGGTTTCGAGATTGTTTTTCATTTAATCACAATTATTACACCACAATAGGCTGCAGCACTTTTAATGCTTGTTTAACAGATTTAATGTTTTCGAAAGTTAGCAAAAGCCGCAATCCTATTCTGGTTTGCTTTTCTTTCATTTTACAGGCATTTGGGTTAGACTGAACAAACTGTAACACTTTTGTAAAGTTACTACTTTGATAAAAATTACTTTGTTGATCGTTAATAAAATAACCAATAAGCTTGCCTTGTTTCATTACTATTTTTTCAAAACCTGCTTTAGTGGCAATCCATTTTATTTGAACACTGTTTAACAAATCGGTTACTTGCTTGGGCAATTCTCCAAAACGGTCGATTAATTCTGTTTCAAATTTCAGCAACTCTTCTTCGGTTTTTAACCCGTTTAGCTGTGTATATAAATTTAAACGTTCTGCAATATTATTTACATAATCGTCAGGGAAAAGCAATTCAAAATCAGTATCAATCGTTACATCTTTAACATAGACTTTTTCAGTTTTATTGTCTTCATACAAATCTTTAAACTCATTTTCTTTAAGTTCTTCAATAGCTTCATTCAATATTTTTTGATAGGTGTCGAAACCAATTTCATTTATAAAACCACTTTGTTCCCCGCCCAATAAATCACCTGCACCACGAATTTCTAAATCTTTCATGGCTATATTAAAACCACTACCCAATTCTGTAAACTGTTCTAAAGCGGTGATACGTTTTCGGGCATCATCGGTCATTGCTGAATATTCCGGGGTAATAAAATAACAAAATGCTTTTTTATTACTACGCCCAACACGACCTCGCATTTGATGCAAATCGCTCAGTCCAAAATTATTGGCATTATTTATAAAAATAGTGTTGGCATTGGGTACATCCAATCCGCTTTCAACAATGGTAGTACTTACCAATACATCAAACGCACCATTCATAAATGCCAACATGAGTTCTTCCAATTTTTTGCCATCCATTTGCCCATGACCAATACCAATCTTAGCATCGGGCACCAAGCGTTGAATCAAACCAGCAACTTCCTTTATATTTTCAATTCGGTTATGAATGAAGAATATTTGTCCGCCACGTTCAATTTCATAACTCACGGCATCACGAATGGTTTCTTCATTAAAACGAACCACATGGCTTTCAATTGGGTATCTATTTGGCGGAGGTGTGGTAATAACAGACAAATCGCGCGCCGCCATTAAACTAAATTGTAATGTTCTAGGAATAGGTGTTGCCGTTAATGTTAACACATCTACATTGTCTTTCAAAGTCTTTAATTTCTCCTTAACGGCGACTCCAAATTTTTGTTCTTCATCTACAATAAGCAAGCCTAAATCTTTAAATTTTACACTTTTGTTAACGAGTTGATGCGTCCCTATAATAATATCTACCCTTCCGTTTTCTAAGCCTTCAAGCGTTTCTCTTTTTTCTTTAGCAGTTCTAAAACGGTTCACATAATCTACCGTTACCGGAAAATCTTTTAAACGCTCTCTAAACGTTCTGGAATGTTGATATGCCAAAATAGTGGTTGGCACCAAAACAGCTACTTGCTTGCCATTATCAACGGCTTTAAAAGCGGCTCGAATAGCTACTTCGGTTTTACCAAAACCAACATCGCCACAAACCAACCGGTCCATTGGGCGTTCGCTTTCCATATCAGCTTTAATATCGGCCGTTGCCGTAGTTTGGTCGGGCGTGTCTTCGTAAATAAAAGAGGCTTCCAACTCGTGTTGCATATAACTATCAGGCTTGTATTGATAGCCTTTTTCGGTTTTTCGTTTTGCGTAAAGTTGTATAAGGTTAAAGGCAATATGCTTAACCCTCGATTTTGTTTTCTCTTTGAGTGTTTTCCAAGCAGTGCTACCAAGTTTATAAATTTTTGGAGGTTTCCCGTCTTTACCATTAAACTTGGTGATTTTATGTAACGAATGAATGCTTAAATACAGCACATCGCGTTCGCCATAAACCAATTTGATAGCTTCTTGTTTTTTGCCTTCAACATCAATTTTTTGAAGTCCGCCAAAACGTCCGATTCCATGATCGATATGTGTTACATAATCACCAATATCTAAATTGGTCAGTTCTTTTAACGTGATGGCTTGCTTTTTAGCATAGCCATTTTTAACATGAAACTTGTGATAGCGCTCGAAAATTTGATGGTCGGTATAACAAACAATCTGGTTATCGTGATCTATAAACCCTTGATGTAATGACAACACCATAGTTTTATACGGTTTTACTTCCAGATTCGAATCATCAAAAATATCGTGAAAACGTTTTGCTTGTTGCTCGCTAACACAGGCTATGTAAATAGAATATCTTTTATCGTAATTCGCATTTAAATCTTCAATTAATAAATCAAATTGCTTATTGAACGAAGGTTGCGGCGTGGTATTAAATAAGATTTCGTCATTACGAGTCGTTTTGGTCGAAGCAATCTCTTCATTAGAAATAGAATGCTCGGTTTTATTCCCACTAACCTTATTAAAAACTGCTGTTGATCCAAACTCAATAATTGAAAAATCTAATAATTGTTTTTTTAATGCAGCCGAATTACAAAATAATTCATTGGGTTGTGCATGCTTAATTTCAGAAGACAGTGTTATAAAAGCTTCTTCTGCTTTACTATAAAAATCGTCGATTCTTGAAAAGAATAAATCGACATTTTTAAAACACACCACCGTTTTTTGAGCCATGTATTGCAAAAAACTTTGTCGACTATCTTGCAACAATTTATTGGCAACATTTGGAATGATGTTGATTTTTTTTATCTGATCAATTGAAAGTTGCGTTTCAACATCAAAGCTTCTTATACTATCTACCTCATCGCCAAAAAACTCAATACGGTAAGGTTCGTTATTTGAAAACGAAAACACATCAACAATACCCCCACGAACTGAAAACTCTCCAGGTTCGGTAACAAAATCGACCCTTTTAAATTGGTATTCAAATAATACTTCGTTAACAAAATCGATGGATAATTTATCGTGTACCGAAATTTTTAACGTATTTCGTTCTAACTCTTTTCTGGTTACTACTTGCTCGAATAAAGCATCTGGGTAAGTAACTATTATAGCTGGCTTTTTTCGAGAATTTATGCGATTTAAAACCTCGGCACGCAATAAAACATTAGCGTTATCGGTTTCTTCAATTTGGTAAGGTCGACGATAACTACCCGGATAAAAAAGCACATCTTTATCACCACAAAGTTGCTCTAAATCGTTTAAATAAAAGGCAGCTTCTTCCTTGTCGTTAAAAACAAGTAAAAAAGGCAACTCGTTTTCACTAAAAATATTTGAAATTACAAAGGAAAACGAAGACCCTACAAGACCCTTTAAATGTGTTCTACTTTGAGGTTGGGGAATAGCATTTCGCAGATTCTGCATTTGCAAAGTCTGTGCATAGGTTTGAGACAATATGGTTTTACTCACCTAATAAAATCTTTTTAAGACTGCAAAGATACAGTTTGAAAGTATTTTTTAGCAATAAATATGAATAGAATTTGAGTGTTTTTTAGTAACTTTAAAGTGCATTACCAATTGCAGTCCTTTTGACTCGCTCAGGATAAACTTATCCTTTACTAAACTAATAAAAGCTTAATAAAGATATAGTTGAAAAGCGCGACCGAGATTTAGCGGGAAAGTGCCCAGTAAAAACGAAAAAAATATGTAGGTTTGCACCACAAAAAATAAAAATATATGTCGTTTTCAGATTTATTTGATAGTGGATTTAAAAAGCGTAATGAAGATCATTTTGCTGCAATAGTGCGTGTCGCTATGGATGATGGTTTTATCTCTGATGACGAAAAAGCATTTTTAGACCGACTTGCTCGCAATTTAGATGTGAGTGAAGCAGAATATAAAATAATTTTAAAAGATTATAAATCACACCCAATTAACCCCCCCTTATATTACGATATACGTTTAGAACGTTTGTATGATTTGGTACGGATGGTGCACGTGGACCAGATTAAAGGGGACCCTGAACACAAGCTTTTAAATAAGATTGGTGTAGGACTAGGATTTCATGCTGTTAACGTAAAATATATTGTTGATAAGGCTTTAACATTAGTAAATAATGGCGCTGATTTGGATAAGTTTATCAACGAAATAAAAAACATGAATAGATAATTTAAGATTGAAAAAATGCGAACTATACGGCTCGCATTTTTTATTGATGCCTTTTAAATAATTATATTTTTTTTAACATTCTTTATATATACATTTACACATCTAATTTAGTGCTAAATGCTAAAAATTAACTGTTTGCTTATAACGGTTGCGTTAAGTTTCTTTTCTCTATTTCTGTTTAACTCAGAAAGTAGCTTAGTTATTAAATCAATTAATCACACACATGATATTAAAATTGATCAGTCTTTTAATACGTGTGCTATCTCAACCAATAATTCTCTTGAAGAATCAATACGTTTTGATAAACATAAAAAGCAAACTAATACCAATCAATTTTACACTTATAAACCTTTAAGCAAGAGCCATTTTGATAATGGTTTACAGTATTTAAAAGTTTGTGATTTCTTCAATTTGAATTTAACAATTAGAAAAATAGTTTTCCCGTTTCATTCTTTCTTATAACTTATTAGTTTTTACTGCATTTATCAAAAACTCTGTCATTATAAATGATTATATGAGGGTTTTTACAATTCAAAAAAAATTAATTTAAAAAATATACAAGATGAAAACTTCGATAGTAATCCTTTCAAGCATTTTAATATTAAGCGTGTTCCTTCCTTTTTTATTATTTGTTTTAAATGGAACAAAAAATACTGCTAGCACAAAAAAGCATATAAATTCTTTATTAAAAGATAACGGAATAGTTTACGGCATAAAAGAAATATGGCGCAAAAGTTTTATTGGCATTAGTGATAATAATAACATATTAACCTACGTATATTTCGAATTAGGTAAACCAACAGCTATTAATATTAATGTAGCAGAGATTAAACAATGCCATGTTATTAAAAATTATAACTACGACAAGAAAAAGATAGCTAGCCTAAAAAGTCAGTATTTAGAATTGTCCTATAAATCTTCAAGTAAATTAAATACAACTATCAATTTTTATAATGTAGATGACGATTTAAGTGAAGACTTTGAACTACAACGTATTGAAAAATGGCACAAATTAATTACCAGTTTAATTCCGGAACAACAAGTAATTAAAAAAGCTTCTTAACATGTGATTTTAAATAAAAAGACTAGCCACAAATGCAACACTAATTTTACATTAGTGTATTTGTGGCTAATTTTAACGTCAACCTTATAGGCTTTAAAATCTAAAAAGGACACCAACCTTAAAAATTAAATAGTCTATTTATACAGTTTAAGCTGAATACGCTTTCGCGGAATATCTACCTCCAAAACTTTAACAATGATTTGTTGGTGCAGACTTACATGAGCATTTACATCACTTACAAAACTATCTGATAAATTTGACACGTGAATTAACCCACTTTCCTTAATTCCAACATCAACAAAACAACCGAAATTGGTAATGTTGTTTACAATTCCAGGAAGTAGTTGCCCTTCTTTTAAATCGTTAATCGTCTTTATGTTTTGATTAAAAGTGAATACTTTGGCTTGCTCACGAATATCTAATCCTGGTTTTTCAAGTTCATTAATAATGTCTTGAAGCGTAGGTAATCCAACAGATTCTGTGCCATATTTTTTTAAATCTATCTTTTGAAGTAAGTCTGAATTTCCTATTAAATCTGAAACTTTCTTTTCCAAATCTTTCGCCATTTTTTCAACTAAAGCATAACTTTCAGGATGCACCGCAGAATCGTCTAAAGGGTTTTTCGCATCTTTAATTCGTAAAAAAGCAGCGCCCTGTTCAAACGCTTTATTTCCTAAACGTGGTACTTTTTTAATATCACTTCTCGAAGCAAAAACACCATGTTCATTTCGGTACTCGAAAATATTTTCGGCTAATTTTGGCCCAATTCCCGACACATAACTTAACAAACTTTTACTCGCTGTATTAATATTAACCCCAATGGCATTTACACAATTTTCAACCACGCCATCCAACGATTTTTGAAGATTACTTTGGTCTACATCATGTTGGTATTGCCCAACACCAATAGATTTAGCGTCAATTTTTACCAATTCTGCTAACGGGTCTTGTAAACGTCGTCCAATGGATACCGAGCCACGAACCGTAACATCGTAATTTGGAAACTCTTCTCTGGCTATTTTAGATGCTGAATAAATACTCGCCCCAGCTTCACTCACTATAAACACCTGAATATCGTTTTTAAAATGAATTTTTCTGATGATAGTTTCTGTTTCGCGCGATGCTGTTCCGTTTCCTATGGCAATGGCTTCAATTTTATACGCATCGGCCAACGAACTTATTTTTTTCATAGCACCAATAGCATCACTTTTTGGTGGATGCGGATAAATAGTTTCGTTATATTTCAATTGACCCTGAGCGTCTAAACACACTATTTTACAGCCTGACTTAAAACCAGGATCGATTGCCAATACCCGTTTTTCCCCTAGAGGCGAACCTAATAACAATTGTTTTAAATTTTTTGCAAAAACTAAAATGGCAGCTTCATCCGCTTTATTTTTTGCTATTTGTAAAGCTTCGTTGCTTAACGCTGGTGATAATAAACGTTTATAGGCATCTTTAATAGCTATTTGAATCTGGTCGGCACATACGTTGTTTGAACGAACGATTCTCTCTTCAATTTTAGCCAAGGCTTTGTCATCGTCTATTCCAATTTTAACTTTAATAAATCCTTCATGTTCTGCTCGTAAAATAGCGAGTAATCTATGGGATGGAATACGATTTAAAGACTCTTCCCATTCAAAATAATCTCTGAATTTTTGAGCATTTTCATCGACCTCTTTAGCCTTTACCACTTTGGTTGATATCATTGCAAAGCGCTCTAATTGGTGACGGATATTATTCCTAACATCGGTACGCTCATTAATCCATTCGGCAATAATATGTCGCGCACCTTCTAAAGCATCTTCAACGGAAACAACCTCACCTTTTACATATTTAAATGCTAAAGATTCTACATCATTAGCATTCTGGCTCATAATAATTTTTGCAAGGGGCTCAAGCCCCATTTGGCGTGCCGTTTCAGCTTTGGTTTTTCTGCTTTTCTTATAAGGCAGGTATAAATCTTCAAGCGCAATTAAATTTTGAGTTACTTCAATTTTCTGCTTTAATTCTGAAGTTAAAACATTTTGTTCTTCAAGCGCTTTAAGGATCGTTATTTTTCGTTTTTCTAAAGCCTCAAACAGTTCTTTGAATTTAACAATGTCCCCAATTTGAACCTCATCTAAATCACCTGTACGTTCTTTTCGGTAACGCGAAATAAACGGAATGGTGCAATCTTCATTTAATAATTGAACGGTGTTTTTTATGGAACCCTCTGGAAGTTGGGTGTAGTGTTTAATGTAATTTAATAATTGGCTCATTACCTCTGTTTAATAAAAAATCTCGTCTTCAAAGTAACATTGAAAAGGAGATTTTTACAAGTTTAATAGTGACTTTTAATTTCCCGCCTGAGATTTAGCTTCATTAATCATTTTTTCGTTTGGTAAAATCGCAATATTTACACGTCGGTTTTTAGCACGTCCTTCAGCAGTTGCATTATCATGCAATGGTTGTGTTTCACCAAACCAATTGGTGGTTAGGCGTAATTGACTTATTCCCTTTTGAGATAAATAATTTGTAACCGCATAGGCTCTATTTTTAGAAAGCGTCATGTTATAATCGTCTGCTCCAACACTATCAGTATGCCCTACTACAAGAATATTAGTATCAGAATATTCTTTAAAAACACCAATTAGTTTATTTAATGATTCTTGAGATTTAGCATTAATGTTGTATTTGTTGGTGTCAAAATACACACCACTACTTTCATCAAAAGTTACCACAATACCATCATCTACACGTTCTACTTGAGCGCCTGGAATTTCTTCTTCAATCTTTTGGGCTTGTTTATCCATTTTGCTTCCAATAAGAATACCAGCTCCACCACCAACAACTCCACCAATTACGGCTCCTAATTCTCCATTCCCGCCTTTTCCAACATTGTTCCCAATAATGGCCCCTAAAATAGCGCCTCCTGTAGCTCCAATAACAGCCCCTTTCTGTTTGTTATTGGCATTTTGAATTGCTTTACAGTTTGTTAAACTAATAGTTAGAATGATTGTGAAGACTATAAGTCCAAACTTATTTAATTGTGTTTTCATGTGTTTGTTTTTGTTATTTTTTATTTGTTTCATATAGCTTCCAAATAAGGTCATCCCCTTGGGTATTGACAGCACGTTATGGAAGTTTGCTGTTTCTATAGTTTTGTGAAATTCATATTTATAATAAACGGATTTCCGTCAACTGAAACCGTTTGTTGCCATTGCATATCTGATTCAGACAACGTCGCCAATTTTAGTCTAAAACCTTGATTGGTTTCCGACTTGTTTTTTTCATTTGATGGCTTTAACAAAAAATCATAAAGTCCAGTTTCTGCATTCACCTCGTGAATGGTAAATACAAAATTTCTAACTCCAGTTGAACAACTTGACTCGTTGATGACGTAAGTCCCTGTGTTATTGTTTGGAATAAACGACCAAGTACTGCCTTCAAAACAATCTTTAGAAGTGTCGTTAAGCAAGGTTACATTGTATTTTCCGATTTTGCTATAAGTGATAGACCTTAATGTCCAATCGCCTTTAATAACTTTTTTTGAAACTCTAACGGTTTTGGAGGTACCACAGGACAGTAAACTAATTGCGACTAATAAAAAAATTGTTCTTTTCATATGTTTTTTTATGGTTATATATCCCCTTGATGATTTATTTAGGTTGTTAAACCATTTTTGGCAAAAGCATATACGAAATTAACATGTTCATAGATGTTTAAATATCAATAGTAGTGAGGTCTCAATTTTAAAAAGGCTGTTGGATTATTCGGTATTGTGAATAAATGGGGTTGTTTTAATAAAGTTTAGATTGAATGGACCCCTTAATTAGGGTTAAAACAAAAAAACGTTATGTGCTAAATTCCTTCTTGATTAAATCAAAGCAAGGACATTTTTCGCAGCGCTTTTTTTCAGATTTCTTGAATTTTTTACAGCATTCATCCTTTACCTCTCCCAATATTTTAGAGCCGTTTTGTTTTATAACCAAGAGGCGTTCCTTCCTAAGTTTTTTGTTTTTCTTTTTGCCCATTGAGTTTACAGAAATCAATAGCACAAAAGTAGTTATTTAAACTAAATCTAAATAATATTTAACATTTAAACTCCTGTTTGAGGCGAAGCCGAACTTACAACTGTTAACTGCTGAATGTCCCTATCAAATAGATAAAGCCCTCCTCTGTCATCACCAATAAGATTTATTTTATCTAAAATAGTACGAGCCACAGCCTCTTCCTCAATTTGTTCAGAAACATACCATTGTAAAAAGTTGTGCGTTGCATAGTCTTTTTGATCTAAAGTGGTATGCACTAAATCATTGATGCTATCAGAGACAAAAACTTCATGTTCGAATAATTTTTCAAACATCTCTTTAAAAGATTTAAACGTAACATTTGGCTCTGCAAGTTTAGATATTTGTGCATGGCCACCACGTTCGTTCACAAACTTTATTAGCTTAAGCATGTGGTCGCGCTCTTCTTGAGATTGTTTGTACATAAATCCCGCAACACCTTCAAGTCCTTTAACTTCAGCCCAACAAGCCATAGCGAGATAAATTTGTGATGATTCTCCTTCTATTCGTATTTGATTGTTAAGTGCTTTTTCTATATTTTTTGATAACATAATATGCTTTTTTTTGTAAAGTTAACAAATAACTAACTTATTTGCAATCCATTACTCACATTCGCATCATCAGGATTTACAAAAACCAATTTTCCTTCTGGAGTTTCAGTCATTAAAATCATACCTTGGCTTTCAACACCACGTAAATCTCTTGGTGCCAAATTTACCAATACAGTTACTTTTTTGCCAATGACTTCTTCAGCGGTAAAGCTTTCAGCGATTCCAGAAACAATAGTACGCACATCCATACCTGTATCAACTTTTAAAACCAAGAGTTTTTTTGCTTTTGGCATTTTTTCAGCTGCTAAAATAGTTCCTACCCGAATGTCTAATTTTGTAAAATCATCAAACGTAATAGTGTCTTTCTGTGGTTCTGTCACTTTTTTAGCCGCTTCGTTTGCTTTTTTACTTGCAATTAATTTTTCTAATTGAAATTGAATGGATTCATCTTCAATTTTAGAGAATAATAGTTCAGCTTCACCTATTTGGTGACCCTCAGGTAATAGCATCTCTTTATTAGAAACATCATCCCAAGTGGATTCCGCAACAAGTGCGGAATGACAAAGAATACCTTTAAGTTTTGTTGAAGTAAACGGTAAAAAGGGTTCGCTTAAAGTCGCCAAAGCACTAGAAATTTGCAATGCAACATACATAATAGTTTGGGTACGCGCTTCATCAACCTTTATCACTTTCCAAGGCTCTTCATCGGCTAAATACTTGTTTCCAAGTCTTGCTAAATTCATTAATTCCTGTTGTGCTTCTCTAAATCGGTAACGCTCTATAGAACTTGAAATAACTTCTGGGTAGGCTTTAATGGCTACTAATGTTTCTTCATCTACTTGTGAAAATTCGTTAGGGCTTGGCACTATTCCGGTGTAATATTTATTAGTAAGCACTACAACACGATTGATAAAGTTTCCAAAAATTGCTACCAATTCGTTATTGTTTCTTGCTTGAAAATCTTTCCAAGTAAAATCGGTATCCTTAGTCTCCGGTGCGTTGGCTGTTAATGCATAACGCAATACATCTTGCTGATTAGGAAACTCTAGTAAATAATCGGGCAACCAAACCGCCCAATTTTTTGAGGTGGATAATTTGTTGCCTTCTAAGTTTAAGAACTCATTGGCTGGCACATTATCAGGCAAAATATAGCTTCCTTCTGCTTTTAACATGGCTGGGAAAATGATACAGTGAAACACAATATTATCTTTCCCGATAAAGTGCACTAATTTAGTGTCTTTATCTTTCCAATAAGGTTCCCAATCTTTTCCAACACGAGCAGCCCATTCTTTTGTTGATGAAATATAGCCAATAGGCGCATCGAACCAAACATACAACACTTTCCCTTCGGCGCCTTCAACAGGAACTGGAATTCCCCAATCTAAATCGCGGGTTACCGCACGAGGTCGCAACCCATCATCTATCCACGATTTTACTTGTCCGTACACATTGGGTTTCCAGTCTTTTTTATGACCCTCTAAAATCCATTTGCGTAAAAATGCTTCGTGTTTATCTAAAGGCAAAAACCAGTGTTTTGTTTGCTTTAAAGTGGGCACATTACCTGTTAATGCCGACTTTGGATTAATTAAATCGGTTGCATTTAAACTACTTCCACAACTTTCACATTGGTCGCCATAAGCTTCTTCATTTCCGCATTTTGGGCAAGTACCTGTCACAAATCTATCTGCCAAAAACTGATTTGCTTTTTCATCGTATAATTGTTCGGTTGTTTCTTCAATAAAATCACCTTTATCATACAAGGTTTTAAAGAATTCTGATGCCGTTTCGTGATGAATTTTTGCCGAAGTACGCGAATAATTATCAAACGAAATTCCGAATTCTTCAAACGATTTTTTAATTATAGCATGATATTTATCCACCACATCTTGTGGAGACACCCCTTCCTTTTTTGCTTTAATGGTAATTGGCACCCCATGTTCATCACTTCCACCAATAAAAACAACATCGTTTCCTGTTAAGCGTAAATAACGTGCGTAAATATCTGCTGGCACATAAACGCCTGCTAAATGCCCAATATGAATAGGTCCGTTTGTATAAGGTAAAGCCGAAGTAATGGTATATCGTTTTGGTTTATTCATCAATCCTAAAGTTTAATTTTAGCATCATTACGAAGAAGTTCCAATTACAGCAATTTCAATACATTGAAACTCCAAACAAACAGATTACTTCATTTCACTAGTAATGACGTATTATTTTAATGCCACAAAAGTACACATTTTGAGAGGGATTTAGAAAAAAAATGTACATTTACATTATGTCAAAAATCTCATTAATTACCCTATTATTTTGTGCTACTCTTTTCTTTGGAAGAATAAATGCATTCGCACAAAATATATGGCCAAATACAACCAATACATTGATACAACCTCCATATTTAAAAGCGGGCGACACTGTTGCCATTGTAGCACCATCGGGTGTTTTAAACCATAGAACAAAAGAAATTGAGCAAGCCAAAAGCTTACTTGAAAGTTGGGGTTTACATCCCATTATTGGAAACAGCGTTTTTAACCAATTCAATCATTTTGCTGGAACCGATGAAGAGCGTCGTGAAGATTTTCAAAACGCCTTAGACAGGCCGGAAATTAGCGCTATCTGGTGCGCCAGAGGAGGCTATGGAACGGTTAGGATTTTAGATAAATTGGATTATACCCAATTCAAAAAACACCCAAAATGGATAATTGGTTATTCTGATATTACTGCGCTACACAATCAAATGGACATTGAAGGTGTTGAAAGTATTCATGCCATGATGTGCACCAGCTTGCAAGATGATTTAGATTCGATAAAAGAAACCATTTCTACTTTTAAAGATGCCATTTTTGGCAAACCCTTAGCTTATACCTTAGAAGGTTCGGAATACAACAAAACAGGCACTTCTTCAGGTCAGTTGGTTGGGGGAAACTTAACTATATTACACACCATGTTGGGTTCCAAAACAAGCATAAACACCTCTGGAAAAATACTTTTTATTGAAGAAATTGGTGAATACGAATACCACATAGACCGTATGTTACAAAGTTTAAAGCGTGCAGGGTATTTTGATAACTGTAGAGGGGTAATTGTTGGGGATATTACTAAGGTAAGAAGAAACACGACGCCTTGGGGTGTTCCTGTACAACAACTTGTTTTGGATGCTTTGGCAGAATATAATTTCCCGATTGCCTTTAATATGCCAGCAGGACATGAAAAGGATAACAGAGCTATGATTTTGGGGAGAACTATTGAATTAACAGTAAGCAGTGAACTGTCTACTATGGTTTTTGAAGATTAACTTAGTTGATTATTTAATTTAAGGTTTATCATAAAATATTTGTTTGTTATAAAATTACCTATTTAGTTTTTGCAATTCAGTTTTCATTTCCTGAATTGTAACTTCTTTAAAGTTAAATTCTATATCTGGGTTCTCTTCAGTTTTTGTATCAATAACATCTAAATAAAGTTTTCCATTTTCTTTTTTAATGGCTACAAGGGTAATCTCTTCATCTTTTGAAACGGTTCCAAAATCAAAACTCCCATTTAAATTACGACTTGGCAAAATAGAATTTAATGATTTAAATACCATATTTACTTTTGCTCCACCATCCCTATTATTAATTTTAAGCTTATATTTTATTGATTGGTTTCTTCTATTTATAAAACGGTCACAGTTAACCCAACCCAATTCTGAGGTCATTAATAAGTAACTACCAACAATTGCATCACTAAGGGTAACCCTATATTCACTAACTATTATCTTTTCTAAATTTTCAACAACTAATGAGTCTTGTACTGCCCTCCTAATAGGCAATGAATTACGACCTACATTTATAGTATTTGACCCCCCCCTTCAACTTGAAAAATAATTGGCAATGAATAAGGAACAGTAACAGCTTTACCACGTTGTTTACCAGGAATCATTTTTGGCAACAATGCAATCACTCTACTCGCTTCTTCTTCTAATATTGGATGATTTGCCCTAGATTGAATAGGAACAACAACTCCGTTTTGATTAATCTTAAAAACTGTATTAATTCTTATTCTTCCCTTTAAACCAATTACAGATGCTACATCGGTATTAAATTTTCTTCTGATAAATTCACTGATTGAATCACTTACACATTTCCTTTGCATTATTTTATCTAAATTTTCGCAGCCTGGAAATATTGGAACTTGTTCAACAACAGCAAATGGAACTTCTATATCTTCTTCAAATTCTTTAACTACAATATCTTCTCCCAAAAGTTTAATATTCAAATTATCTTGACTTTTTTGAAGCTCCCAATTAATGTTTTCTTTTTCCCATTCTCCAGAAAATAATTGCATGTTATCTTTTTTACTTCGTTTAGGAAATAAAATTTCAATACTAGAGTTTTCCTTTAACTTTAAACCAACTTCGTCTTTTTTCGCTTCAATTAATAGCATGCCTCCTGTTTCTAATTGTTTGTCATTAGATTTTGTAGTTAAGTTAGCTAACAGCATATCAGAAAGCTTATAGTATTCTGTAATGCCAATATTTATTTTGCCCTCAACTATAGCATTATTTGTATCTACAAAAGAGTTCGGTTTAATAATTAGTTTAGTTCCTTCTTTACATGTTATTGTAGTATCTTTTTTAGGATTAATAGCAAAAATTTGAAGCCCTTTCTTAAATGATTCCGTATTTTTCGGTTCATTTTTAGTTTCTCTATTAGATGAATTTACAGCTTCTGTTATGTCTTCTTTGTTGATTTTTGATAAGGTGTCTTTAACTACTCTTTTGTCTTGAATATGATCTTTAAATGAAATTGAATCTAAAATTGTTATTGAATTATTATTTTCAGGAACTGGAATAGGTTCAACAGTGTTATTGTGAAACAAAAAAACATAAGTTAACATGGAAGCTATTAAAAATGATACTGAAATTCCTAAAAACTTAAACCATTTTAATCTTACATAATATTGTTTTGCACTTTTAATCTCAACTTTTATCGTTTGTCGTTTTAATCCTTCTAAGAAAAGAACCTGTTCCTCATATAGCTTGTTGAAATCAATATCTATTTTTAACCGCTTTTCAAAATCTTTAGATTTATTTTTAGTAAGGGATTTATTTAAATATTTATTTATTAAATCTATATTTTGTATATAATTTTCCATGATTTTCTGAATTAAAATTGAATAGGATTACTAGTTTGATAGATGTCTTTGGCTTTTGTTAAGCACTTATACTTTTGGTTTTTTGCAATCTTTTCAGATTTAAATTGCATCACATTAGCAATCTCTTTAAAGGACATGGTTTTGTGGTAAAACAGTTGTAAAAGTTGTTGACATCGTTCTCCTAATTCGAGAAATGCACGTTCGGCGAGTTGGTATTTTTTTTCTTCTAAAACACTGTGAAAATATTCTACTTCACTGTGATTTAAGTCATGTAATTCTTGTTTTGAAAATTTCTTTTGAGTGTCCTTCCAAATAAATCGCGATACGGAATATAAATAAGTGTAAAATGAAGATGTGAGTTTGAAATCTGACTTTTCCAGATTTCTATTAAGAATAATAAGTGCTTCTTGAAAAACATCTTAAGCATCATGCTTTTGGCCTCCATTAGAAATCACTAGAGCTTCAATTTTTGGATATAGAGTATATAATTTACTAAAAGCTTTTTCGCGTTGACCTTGTTTAATAAGTTCTAAGATTCTTTTATCGTTCATAAAACTGGTTTATTACTTAATGGTCTGTTTGGTAAAAGGTCTCCTTTATTCTTTCAATATTTTTAATTTAAATTATTAAATACCCCGCTCCTTCTGTATTTGCTCATAAGCCCCTTGCACTTGCTTAAACTTTTCTTCAGCACCTTTTTGGTGTTCTTTACCTAAATGAATCACTTTATCGGGGTGGTATTTTTTTGCCATGGTACGGTAAGCTTTTTTGATTTCATCTGCGGTAGCCGTTTTATCAATCTCCAATATTTTATAAGCCCTATCGGTACTTTTATAAAACATGGCTTTTATACTCTCATAATCACTATGGCTAATGCCTAAATAACCCGCAATGGTATTAATTTGGGCAACCTCATCATCGGTTACTAAACCATCGGCATTGGCTATTCCAAATAAAAAGTGAATAAGTTGCAAGCGAGATGCATGTTCCATCATCTGCCTGATTTGCAAACATACTTGTCTGGTAGAAATATTTTGTTGCTTACTTATCTCTTTAAAAAGTTTAAAAGCATAGTTTGCACGCTCTTTACCATACATGGATACAAACTGATTGCGCACAAAGTCCAGTTCGCGTTGGTCTTGTTTACCATCGGCTCTTATAACGATGGATGCTAAAATGAGTAAACTTACTTCAAAGTCGCCGGGTTGTGTTTGTGATCGTCGTTGTGGGTGTTCTCTGTGTTCTGTGCTTACTTTTACGTTAGACATGCCGTCGACAACACTTCCTAATGCCAACCCTAATATAGCGCCAATAGGACCGCCAAAAGACCATCCTAAAGCTGCTCCAATCCATTTTGAAAAACTCATGCTTTTTATTTAATTTAAAAATAGTTTCAAACCTACATATAAATTAATTCTTTTAAAAGAAGAAATGTGGTTATATAAATTCTTTTAGTTTTAGTTATGTTTATTCCAACGTGGTGACATACTATTTCTAATTGATTGTTTGGTGGAAAAATGGTTGTTTTTACTTGAAACTGCTATGGGCTGAACCCGCGTTAAGGATTACCAATGCATATTATTTTGATAAATTTGAAATCGTGAATGCTTTGTATTTGAAGTGGTATGTTTGAGTTCTCTTTGTTTTTATTGACAAGCGAATAGTTATAGCCTAACCTTATAACCCCATAAGTGTTATAAGTGAACACCATAACATGTATTGCATGATTTTTGATTAACTTTGTACTTTATTAATACAAAAATTTAAATTTAAAAAATATGTATCCAGCAGAATTAGTGAAACCAATGCGTGAAGATTTAACCAAAGTTGGTTTTGAAGAATTACATACTGCCGAGGCTGTTGATGCAGCTTTAGCAAAAGAAGGCACTACCTTGGTTGTGGTTAATTCGGTGTGCGGATGTGCTGCAGCAAATGCGCGCCCAGGTGCTAGAATGAGTTTACAAAATCCAAAACGCCCAGACCATATAGTAACGGTGTTTGCGGGTGTTGACAAAGACGCTGTTGATGCGGCTCGCGGTCATATGGTCCCGTTTCCTCCAAGTTCGCCGAGTATGGCCTTGTTTAAAAATGGGGAACTGGTGCACATGTTAGAGCGTCACCACATTGAAGGTAGACCAGCAGAATTAATTGCTGATAACCTAAAAGATGCTTTTAACGAGCATTGCTAAAAAAGATTGAAGTATAAACAAAAAACCCACGATTAAATCGTGGGTTTTTTGTTTTTTAACGCAACCCTTTTAAAACTATCTCATCTAATAAATAAATTATAAAAAAGATGAAAAAATCACTATCAAAATTTCTTTTAGTCCCGCTATGCTTATTATTATTCTCTACACAATGTGAAGATGATATCCCTCCACTTACCCAAGAAGATGAAGAACAGGAATTGGCTGCTTTAAAATCTGAAATTGAAAATTTAGCTAGTACTTCTGTTTGTACTGATACTTTTGACTGTAAATTTATCGCCCTTGGAAATAAACCTTGTGGTGGCCCTTGGAGTTATTTGGTATACTCTACTTCTATTGATACAGAAAAACTTGAAAATATGGTTGAGGGTTACAACCGAAAAGAAACTATTTATAATACGGAATGGGGTATTGCTTCTGATTGTGCTATTGTGAATCCACCTACCAGTTTAAATTGTGAAAATAACGCTTGTGTTGCTGTGTACTGAAACATAGTTTATTTATTTTTGGAGTATGATAAAACTGTTGGCCTATCCCTTAACCATCCTTTATTTTTTGTGTTTTGGTTTAACTATTTTAATTTTTCATCCTATACAGTGGGTGTGCTTTAATGTATTTGGATATCAAGCACATAAAAAAAGTGTGGACTACATGAATTTTTGTTTAATGCGTTGTTTTAATATTTTAGGCACGCGTTTTACGTATTCTAACCCACATATCATACCAACAAACACCCCATTAATTGTTGTTGCAAACCACCAAAGCATGAGTGATATATCGCCTATTTCATGGTATATGCGCAAACAGCATCCAAAATTTATTAGTAAAATTGAATTAGGAAAAGGCATCCCGAGTGTATCATACAATTTAACCCATGGAGGTTCGGTTTTAATAGATAGAAACAATCCACGACAATCGATACCTGCACTTATTAAATTTGGTGCATATATTGAAGAAAACAAACGTGCTGCAGTTATTTTTCCTGAGGGGACCAGAAGTAAAGATGGAACCCCAAAACCATTTCAGACTAAAGGTTTAGAGGTTTTATTTAAAAAAATACCATCCGCGGTTATTGTGCCTATTACCATAAATAATTCGTGGGAAACCTTGAAATATGGTAAATTCCCTATGGGATTAGGTGCTCATATCACATTTACTGTACATAAGCCAGTAAATTTAAATACCTTTGCAAACACAAAAGACCTTATTAAAAGTGTTGAGTCCACTATAAAGGAGCACATAAAACCTTAAAAAAACAAATATGTCGTTGAAGAATGTGAGATTAGAAGTGATGCAGTTTTTGGAAAAAGACGTAGAATCTCTTATAGAGAAATATTTAATTCCTGTCGAAAAAATATGGCAACCTACCGATTTTTTACCAAACTCGGAAGGCGATAGTTTTTTTGAGGACGTTCGTGAAATAAGAGAGCTTTCAAAAGAATTGCCTTATGATTTTTGGGTGGTTTTGGTAGGTGATATGATTACTGAAGAAGCTTTGCCCACCTACGAATCATGGTTAATGGACGTTGATGGGGTAGATAATGTAGACAGAGAAAATAGTTGGGCTAAATGGGTACGCCACTGGACAGCAGAAGAAAACAGACATGGCGATGTGCTTAATAAATACTTATACTTATCGGGGCGTGTAAATATGCGTGAAATTGAAAAAACTACACAACACCTTATTGCTGATGGTTTTGATATTGGTACCGATAGAGATCCTTACAAAAATTTCGTTTATACTAGTTTTCAAGAATTAGCAACTTATGTTTCACATAATAGAGTAGCCAAAATAGCAACACAAACCGGAAACAAACAACTTGGTAAAATGTGTAAAATTATTTCTGGAGATGAAATGAGACACCATAATGCGTATTCCGAGTTTGTGGAACGTATTTTTAAGGTAGATCCTAGCCAAATGATGATGGCTTTTCATGATATGATGAAAAAGAAAATCGTCATGCCAGCCCACTTTTTAAGAGAGTCCGGCAACCAAATTAGTTCTGCTTTCGAAGAGTTTTCAAACACGGCACAACGCATAGGTGTTTATACATCAAACGATTATGTAGATATTTTAGATAAATTGATTAAACGCTGGGAAATTGATAAAATTACCCACCTTACTGATGAAGCTGAAAAAGCCAGAGATTATTTAATGAAACTTCCTGAAAGAATGTATCGATTATCAGATCGTATTAAAATTCCGGAAAACTCATTTCAGTTTAAATGGGTGGAACCTGCAATTATTAGGTAAATAAATTATATACTAATTCCTTTCAAAACCGAAAGGAATTTTTATTTTTATACTCTTATGACTTCAGAAGAACTAATAAATAAAACCATAGCTTTTGTAAAAGAGCAATTGGCTCACGCCGAAGGTGGGCACGATTGGTTCCACATTGAACGGGTTTATAAAAATGCCTTACTAATTTCTAAGAATGAAAATGTGGATGGCTTTGTGGTTGCTTTAGGCGCTTTACTTCATGATATTGCCGATAGTAAATTCCATAATGGCGACGAAACAGTTGGCCCGCAAAAAGCTCGCGAGTTTTTATTTACACATAATGTAGATTCTAAAGTCATTGAGCATGTTGTAAATATTATCAAAAATATTTCATTCAAGGGCGGCAATGAAGCGGAAAAATTTCGATCTCTAGAATTAGATGTTGTTCAAGATGCCGATAGACTCGATGCTATTGGTGCTATAGGTATTGCACGTGCTTTTAATTATGGTGGTTTTAAAAACAGAGCTGTTTACAACCCCGATATTAAACCAAACCTTAACATGAGTAAGGCTGAATACAAAACTTCAAACGCCCCTACCATAAATCATTTTTACGAAAAATTACTGCTTTTAAAAGATAAAATGAAAACCAAAACCGGGAAGGAAATTGCTTTAGACAGACATTCCTATATGGAGCAGTTTTTAAAGCAATTTTATAGTGAATGGAGTGGTAAGTGATACCATTTAAAGCATGCTAGTTTTCTTTAGCAACCTCTAATGCCGTCATCTTATACTCTAATGTAGAAAGCTGTTCACCTTTATCTATTATTTGTTCTACAGTTAAATTATTATTAGAATTCATAAACTTTAATATGTCATTAATTTTTATGTTGTAGTATTCTATAGCTTTATCAATTTTTTTTTCATCCATTATTACTGAATAATTAACTTTATTTCCTTTCTGTAATTCGAAGCGCTTTTACCCGTTAATTCATTAAACTGCTTATTGAAATGTGAGAAATTATTAAATCCACACTCAAAACAAACATCTGCAATACTCATTTGGCTTTCGTTTAACAGTTTAGTAGCATGTACTACTCTGTACTCATTTACCAGCTCTGTAAAAGTTTTGCCTGTTGCCTTTTTAAAATATCTACAAAATGCCGGCACCGTCATACTTACTTTATCGGCTATTTCATCTAAAGTGATGTGGTTCTGGAAATTTCTATTTATATATTTAAAAATAATGTCAATTTTCGCACTGTCCTGCGGCTCTGAAACAAACGCAAAACCGTCGGCATTTAATAGGGAGTAATCGTCAGTAATTGCTAAATAATTTAGTATATCTAAAAATTTTAAAACACGTTTCAAACCATTATGCTCTAAAAGTTTATCAATTTTAGGACCGATAATTTTTTTAGTTTCTACTTTAAAACGAATGCCTTGCTTAGCTCTATCAAATAACGAAACTATAGCACCCATTTCTGGAACATTTAAAAAATCGTCACCTAAAAAATTAGATTTAAACTGTACTGTTGTTTCGGTTCCATTTGCAGTCAACCTATCGGTAAAACCATTGTGTGGTAAATTAGACCCAATAAGTATTAACTGGCTATTATTAAAATAAGATAAATGATTTCCTATATGTGTTTTACCTTGTCCTTTGTTTATATAAATAAGCTCCAGTTCTGGGTGAAAATGCCAATAGGCAGCGTTCTTATCAACGGTATCTACATGTTGCTTAACTAATATAGAACTTCCGAAACTGGGGGTAAGCTTCTTAAAAGTTGGTTTTTTATTAATCATAACAAATTTATTGTAGTACAAAATTACAATATATTACTCTAAAAACATATATTCTCTTGTCTCAATTCTATGCTATTTTAACTTAACAATCCCTTAACATAAATTTAACAGTTAAAATAGCATACAAACTGGCCAAACTAGATGTTTTTTAAGCTTTACTTATAATATAACTTTGCATCGTTAGACGTTATAAAAGTCAAAATCTTTAAAAACGTGTTTAAAATAATTAAAAAAGCATCCTACTGGTATAAGATGTGTTCAGACAATAATAGAGTATATCAATTATTGCACTCAGAAAAAGTATATAAATTAGAAAAAGGAAATTATAAAATAGTAATTAACTCTGATAGCAAAGAGTACACGGAATTCATTAATAATTAGTTTAATGTCTTATTTAGTTTAGTTGGTAAAGTGAGCTGTGGTGGCTCACTTTTTTTTTGGCTTCTTTATAAAATTATATTTTCTTCCAGGGCCTTACTACTCCCATTAGATGTCAGAACCCTAACGCAATAAAATAGACCTCGGCTTATAGTTTCAATTCCAAATCAGAACCTTTTTCAGCAATTATACTCAATTAACCTATTTGTATTCTAGATTAATTTGACATGAAAATAATAGATAAAATACCACATAAATACATTAATATCAGTTATTTATAAACTAAAAGCCCGTTATATCTTTGTCCTATAAAAACGTTAAAAAAACCAAATCATGAAAAACGTAATCAAAAACACAAAAAAAGGAATCTTAATGGCAACTATGTTTGCTACCTTATTAAGTTTCGCAAATGAAGCACCATTTTATACTATTAAAAAGGATGCTGAAAGAACCTCTCTTACTTTAAATGATGTAAAGCAAGGAAACCTATTGTCCATCAAAGACGAAAACGGTGTCATAGTATATAAAGAACTCATTGAGAAATCAGGCATGTACACTAAAGAGTTTGATTTAACAACACTCCCCGATGGTGCTTACAATTTTGAATTAGATAAAGATTTAGAAATAAACACCATTCCTTTTACTGTAAACTCTAATGAAGTTACTTTTAATAAGGAACTTGAAAAAACAATTTTCAAACCTTATGCGAGAGTTAAAGGCGACGTGGTTTATGTAACAAAACTAGCTCTAAATGAAGAGCCTTTAAAAGTATATATTTACTTTACAAGTTTTGATGGATTTTCTAGCGAATCTGAGCTTACGTATTCTGAAGACATTCAAAACACAAAGCTTATTAATAGAGTTTATAAGCTGGCTAGTTTAGATAAAGGGAATTACAAAATTGTTTTTAAAACAGATGGCAGAGTATTCACAAAACAAATAACAAACTAACTTTAACAATCTTATTTAATTAAAAAAGAGTGGGTGTTTGCCCCAGTCATGGTCGGAAGAAATTCTGACCATTTTTTTATGTTTCAAAATGGTCTAATTTCCCTTCACATTTTACAACAATCATAGCAATAGCTAAATTTCTGAGTTCCATTTTAAACCTTCTTTTAGCG
>JBNMNO010000015.1:0-40102 GCA_051275695.1 Mariniflexile sp.
CGGATGCCATTATTCTTTGTTTTTAGAATCTATTATAATGGTTACGGGACCATCGTTTATTAATTCTACTTTCATATCAGCTCCAAATTGACCCGTATGTATTTTTTTGTCTAAATCATTTTCTAGTAGTTTAATAAAGGCTTCATACAACGGAATGGCAATATCCGGTTTGGCCGCCTTTATATAACTAGGCCTATTGCCTTTTTTTGTAGAAGCATGCAGCGTAAACTGGCTTACCACAATAACGTCACCTTTACTATCCATGAACGATTTATTCATAACACCTTGTTCATCACCAAATACGCGAAGGTTAACAATCTTTTTCGACAACCACTGAATATCGTCTTTAGTATCATGTTCAACTATCCCTAAAAACACTAAAAGTCCGTTTGAAATAGCCGCTACAATTATACCTTCAATGGTAACACTCGCTTTTGAAACTCTCTGAATTACAACCTTCATTCCTTCTCCCAAGTATCTGTTCTAAAATGCTCATCATCACCTTCTATAATTTGCAAATAACTTCGATAGCGCGAAAAGGCTATCTCATCATTATCTAAAGCCTTTTTCACGGCGCAATTAGGCTCATGAAGGTGCAAGCAATTATTAAACTTGCAATCTTGTTTTAATTTGAAAATTTCTGGAAAATAATCGCCAATTTCATCTTTATCCATATCAACAACTCCAAAACCTTTAATACCAGGAGTATCAATTATTTTTGCGTCAAAACTTAAATCGAACATTTCCGCAAAGGTGGTTGTATGCTGCCCTTGCATATGTTGGGTTGAGATTTCTTTAGTTTTAATATTTAAAGTAGGCTCTATGGCATTTACAAGGGTTGATTTACCTACGCCTGAATGCCCCGAAAACATGCTTACTTTATGAAGCATTAATGCTTTTACTTTATCTACATTTTTTCCAGATTTAGCCGAAACACCAATACATTCATATCCAATTTTTCGGTAAATATGGGCTAAATACTTAACTTCATTAAGCGTTTCTTCGTCATAAGTATCAATCTTATTGAAAAGCAAAACTGTTTTTATGTGGTAGGCATTGGCTGTTACTAAAAACCGATCGATAAAACTAGTTAAAGTTGGAGGGTTGTTAATGGTAATCATTAAAAAAACCTGATCTATATTGGCGGCAATAATATGTGTTTGCTTTGATAGGTTTACCGATTTACGAACAATGTAATTACTTCTGTCATGAATATTATGAATAACACCTGAAACCTGATTATTGTCGGTTTCTAACTCAAAATCTACATAATCGCCTACAGCAATAGGATTGGTACTTTTAATACCTTTTAAACGGAATTTCCCTTTTATTCGGCATTCGTAAGTATCACCCAATTCGGTTTTAACGATATACCAACTTCCTGTAGATTTATAAACGCGCCCTGTCATTCATTTTATTATACCACAAAATAACAATTTTTAAATTGATTTTATCCTCCAATAATTGCTTTTTTAGTTGGGCGTTGGTTTCTATCGGAAATTAATGTTTATATTATAAATTCCAGACGACAACCGAAACTAACCTATACTAAAACCAAACTTTACTAAACTAAAAATGAGTAAATTAAACTATGATTAAGCATAACTCTTCTTATAGTTAACATTAGCTATTGTTTACAAAAAAAACATTTTATCGGTTTTTATAACCTCTTTGTCGAATATTTTTATATTTTAGCCTCTTAAATTTTAAAACTCAACAAAATGAAAAAATTATTAATTGTATTATGCATTGCTTTATTCTCTGTTATCGAAACTAACGCCCAAGTAGAATATAAAGTCGTAACTAGTGTAGAATCTATTGTTCCTAATGGGTTAGGACGTTCTAGAATTATTAGTGCCAATGAAACAAAAGATTACAAAGAATTTACTACTACACAAACAGAAGACGATAATACCCGAAATAAATCTGACAGAGGAGAAATAAGGGTAAAGGATTTTGATGAAACAAAATTGTTAAATTTTTATAATATAGGAGGTATTCGTTTTCAAAATATCGCTGCTAATGATGCTATAATTACTTCAAAGATTAACACCATGATTGAAGAAGGCTGGGAATTAGCTTTTGTAACCAGTGCCGTTGAAAGTGATAGTGGCAAAGGTGATGGTCAAGGAATATTTATTACACGATATATTTTTAAAAGAAATAAATAATAGTTTAAAAAAAAGGCTCGCAATTGCGAGCCTTTTTTTATTATCCATTTATAATCTTTTCTTGATGGTTAATAGATTCTTGGTGAATTGCTTTAAACATTTTCAAAATAAACTCTTCACTTAATCCTTTCGATTCTCCTTCTAAAACCATTTTACCTAAAATCTCATTCCAACGTTTGCTTTGTAATACAGCAACATTTTTTTGTTTTTTTAGTGCTCCAATACCATCTGCCGATTTCATACGCTTCCCTAATAAATCAATAATTTGATTATCTACCACGTCAATTTGTGCTCTTAAATTATTAAGTTCCTTATTATATTCCGCTTCTGGATCAGATTCTTTTCTAATTTTCAAATCTTTCATAATTTGAATTAATGTTTTTGGTGTTACTTGTTGAGAAGCATCACTCCATGCATTATCCGGATCGAAATGTGTTTCAATCATTAAGCCATCAAAATTCAAATCTAAAGCCGCTTGAGACACATCAAAAATCATATCTCTTTTTCCTGTAATATGCGAAGGATCGTTAATTAAAGGAATATCTGGATATTTATTTTGAAACTCAATAGCCAATTGCCACTCTGGATTATTTCTGTATTTAGTTTTTTCATACGTTGAAAAACCTCTGTGAATAGCTCCAATATTTTTAACGCCCGATTTGTAAATTCTTTCAATACCACCTAGCCATAAAGCTAAATCTGGATTTACTGGGTTTTTTATTAATACGGTTTTATCAGTTCCTTGTAAAGCATCTGCAATTTCCTGCATTATAAATGGACTTACAGTTGAACGTGCACCAATCCATAATAAATCTACATCGTGCTCTAAAGCTAACTTTACATGCGCAGCATTTGCAACTTCAGTACAGGTTTTCATTCCTGTTTCTGCTTTTGCTTTTTGCAACCATTTTAAACCTAATGCTCCAACACCTTCAAACATTCCTGGACGCGTTCTTGGTTTCCAAATACCAGCTCTAAAATAACTAACATCCGTATCTTTCAGCTCATGCGCTATTCTTAAAACTTGTTCTTCTGTTTCAGCACTACAAGGCCCTGCAATTACCAAGGGATGACTTAAATTTAAATCATCCAACCACCTTCTCATTTCTTTTTTGTTTTCCATTTTATTTAATTTACCTTAAATCAACTTAAAGAGATTGCTCACTTCCGTTTGAAATAATTTTTTTATTTAATTTTTACTCTTTGTCTTTTAATTTGAGCGTTACCACAAGGGTCGGGCTTTTATTCGTGGTTTAATATTTTTATAATATGGAACTCATGAATATAAATATTTCACTAAATCTTTTGGTTTTTTATGAAAAACCAAAAGGATATCGCTGCAATCCCTAACGCGGGTTACCAGCTATTATTCAGAGCTAAGCCTTTTTCATTCACCTTCAACTAATTCCTTTTAGTATATCTTTTATATGATTTGCTCTAGTCATCTCATCAAAAATAGCATCAAAATTATCATCTTTCATCATGTTTTTAAAATGAATGAGATTAATAATATACTCTTCTAATGTTTCAATAACATTGTCTTTATTCTGTTTAAAAATGGGTGTCCACATTTCTGGCGAACTTTTTGCCAATCGCACAGTGGAAGCAAATCCACTTCCTGCCATATCAAAAATATCGCGTTCATTCTTTTCTTTATCAATTACTGTTTTACCCAACATAAATGAACTTATATGCGATAAATGCGATACGTAAGCAATGTGCTTATCATGTGCTACCGGATTCATATAACGAATACGCATCCCAATACCTGTAAACAGTTCTAGTGCTTTTTCCTGAAGCTTAAAAGTTGTTTTTTCTACTTCACAAACAATATTTGTTTTACCCACAAACAAACCGCTTATTGCGGCACTCGGACCAGAATATTCGGTACCCGCAATAGGATGCATTGCTAAAAAATTTCTTCGTTTCGGGTGCTTTTCAACCACTTTACAAATAGCTTCTTTTGTGGAGCCCGCATCCACTACCAAACCAGTATCTGGTATTTTATCTAAAATAGTTGGTAATAACTTTACAGTGGCATCAACAGGAATACATACTATCACTAAATCGGCATTAACAATATCATCTAAAGTTGCTTTTTTATCAATTAAATTAAGTGATAAGGCTTCATCAAGTGTTGCTTCCTTTCTGCTAATACCATGAATTACCACTTCTGGATGCTTCTTTTTAATATCAATGGCAAGACTTCCACCTATTAACCCAACTCCTATGATGTATATATTTTTCATTTCCTCTCCCTAATTCTCTCCTTCGAAGAACGAACTGTTACGGGTATTATTTTTTACTTTGTTATATGCTGTTTACTATGACTGTAAACTATTTCACCCGTGCTATGGCTTCTTCTAAAACTTCGTTTGATGCACATAATGAAAACCGAATGTATCCTTCTCCTTTACTTCCAAAAATGGTTCCTGGCGTAATGAAAATATGATTGTTTTTAAGGATCAAATCAATAAACTCTTCCGACTTAACAAATCGTGGTAATTTTGCCCACACAAAAAGTCCAGTGGCATTTTTATCGTAGGTACAGTTTAATGCTTCGGCTAACTGCCAAACTAAATCTCTGCGTTGTTTATAGACACTGTTTAAAGTAACAAACCACATGTTTGAACACTTTAAGGCTTCAATCGCTCCTTTTTGGATGCCAAAAAACATCCCAGAATCCATGTTGCTTTTCACCTTTAAAACATTATTAATATGTTTACTATCACCCACAACCATTCCAACTCGCCAACCGGCCATATTAAAGGTTTTGCTTAACGAATTAAGTTCTAAACACACCTCTTTGGCGCCGTCTACCTCTAATATACTTCTTGGGTTATCGTTTAAAACAAAACTATACGGATTGTCGTTAACAATTAAAATACTATGCTTTTTACCAAAAGCCACCAACTCTTCAAATAAGAATTTGCTAGGTTGCGCACCTGTTGGCATATGCGGGTAATTTACCCACATAAGTTTTACTCTGCTTAAATCCAATTTCGATAAGGCTTCAAAATCTGGCATCCAGTTATTGTCCTCATCAAGTTCATAAAAAACAGGAACAGCACCCACTAAGTTTGTTACCGACTGGTAGGTTGGATATCCCGGATTAGGAATCAAAACCTCGTCACCTACATTAAGATATGCCATTGAAATATGCATAATTCCTTCCTTACTTCCCATTAATGGTAAAATTTCGGTAGACGGACTTAAATGCACATGAAAATGTTCTTTATAAAAGCCTGCCATGGCTTCTCTTAATTCTGGAAGCCCTTGGTAACTCTGGTATTTATGTGCATTAGGGTTTGAAAATCCAGCCTTTAAAGCGTCCACAACTTTTTGTGGTGGTTGCATATCCGGACTGCCAATACCTAAATTTATAATAGGTTTGCCACTTGCTATAAGAATATTGACTTCTCTTAATTTTTTAGAGAAATAGTATTCTTCAACGGTGTTTAATCTGTTAGCTGCCTCAATCATAACTTAGCTTTTTTATATTCACCCAAAACTTTAAATCCTTGTGCCATAATATCTATAATAGATTTTGCCTTTTTAAAATCTGAATAGGTATCAAAAGTAACATCAACAAAAAAAGCATATTTCCAAGGCGTTTCAACAATTGGTAGAGACTGTATTTTGGTTAAATTTAATTTGCAATCGCTCATTACGTTTAAAATAGCAGCTAAACTTCCTCGTTTATGGTCTGCCTCAAATTTTAATGATGCTTTATTTATTTCGTTTTCTGGTACTTCTGAATTGGTGCGCTTTACAATAACAAAGCGCGTTTCATTATGTCTTATAGTTTGGATACTATGCGCTAAAATATCTAATTCAAAAATTTCAGCCGCCATAGCACTCGCAATAGCCCCAATTCCTTTTAGCTGTTTTTCTTGTATACGTTGCGCCACTTCGGCGGTGTCCTTATCTTCAACCAACTTAATATGCGGATGAAGTTTAAAAAACTCCATACACTGCAATAATGCCATAGGATGCGAATACACCTCCTTTATTTCTTTAATACTTTGATTAGGCAAAGCCATTAAATTATGCTGAATATCTAAATAATGCTCGCCTACAATATGCAACCCAAATTTGTTAATTAATGCGTAGTTAGGAATGATAGAACCCGCAATAGAATTTTCTAAAGCCATAATAGCGGCGTCGCATTCTTTTGTAATTAAAGAATCGACTACTTGATCGAATGTTAAACATTCAATAGAGCTAACAGGTTTGTCAAAAAATTGCTGCGACACAATATGATGAAAAGATCCCTTTACTCCCTGTATGGCTACTGTTTTTATCATATACAAAAAAAAGTCCCGATTTTCATCGAGACCTTATGTTTTAAATTTATGTTTATAAATTATATATACAACGCCTCGTTTTTTCTGCTAAAGAAAAAATAAAAGTTGCTAAAATATGTATAAGTTGTTGCTGTCTTCATAATTACGTGGCTAAAGTAATTAATATTTTAAGAAATCAAATCAGGATAAAACCTTTTTTACATATTTATTAAAAGTTTTAAAGATTTTACAGCAAAAGTAACATTACATTAGATAATCATTATTTTTGAACAAATATTTTAAATATGTCTATAGAAGTTGAAGGAATTTCGAAACTTTACGGAAACCAAAAAGCATTAAACAACATCTCTTTTAAGGTTAAAAAACCAGAAATTGTTGGTTTTTTAGGTCCGAATGGCGCTGGAAAATCTACAATGATGAAAATTTTAACTACTTACCTAGAGCCAAACGAAGGATTCGCCAAGGTAAATGGATTTGATGTAAGTAACGATAAGAAACATGTACAACAAAGTGTTGGGTACTTACCAGAGCATAATCCGTTGTATTTAGAAATGTACGTTAAAGAATATTTAGCCTTTAATGCCAGTATTTATCATGTAGGAAAACAACGGATTGAAGACGTTATTGAACTTACCGGATTAACTCAAGAAGCGCATAAAAAAATCGGACAACTCTCCAAAGGGTTTCGCCAGCGTGTTGGTTTAGCAAACGCGCTATTACACGACCCAGAGGTTTTAATTCTTGACGAGCCCACAACAGGTTTAGATCCAAACCAATTGGTTGAAATTAGAAACTTAATTAAATCTATAGGCAAAACAAAAACCATATTTCTTTCTACACACATTATGCAAGAAGTGGAAGCCATGTGCGACCGCGTAATTGTTATAAATAAAGGCGAAATAGTTGCTGATAAAAAATTAACAGAACTACGGGAAAGCAAAGAACAAACGGTTATTGTTGAATTTGATTATCGTGTTGAAGATGCTTTTTTACTTAAACTTCCAAAGGTTAAAAGCGTGACTAATACGCATGATTTTGTTTATGAAATTACATTTGCTACTGCTGAAGACATGCGGTCTTATGTGTTTGATTTTGCACACGATAATAAATTAAAAATCCTGCAACTGAATCAAAAAAATGCAAGTTTAGAATCCCTTTTTAGAGAGTTGACTTCAAAATAATCACGCCTTTATTTCTTAAAATTTTCTATAGCTGATAGTTGTGTTAGGGATTGGACTGGAAAGCCCACAGCGACGCAGGAGCGAGGACTTGTAAGGGAAAGCCCGACCCTTTAGGGTAACGCCCAAATTTATTGGTTTAAAGCAGAAAGTATGACTAATATCATCTTTAAAAAAAAATGAAGAAACTAATTTTGTGGCATCACATTTTTTATGATTAACAAAATAAGATATTGCAATGAATTATATTTGCAATACTATAAAAACACGAAATGAGCAAAGGAATTTATGTTGCTACCATTGAACCAAACAGCGGAAAATCTGTTGTTGTTTTAGGTTTAATGCGTATGCTTTTAGGTAAAACCGCTAAAGTAGGATATTTTAGACCTATTATTGAAGATTTGGATTCTGGTGAAATGGACAACCATATTAGCACCGTTTTATCACATTTTGAAATTGATATTAATTACAAAAAGACATTTGCTTTTACCAGAAATGAAGTGCTTGATTTATATAATGAAGGGAAATCTGGCGAAGTTATAGATGAAATTATTAAGAAATACAAATATCTTGAAGACCGCTTTGATTTTGTTTTAGTTGAAGGCACCGATTTTTCACATGAAAACTCTAGCATTGAACTGGATTTAAATATTCTAATCTCAAAAAACTTGAGTCTTCCCGTTATTATTGTCATGCAGGGTGATAAGAAGGAACTTAAAGAAATTGTTGATAGTGTTCAATTAGCATACGATACTTTTAGAAGCGATGTAGATGTGCTTTCTATAATGGCCAACAAAGTAGATCCAAAAGATCTTTCTGAATTAAAGACCTTATTAAAAAAACGCATTCATAAAAATACCGATATTACTGTTATTCCTAAAATTCACAGTCTATCAAGTCCAACAATAAAAGAGGTTATTAAATTATTAGACGGAAAAGTGCTTTTTGGCAAAGACATGCTAAACAATCTTATTGATAATTTTAGTGTTGGTGCGATGCAACTACGAAACTATCTAATACATTTAAAAGACAACGCGTTAGTTATTACACCCGGCGACAGAGCCGATATTATTCTGGGTGCTTTACAAGCCAATGTTTCAAAGAATTACCCTAAAATTTCGGGTATTGTATTAACTGGAGGCCTAATTCCTGAAGAACCCATTTTAAAATTAATTGAAGGACTTTCAAGTGTTGTACCTATTATAAGTGTTAAGGAAGGCACCTATTTTGTAACCAATAGTATTGGTAATATTAAATCTAAAATATATTCTGACAACACGGATAAAATTGAAACTTCGATTTTCACTTTCGACCAGCACGTTAATACAGACAAGTTAGCAGATCATTTAATAACGTTTCAATCTGATATATTTACACCAAGAATGTTTCAGTACAACTTATTGCAGCGTGCACTAAAAAACAAAAAGCATATTGTTTTACCAGAAGGCTACGACGAGCGCGTTTTATACGCTGCAGCCCGATTAATTAATGCTCAAGTTGTTGAATTAACACTTATTGGTGAAGAAGATAAAATTAAAGAACGGATTGAAAAACTGGACATCCCTTTAGATATTAATGCTGTAAATATTGTATTTCCACCGAATTCACCTCATTTTGATGATTACGTTAATACATATTATGAATTAAGAAAACATAAAAATGTTAATTTAGAAATGGCAAGAGACGCCATGTCTGATGTGTCCTATTTTGGAACCATGATGATTTACAAGGGGCATGCCGATGGCATGGTTTCTGGAGCGGTTCACACCACTCAACACACCTTACTTCCAGCACTACAGTTTATTAAAACAAAACCAGGAGTAAACATTGTATCGTCCATTTTCTTTATGTGCTTAGAAGACAGAATCTCCGTTTTTGGAGATTGTGCCATTAACCCAAACCCGAATGCTCAGGAATTAGCCGAAATTGCCATTTCATCAGCTAAAACCGCAAAAGAATTTGGAATTGAACCAAGAGTAGCTATGTTATCCTATTCTTCTGGCGCATCAGGAAAAGGTGCCGATGTTGAAAAAGTAAGAGAGGCTACCGAAATAGTTAAGGCACAAGCACCTGACTTAAAAATTGAAGGTCCAATACAATATGACGCGGCTGTAGATATGCGTATAGGAAAAAGTAAATTACCAGATTCTGAAGTAGCAGGGAGTGCGAGTGTCCTCATTTTTCCAGATTTAAATACGGGCAATAATACCTATAAAGCAGTACAACGAGAAACTGGTGCTTTAGCAATTGGCCCCGTTTTACAAGGTTTAAACAAACCCGTAAACGACCTAAGCAGAGGCTGTACAGTAGATGACATCTATAGTACAGTTATTATAACCGCCATTCAAGCACAAGACATTTAAACATGCAAGTATTAGTTTTAAACTCAGGGAGTTCCTCTCTAAAATTTCAGTTATTTTCCATGCCAAATGAATCTATTCTTTGTTCAGGAATTATAGAACGCATTGGTTTTGATGACGCCCTTTTCAAATTTAAAACTGAAAAAGACTCCATTGAATTTGAATCCCAAATTTTAAATCATAAAGACGGATTGAAATTGGTTGCGAAATATCTTTTAGATAAAAATATTGGTATTATAAAATCTCCTGAAGCTATTGCTATTGTTGGACACAGAGTAGTTCATGGTGGTGTTTATTTTAGCAATACGGCCGAAATTACTGAAGCTGTTAAAGAAAAAATAAAAGAGTTATCGTCTTTGGCTCCGTTACACAATCCTGCAAATTTAGAAGGCATCGAAGTTGCTGAAGATATATTTCCTAAGGCTAAACAAGTCGCTGTTTTTGATACGGCATTTCATCAATCCATTCCAGAAGTTGCTTATAAATATGCCATTCCTAACGAGTATTTAACACAACATCATATTCGGTTATATGGTTTCCACGGAACGAGTCATAAATATGTTTCTGAACAAGCCATCGCCTTTCTAGGTAAACAAGCATCTAAAATTATCACCATTCATTTGGGTAATGGCTGTAGCATGACGGCTGTAAAAAACGGCAAAAGTATCGATCATTCTTTGGGGTTTTCACCTGTTGGCGGGTTGATTATGGGAACCCGTTCTGGTGATATCGATCCCTCCATTATTTTTTATTTAGCTGACAAATTTGGATATACTTTAAGCGATATCAATACTTTATTACAAAAGAAAAGCGGCATGCTTGGGCTCACTGGGTTTAGCGACTTAAGAGACATTGAAGCTGAAGCGTCCAATGGAAATAGCAATTGTTTACTCGCTTTACAAATGAATGCCTATCGCATAAAAAAATACATTGGAAGTTACGCTGCTATTTTAAATGGCTTAGATGCTATTGTATTTACTGCAGGAATTGGAGAAAATTCCCAATATATGCGCCAACTTATTTGTAAAGATTTAGATTTTTTGGGCATAAATTTAGATGCTGATAAAAACAATACACGCTCAAAAGAAAATCGAGCAATTAATCAAGACGACTCAAAAGTTAAAATTTTGGTTATTCCAACAAATGAAGAGTTGGAAATTGCAAAACAAGCAATGGATTTAATTAAAAATTAATCGCCCTTTATATTGCTGTTCTACCCCTACAATTTGTGGTTTATTTAAGCAAATTACATCCCCTGTACCCGAAATCTTTCCTGTTATTGAAAGTTGAGGATTTAATATCATGTCATTAGAACTTCTGTTCCAAATAGCCACATTTTGGGCAACTAAATTTTGCGCCTCAAAACGTGAAGTACCTGACGCTAGAGTAACATTTAAGTTATTGGTCTTTCCAGAAATAAAGCCGTTGGATATATTATTGAATACTACATTAAAAGAATTATTGTCAATTTCCAATCTAAAATTTCCATTAGTAAAAGTACCAGGGGCACTATAATCCTCTGCTAAAATAGTTAAACTTGGATAGGTTAAAACCCCTTCAGAACGTACGTCATATTGCGTAGAACTTCTAATTTCTGTAATATTTGGAGACGTAATAAATACTTTAGTAACACCGTAATTCCGAACATAATTACATGAATTATTGTCGGTAAGAATCAGTTTTCCATCCACAACAACAGCTTCAACATCATTTAATAAATTCTTTCCTGATTCAATAATAACCTTTTGCTCTAAACCGTCTTTAATAATTAATTCAATATCTCTGTTGACTAATATTTTATCAAAACTAGAAACTGTAACTTCTTGCTGAACGATTGCTCCCGTAGTTTGAAAACAGTCACCAGCGTTTTCGCTATTACAAGAAAATAGCAGTATTAAAACCAGTATGAATATTATTTTTTTCATTGTTTTACAATCTAATACCAATTCCAATTTCCACTGCTTCCGCTTTAGCGCCATGTGATTTTAGGGTAACAGCTGCAAACCATTTATCATTAATATAGCGTTTTAAACCCGCTCTAATATAGGTTCTTCCTTCAAAATCAAACGGATAATATACATAATATCCCAACTGAGTTACTAAGGATGTTTTATTAATAAACAACTCATGTCCTACAAAAACACCAACACGCTTGTAATCTTCATTTCCCGAAACATTTTCTTCAGGAAACGACACACTTTTATAGTAAATAAGTTCCTTTAAAAAATTTGAAAAAAACACATCAGTCCCTAATTGTAATGCACTTTTAACATTAATACGTTTATCGGCATACCCTGATACAACATAAAATGGAAACTGACCGCTGCCAACCACATCACTTTCGTTAATACCTCCTCTAAAAACCAAATTATATTTTATAGGTTGTGTGAATTTTTCTTTCTCACCATCAGCAATATTCGTTATATATTCTGGTTCTTCATCATCTAAATTATAAGTGACTCCCAGATTTAAAGTAACAGAATTAACACTGGCATTTGGCGCCTTAATATTGGCATTCGAATAATGAATTAATGAAAATCCTGCTTGCAAACCTAGGTTATCTATAATATTTTCCTTTTTATAATTAAGCATCATCATGGTACTGCTCAACATTTTAGTTCCAAAGGCAATATTTCTATAATTCTCCACTTTATCATAAGGTTTTGGTGTATAACCAATGCCTTGCCCAATACGAAACATTAAATTCCGATTTAAAAAATAGAAATTATAATGCGCATATAACGACATATTATTCCCTAAAACATCACTTTTTAGGTTTTGATAGGCAAAGGTTACGCCATAATCGGGATAGTTAAAACGTTGTTCCCAATCATTAAATCCGTAAGTTTTTTTGTTCCAGCTTAAAATAACGCCTTCAGGATGCCCATTTATTAAATGCAGAATATCATTATTATGTAAAGCAATATTCCCTTTAAAATAATTAACATCTATATACGATGAATGTTGTTTTTCTTGCGAAAAACCAAAGAATGTTATTATTAAAAAAGTGTAGGTTAAAAATTGCTTCATAAAAAGGTTTACATTGACGCAAAAGTAACAGAATATTTAAAACAACTGTGATGCTATGTCTTTAATATTATCACTTTTACCCATAGAGTAATAATGTAATACAGGCACCCCCGCAGCTTTTAATTCTTTCGATTGCTGAATAGCAAACTCAATTCCTACTTGTCTTACCGCGTTATTGTCTTTACATGCCTCAACAGCTTCAATAAGCTCTTGGGGTATATCAATTTTAAAAACCTGAGGCAATAATTGCAAATGGCGTTTTACAGCAATAGGTTTAATACCCGGAATAATGGGTACATTAATGCCGGCTGCTCTGGCTTTATCAACAAAATCGAAAAACTTATTATTATCAAAAAACATTTGCGTTACCACATAATCTGCTCCAGCATCAACCTTTTCTTTTAAACGCTTTAAATCGGTTATTAACGAAGGTGCTTCCATGTGCTTTTCTGGGTATCCCGCTACACCAATACAAAAATTGGAATTGTGTTCTACCACCACATCATCATGTAAGTATTTGCCTTTGTTCAAATCCGTTATTTGGGCCACCAATTCACTGGCAAACGCATTTCCACCTTCAACAGGTTTAAAATAAGCTTCGTCTTTCATAGAATCGCCACGCAAAGCCATTACATTATCTAGCCCTAAATAATGACAATCAACCAAAACATATTCAGTTTCTTCTTTTGTAAAACCACCACAAAGCAAATGAGGAATCGCATCAACCCCATATTTATGCATAATAGACGCACAAATTCCTACCGTTCCCGGGCGCATACGCGTAATTTTTTTATCTAAAAGTCCGTTGCCTTTATCAATATAAACATACTCCTCTCTCGATGTTGTTACGTCAATAAAAGGTGGTTTAAATTCCATTAACGGGTCTATATTACTATATAAATCTTGAATATTTTTTCCTTTTTGAGGTGGAATAATCTCAAATGAAAACAATGTTTTGCCGTTGGCTTTTTTTATGTGATCTGTTACTTTCATTTACCTTTTCCTGCCAAAGCAGGAATCTTATTAGTATTAATCCTTATTTTCTTTAGCCACGATCCCTATTACTATAGGCCTCAAGTGATTCACTAAAGCTTTTGTTTTTATGGTGTTACCCACAAGGGTGATGCTTTATTGATCTGCAATCGCAGGATGCAACCATTTTCTAGCCTTTTCTTTGGTTATCCCTTTTCTATTAGCAAAATCCGTGACTTGGTCGTCGGTAATTTTTCCCAAACCAAAATACTTCGCTTCAGGGTTTCCAAAATAGTACCCCGAAACAGCCGCAGCCGGCCACATCGCTAAACTTTCAGTTAGTGTTACACCTATATTTTTTTCAACCTTTAACAAACTCCAGATAGTTTCCTTTTCTAAATGATCTGGACACGCTGGATACCCCGGTGCCGGACGAATACCTTTATAACTTTCTTTAATTAAATCATCATTAGAAAGTGTTTCGGCGGCAGCATAACCCCAGTGTTTGGTGCGCACTTGCTTATGTAAATATTCTGCTAAGGCTTCTGCAAATCTATCGGCAATGGCTTGTGCCATTATCCCATTATAATCATCTTCTTTTTGTCTGTAACTATCGGCTAATTCTTGTGCACCAAAAATAGCCACACAAAAAGCTCCCATATAATCGGTTAAACCTGTTTCTTTTGGAGCAATAAAATCTGCCAAAGCAATATTTGGAATCCCTTCTCTTTTACTCAGTTGCTGACGCAAGGTTCTAAATACAGCTATTTCCTTTCCCTTCTTTTGAACGGAAATATCATCATGATGAATAGTATTTGCTTCAAACAACCCAAAAATGGCCCTTGGCTTTAACAATTGCTTCGCAATAATTTCATCAATCATTTTGTGAGCTTCATCAAACATAATGGAAGCTTGCTCACCCACCACCTCATCTTTTAAAATATCTGGAAATTTACCGTGTAAATCCCAGCTTCTAAAAAACGGACTCCAATCTATAAAAGGCACTAATTCTTTTAAACTTAATTGTTCTAAAACCTGGATTCCTAGTTCTTTAGGTTTTACAATTTCTGAAGTATTCCAATCAATTTTAAACTTCCTTTTTCTGGCCTCGTTAATAGAAATAAAGGACTTCTCTTTTCCGCGTTTTAAAAATTTCTCCCGAAACTCGTCGTAATCCTTCTTTAAATTAGCCACATATACATTCGAAGTTTTCTTATTCAATAAATCACCCACAACCGTTACAGCTCGGGAGGCATCATTAACATGAACAACCGCATTTTTATATTTTGGATCTATTTTTACAGCCGTATGTGCTTTCGATGTGGTGGCTCCTCCAATTAACAATGGAATCACAAAATTTTGACGTTCCATTTCTTTGGCTAAATACACCATTTCGTCAAGTGAAGGTGTTATTAACCCGGACAATCCAATAATATCTACATTATGTGCTTTTGCCTCCGCTATAATCTTTTCGGGCGGTACCATAACCCCTAAATCGACTATTTCGTAATTATTGCAAGCCAAAACTACACTTACTATATTTTTACCAATATCATGCACATCCCCTTTTACGGTTGCCATTAATATTTTACCAATAGCTTGCTGATATTCACCCTTTTCTGCCTCAATAAATGGGTTTATATAACCCACCGCCTTTTTCATTACACGAGCCGATTTTACGACTTGTGGCAAGAACATTTTTCCTGCACCAAACAAATCGCCCACCACGTTCATCCCAATCATTAAATGCCCTTCAATAACATCAATAGGTTTTTCGGCTTGTTGTCTTGCGTCCTCAACATCTTCAATAATAAAAGCATCAATTCCTTTTACAAGAGCATGTGTAATACGCTCTTGAACCGGGTTTTCTCTCCACGATAAGTCCTGACCTTTTTCAACTTTCGAGCCTTTTACGGTTTCGGCAAAGTCCAGCAAGCGTTCGGTAGCATCGTCTCTTCTATCTAAAATAACATCTTCTACGCGTTCTAATAAATCCTTAGGAATATTATCATAAACTTCTAAAAGTGCCGGATTTACTATACCTATATTCATACCAGCCTGAATAGCATGGTATAAAAACACCGAGTGCATCGCTTCACGAACGCCGTCATTTCCTCGAAACGAGAAGGATACATTACTCACTCCACCACTTACACTTACATTAGGTAAATTTTGACGCACCCAACGAGTAGCTTCAATAAAATCGATGGCATTTCTTTTGTGCTCATCCATTCCTGTGGCAACAGGAAATATATTTAAATCGAAAATAATATCCTCAGAAGGAAAGTTGACAATGTCAACTAATATATTATACGAGCGTGTAGCAATCTCTATTCGTCTTTCGTAATTATCAGCCTGTCCAAATTCATCAAACGCCATAATAACTACAGCAGCTCCGTACCGTTTTATCTGTTTTGCTTCCCAAATAAATTTATCTTCCCCTTCTTTTAAAGAAATCGAGTTCACTACACATTTACCCTGTACCACTTGAAGACCTGCTTCAATAATCTCCCATTTTGAGCTATCGATCATAATTGGTACCCGAGAGATATCTGGTTCGGCAGCTATTAGGTTTAAAAAACGAACCATAGCTTCTTTTCCATCAATAAGACCATCATCAAAATTAATGTCGATAATTTGTGCACCACCATCTACTTGATGACGCGCAACAGCCAGTGCTTCATCAAATTTTTCTTCTTTAATTAATCGTAAAAACATACGAGATCCAGCTACGTTAGTCCGCTCCCCGACGTTTATAAAATTGCTGTTTTCATTTAGGATTAGAGGTTCTAATCCTGATAATCGCATATATTTCTTTTGAATATTACTCATTATTTATAATGTTCTACTGTTGGAAACGGTTCGTAAAAATGATGTAATAATTGCTTCCATTCATGATATTCTTTTGATTTTCTAAAACCCTCCTTATGATCTTCAATGGTTTCCCAATTCACCAACAAGACATATTTATCTTGATGCTCGATACATTGCTTCAATTCATGAGATATATACCCTTTCATTGATGAAATTATTTTCTGTGCTTCTTTAAAACTACGTTCAAATTCCTTCGAAAGTCCTCTTTTAATATTTAATGTTGCTATTTCTAGAATCATTAATTTCTAACTTAATGAGATTCTGAAACAAGTTCAGAATGACGACGTGGTTTATATTTTGCGGCTATTTCAGCAATTACTTTAATATGCTCAGGAGTTGTTCCGCAACAACCTCCAATAATATTAATTAAATCTCTTTTTAAATATTCTTCAATTTGTTCTCCCATTTCTTCTGGGGATTCATCGTATTCACCAAAGGCATTAGGCAAACCCGCATTGGGATGTGCTGAAATAGCGAAGTCCGTTTTATTAGCAATCGCTTCTAAATGGGGTTGCAGTAAATTGGCTCCTAAAGCGCAATTAAATCCAACAGATAACAACGGAATATGTGAAACAGAAATAAGAAATGCTTCGGCAGTTTGTCCTGATAAAGTACGTCCACTAGCATCGGTAATAGTGCCACTTAACATAATAGGAATGTCTATTTTACGTTCATCCTTCACCTCTTCAATGGCAAATAAGGCGGCTTTTGCATTTAAGGTATCAAAAACAGTTTCTACTAAAAGCAAATCTACTCCACCATCAATTAAAGCTTCTACCTGTTGTTTATAGGCAATACGCAATTCATCAAAAGTCACAGCTCTGTACCCTGGATCATTTACGTCTGGTGACATACTTGCCGTTTTGTTGGTAGGTCCAATAGAACCCGCTACAAACCGTGGTTTATGAGGCTCTTTAGCGGTAAATTCATCAGCTACTTCTTTCGCTATTTTAGCCGATTGAAAATTTAACTCATACACCAAATCTTCCATCTGATAATCTGCCATGGCAATGGTAGTACCCGAAAACGTATTGGTTTCAACAATATCAGCTCCAGATTCAAAATATTTTCCATGTATGGTTTTAATAGCCTCTGGCTGTGTAAGAGATAACAAATCGTTATTACCTTGCAAAGGTGTTGGATACTCTTTAAAACGATCGCCTCGAAAATCTTCTTCAGAAAACTTATAGCGCTGAAGCATAGTTCCCATAGCACCATCGAGCACAAGAATACGTTGTTGTAACGCTTTTTGAATGTTTGACATGTTGATATTTTTTATATCTGTATGTCATCAAGAAAAGCAAAAAACACTTTCCGTTATCTTTCCAATATTCGTTTAAATATTAGTAGAACGTAGCACCTTCTTTACAAGATAAAGGGTTGCCAAGGCTTCAACGGGTCTATTCCCTCTACCTTTCTTGATAACATTATTAATACATTTATGAACTAGTGCGCAAAAATACTACACATTTTTTTAAATTCACACTAATTTGATGAAAATTGCCCGATTTTATTCAAATAATGTTGAAGACAAATAACGGTCACCTCTATCGCAAATAATGGCTACAATAACGCCTTCATCAATAGATTCTGCTATTTTGAGTGCCGTATAAACAGAGCCTCCACTACTCATCCCTGCAAATATGCCTTCTTCTTTGGCCAACCGTTGAGTCATAGTTTTGGCATCTTGTTCCCCTAACTCGATAACTTTATCTACTTTAGATCTGTCAAAAAACTTAGGTACATAATCGGGCGACCATTTTCTAATTCCTGGAATTTTAGCTCCATCTTCTGGTTGCGCACCAACAATAGTGATGTTTTTGTTTTGCTCTTTTAAATAGGTTGAAACTCCCATAATGGTTCCGGTAGTTCCCATAGCCGATACAAAATGCGTGATTTTACCTTCGGTGTCTCTCCAGATTTCAGGACCCGTTGTTTTATAATGCGCTTTCCAGTTATCTTCATTTTCAAACTGATTCAAAAGAATATATCCTTTTTCATCTCTTAACTGAAACGCCACATCTCTGGAGCCTTCAATACCTGTTTCTGCAGCGGTTAAAATAACCTCAGCGCCATAAGCGCGCATGGTTTTAACGCGTTCTTCGGTTGAGTTTTCAGGCATAATCAACACCATATTTAATCCAAATAGGTTTGCAATAAGGGCTAAAGCAATCCCCGTATTCCCACTGGTAGCTTCCACTAAATAACCGCCTTTTTTAATATCGCCTCTTTTAATGGCTTCATTAATCATATTAAAAGCAGCTCGATCTTTAACACTACCTCCAGGGTTATCGCCTTCTAATTTCAAATAGAGTTTTACCCCCTTTTTTGACACCAGATGAGAAGCTTCTACAAGTGGTGTATTTCCTATTTGATCTAAAATACCTTTAACGGATGCCATTATTTTTGGGTCTTATTTTAATTTCAGTTTGATAGGTGACCAATGAATTTTCTGGAACCGATTGGGTTATCCAAACATTGGCACCTATGGTACTATTAGCTCCTATTACAATATCACCTCCTAAAATGGTAGCGTTAGCATAAATAGTAACATTATTTTCGATAGTTGGATGGCGTTTAGTAGCTTCTAAATTCTTTTTTACCTGGATTCCGCCCAGCGTTACCCCTTGAAAAATTTTAACATTGTTTTTAATTATGGCTGTTTCTCCAATAACAATACCCGTACCATGATCAACAAAAAACGAATCGCCAATAGTTGCGCCAGGATGAATGTCAATACCCGTAATACCGTGTACATATTCACTCATCATACGCGGAAGAATAGGCACTTTTAAAAGATATAATTGATGACTCAATCTGTAAATTGAGATAGCATAAAATCCTGGGTACGCCAAATACACTTCTTCAATACAAGTTGAAGCTGGATCATTTTTCAGAAAAGATAAAGCATCTAAATCTAATTTCTCTCTGATAGTTGAAAACTGCCCTTGAAATTCTTTCCATAAACTCTCACCATTTTCAATATCCAATTGTGAATAAATTTCTAAAAATCCCTTTTCTAAAAATATAGTTTCTTCTACTTGTTCATCAAATAAATTATAAAATAAACGCTTTGTAAACGTTTTTATAACTTCTTTTAAACGAATATTATAATGCTTCATTAATACGTTTTCTTTTAATTCTAAAAGTAAATAATAAAATTAATTATTGTATAGATTGTACTACCGCTTTTGGAGCTTCTTTACGTGTTCCATCAAAACCATCAATACCACTAACTGTTGTATATTTTAAAACATATCTTTTACCTGGGTTAATAATTCTATAAGCTGCTTGACACATAAGAGTTGCTTCGTGAAAACCGCAAAGAATCAGTTTTAATTTTTCTGGATAAGTGTTTACATCACCTATGGCGAAAATACCGGGAATGTTTGTTTGATAATTTAATGAATTGTCAACTTTTATAGCATTCTTTTCAATCTCTAACCCCCAGTTGCCAATAGGTCCTAATTTAGGAGACAACCCGAATAATGGAATAAAATGATCGGTTTCTAAACGGATATCACCATCCTCTTTGGTTACAGTAACCGCCTCTATTTTTCCATTACCATGCAATTCTGTTACCTCGCCAGGTGTTACCAAATTTATTTTTCCTAAATGTTTTAATTCACTTACTTTTTCAACGGAATCTAAAGCACCTCTAAACTCATTTCTCCTATGAATTAAAGTTACTTTAGATGCAATATTAGAAAGAAAGATACTCCAATCTAAAGCTGAATCACCACCTCCAGAAATAACCACTCTTTTATTTCTGTAAACTTCCGGGTCTTTTATAAAATATTCAACACCGTTATCCTCATAAATATCTAAATTATCTAAACCTGGTTTTCTTGGTTCAAAAGACCCCAAACCCCCTGCAATCGCCACCACTGGCGCTTGATGTTTTGTGCCTTTATTAGTTGTAACAATAAAAGAACCATCTTCTTGTTTTTCTATAGTTTCAGCACGTTCACCTAGGGTAAAGCCTGGCTCAAACTGTTTACCTTGTTCTAGTAGATTTTTTGTTAAATCGCCAGCCAATATTTCTGGAAAACCCGGGATATCGTAAATTGGTTTTTTAGGATAAATCTCTGAACATTGTCCCCCTGGTTGTGGCAATGCATCAATTAAATGGCATTTAAGTTTTAACAATCCTGCTTCAAAAACTGTAAATAATCCTGTTGGTCCTGCACCTATTATAAGTATATCTGTTTTAATCATTTTTAGACTCTTTCTTAGCAATTAATCCTTTGGTAAATTCGTTGAGTGTTTCCACTTTTTGTTCGAAATCACCTTGTATCGTTTTTCTATATTCGTTCAAATTTTTAACCAAATCATCGACATTTTCGGGAATTACATCCTCAAAAAACTGACGTAAACGTTTGGCCGTTGTAGGCGACTTTCCATTGGTCGAAATTGCCACCTTAACATTACCTTTTGTTACAATACCTCCCATATAAAAATCACAATATGGTGGATTATCGGCAACATTTACTAGAATACTTCTTTTTCTGCAATCTTTATAAACTTTTACATTTATTTCGGGAATGTCAGTAGTAGCAACCACTATATGCTTTCCTTCTAAATACTTCTCACTATAAACATCTTCAACCAAAGTAACACATCCTTTTTTTGATAACTCAACCGTTCCCTCTCTAAACATGGGCGATACCATGGTTACATGGGCATCTGGACTTGATTTTAAAAGAAAGGTTAGTTTTTCTTCAGCAACATTACCCCCGCCAACAATAAGCACATTAAGATTATTCAACTTTAAAAAAATAGGATATAAATTGTTCCTTTCCATGTTTTTAGCTCTGTGCTATGCTTTGTTTAATTCTTTATACAGCGATGTTAATTGAACTCGTTCTTTTACAACATCGCCAATAATTATGATGGCCGGATTTGTTAATTGTTTTTCTCTAACTACTTTACAAATCGTATCAATGGTACCAAAACCAGATTTCTCGTTTTCGGTGGTTCCTTCTTGAATAATGGCAATCGGGGTATCTTGTTTGTTTTCTTCTGAAAAAATACGAACAATCTCCTCTAATTTACCCATACCCATCAAAATAACAACCGTTGCTGTGGATTTTGCTGCTATAGCAACATCTTTAGACAGTTGATGTGCCTTGGTAGTTCCTGTAATAACCCAGAAACTTTCTGAAGCGCCACGTTTTGTTAATGGAATTCCTAGATATGCTGGCACTGCCATTGCAGATGATATACCCGGAACCACAAAGGTTTCTAAACCAAATGATTTTACATAATCAATTTCTTCAGCCCCCCTTCCAAAAACAAAAGGGTCGCCGCCTTTTAAACGAACAACATGTCCTTTTTCATTCGCTTTAGACACAATGAGTTCATTAATTTGCTCTTGCTGAAAGGCATAACATCCTTTGCGTTTTCCAACAAAAATAAGTTCAGCATCCTGAGAAGCATATTTTAAAAGTTCCTCGTTTATAAGGGCATCATACAGTATAACATCTGCAGATTCTATAGCTTTTACACCTTTAAGCGTTATTAAATCCGCATCGCCAGGGCCTGCACCTACAACGGTTAACTTTGGGGCTTTTAAACTCATTTCTATAATTTAAACCGCTTTCTGTCCCAGCTTGGTTTCTGCTTGTCTATAGTATCTCACTTTCTCCAAAAATTGATTTGCATTATCAATATATTTTGATGCAAACGCTTCGGTTGGTGCAAATTTATTAATTTGATATATTAATTCAGAAAAAGAAGTTCCTAAATCTAGTTTTCCACTTATTACAAAAAATTCATCAAACTGACTTACTATGCCCGCATGCGTATTTGTGCTTTTATCTTCTGCTAACAACATCGCTTTTGCAGAGTTCACTAAAGAACTGTAAGCATGATAAATAGCACTTGAATATACTTTATCATTGAATGATTTTTGAGCAATTTCAATTTTTTCTTCGCTCTCTAAAAATAAAGTTGAAATTAAATCGATAACCACTCCAGCACATTCACCAACACCAATCGCTTTTTCATATTTTTCTTCTTCTCCCCAATCGATAAAATCTTCTTGAGTTAAATTAGTAACATCTTGAAGGTCACTTAATAAATCATAAAAATATCTATCACCGTTTAGCTTATAATACTCTACAAACTTTTTACCCTGTGCATTCGCTTCAAAATCATTTAAAATTCTGCGTAATGCCTCCGGACCTCTTCTACTGGGAACTTTCACAAGTTTATCAGCAAACACGCCATTTCCATCCCCTAAGTTTCCACCACCTAATAATACTTGTAATGCTGGAGCAACTAATTTATTTGGCGTACGAACAGACATTCCTTGAAATCCAATATTTGCCATATTGTGTTGTCCACAAGCATTCATACATCCACTAATTTTTATAACAACATCCTCATTTTGTAAATACTGCGGATACTCTGCTTTGATAACACGCTCCAACTCATCAGCGATACCAGTACTACTTGCAATTCCTAAATTACAAGTATCGGTTCCCGGACATGCTGTAATATCAACTGCTTTGTTATAACCCACTTCGGCAAATCCTAATTTCTCTAATTCGTTATAGAAAAACGGTACTAAATCTTCTTTCACAAAGGGAATAACTATATTTTGTCGCAGTGATAAACGTATTTCACCTGCTGCGTAGTTTTCGACTAAATCGGCTAATAAACGAGCTTTATCTGTATAAAAATCACCTAAAAGGACTTTAATTCCAATAGCAACATATCCCTCTTGTTTTTGAGCGATTAAGTTGGTCGATTTCCATAAATCGAATGCTTTTTGGTCTTGTATCGCCACTTTTGGGGCTTCAACTGAAACTGGCTTTGAAGCTACATAAGCTTCGGCATCAATAGCAACAGTCTTGAACTCAATAGCTTTTTGTTCTTGCTCAACTAATGCTTTAAACGCCTCTAATTCAATATCTTTTAATAAGAATTTTATACGCGCTTTAGCTCTACTTTTACGTTCACCATAACGGTCAAAAACTCTTAAAACGCCTTCCATTGTTGGGATAATTTTATTGGCAGGCAAGAACTCATACAACGCATCGGCGTGACGTGGTTGAGACCCTAAGCCTCCACCAATCATTACTTTAAAACCACGAACACCATTTTCAATTTTGGCTATAAAACCTAAATCGTGCATGTACGAAAGCCCTGTGTCTTTATCTGAAGATGAAAAAGAAACCTTGAATTTACGTCCCATTTCTTGACAAATAGGATTTCTTAAGAAAAAACGAAACAATGCATCGGCGTATGGTGACACATCAAACGGTTCGTCCACATCAATTCCTGCTGTTTCTGATGCTGTTACATTACGAACTGTATTTCCACAAGCTTCCCTTAAAGTAACATCGTCTTTTTCTAACTCAGACCAAAGTTCTGGAGTTCTATTTAAATCTACATAGTGAATTTGAATATCTTGACGTGTTGTAATGTGTAAACGACCACGAGAATATTCATCAGATACATCTGAAATTCTGCGCAATTGATTGCTCATTACTTTCCCGTAAGGTAATTTAATACGAATCATTTGTACGCCTTCTTGACGCTGACCGTAAACACCTCGAGCTAAACGAAGACTTCTAAATTTTTCTTCATCAATCTTACCAGTATTAAAAAGCTCAATTTTTTTCGCTAATTCAATAATATCGTTTTGTACAACTGGATTTTCTATTTCTGTTCTAAAACTTTGCATTTCATTCTTACCTCCCTAAAAACGAAGGATTTTTTTTTAGTGTTTATTTTTTTGAATGAAACTGCTTTTATTGAATAAAGCCAGCTCCCACAGTATTATTAGACTGGGTATCAATCAAAATGAATGACCCATTAGTTCTATGATTTTTAAACTGATCGAAGAAAAGTGGTTTATTAAATTTAAAAGAAACTGAAGCTATATCATTTACCCCCAAACCTTTAACCCCTTTTTCTATTCCAGAATAATCCGGATGTATTTTATGATTGATAGACTCTACCTTTGCCAACACTTTATTAATACCATGTTGTAAAACATATTTTGAACCAACTTCTAAAGGCGTTGAATCCATCCAACAAATATTGGCTGTAAATTGTTTATCTATAGTTGGTAAATCGTTTTCTTTTACAATCATATCGCCTCGGCTCACATTAATATCATCTTCCAGAGTAATGGTAACCGATGACCGTCGTGAAGCGGTTTGATACTTTTGGTCATAGAAATAAATGTCTTTTATTTTAGATTTTGTTTGTGACGGCAACACAACAATATCGTCGCCAACACTTAATTCGCCTCCATATACTTTACCTGCATACCCTCTAAAATCATGAAAATCCTCTGTTTTAGGACGAATAACAATTTGAACTGGGAAACGAGGTGTGCCAATATTATAAATGTCTTTCTTGTCCAGCCCTTCTAAATGTTCTAACAAAGACTCCCCTTTATACCAAGGCATATTTTCAGATCTGTTAACAACGTTATCTCCTTTTAAAGCACTTACCGGAATGAAGGTTATTTTTTGTTCTTGGTAATCTCTTTTACTCATTAATTCAGAAAAATCTGCTTTAATTTTATTGTAAACTTCTTCAGAATAATCAACCAAATCCATTTTGTTAATGGTAACCACAATATCTTTTATTCTTAACAAATTATTGATAAAAAAGTGACGATTGGTTTGCTCAATAACGCCTTTTCTTGCGTCTATTAATATAATTGATGCTTGCGAAGTTGAGGCTCCCGTAACCATGTTTCGTGTATATTCAACATGTCCCGGAGTATCTGCAATAATGTAACTTTTTTTACCTGTTGAAAAGTATATATGTGCCACATCAATAGTAATACCCTGTTCTCTTTCGGCAACCAACCCATCTGTTGCTAATGAAAAATCTAAGTAATCATACCCTTTTTGTCTACTGGTTTTCTTAATAGCTTCTAATTTATCGGAGGTTAATGATTTTGTATCGTAAAGTATGCGCCCAATTAAGGTGCTTTTCCCATCATCTACACTTCCTGCTGTTGCAATTTTTAATACTTCCATTTTGTATTGGTATTGGTTGTTGGTTATTTGTTTCTACCTATTTAACCTTATCAAACTTCAACAACTTATTTTTTAATATTTTTCTAATCTTTAAAACACCGTTTGTTACCATTAACTAACAACAAACTACCACCAACTAGTCTAGAAATACCCTTGTTGTTTACGTTTTTCCATAGCCGCTTCAGAGCGTTTATCGTCTATACGCGCTCCACGTTCAGAAATTGTACTATCTCTAATTTCTTGAACAACGGTTGCTATATCGGCCGCTTCAGATAATACTGCCGCTGTACAACTCATATCTCCGACGGTTCTAAATCTTACCACACGATCAACTACTTCTTCGCTTTCATCTCTATAAACTACTTCATCTTCAGCAGACCAGATTAAACCATCTCTTAAAAATGTGGCTCTTGTATGTGCGAAATAGATGGATGGAATTTCAATATGTTCTCTTTGAATGTATGACCACACATCTAATTCTGTCCAGTTTGAAATAGGAAACACACGTACATTTTGACCTAAATTAATTTGTCCGTTCAGCATATCGAATAACTCCGGGCGTTGTTTTTTCTCATCCCATTGACCAAAATCGTCACGAACAGAAAAAATACGTTCTTTCGCTCTTGCTTTTTCTTCATCACGACGCGCACCACCTATACATGCATCGAACTTAAACTCTTCAATAGCATCTAAAAGGGTGGTTGTTTGAAGTTGATTTCTACTTGAATATCTACCAGATTCTTCTTTAACTTTTCCCTGATCGATAGAATCCTGCACGTTTCTAATAATAAGTTCTAAACCTAATTCTTTAACCAATCGATCTCTAAATTCAATAGTTTCAGGGAAATTATGTCCTGTATCGATGTGCATTAATGGAAACGGAATTTTTGCTGGGTAAAATGCTTTTACAGCTAATCTTACTAAGGTGATAGAATCTTTTCCACCAGAAAATAACAAAACAGGTTTTTCAAACTGTGCAGCCACCTCTCGCATAATATATATCGCTTCGTTTTCCAGTGAATTAATGTCGTATGTATCTTTATTCATAATATTTTATTTGGTTGATGGTTAATCGGTTTTGGTTGGTGGTGTTTTCTTCAACCTTAAACTTTTTAACCTTAAACTTAAAACTTCCCTAGGCATGCAAACCACACTCTCTGTTCTCTAAAGCTTTTGTTGGATCGAAATATTTAAATTCGTTTGGTAAATTATTGTCTATTAAATAAGTATCTAAATCGGCATCGGTCCAAAAATAAAACGGACTTACTTTTAAAACACCATCTTTACTTACACTAAAAATGCCGATACTATTTCTAAACGCTGTTTGTCCTTGGCGCAGGTTAGTAAACCAAACTTTTGGTTTATGCGCTTCCATGGCACGTATAAAAGGTTCCAGTTTCACCTGTTCAGTAAACAAAGCGTGCTCTGGAGTATCTACACTTGGTATTCCCATAACAACATCTCTGTGAGCCGCCGTTTGTTTAGGCACATATAAAAAAACATTTAGTTTTAAATCTTCAATTAGTTTATTAGCGTGTCTATATGTTTGTGGTGTATTATATCCCGTATCGCACCAAACCACTGGTATTCGGGCCTCTACAGAATTCACGGCATATAAAATTGCCGCTTCGTAGGGTCTGAAATTAGTAGTTACTACCGCTTCCTTATTAAGCTCAAAAGCCTTCTTAATAATATCAGAAGGTGAAGCCTCTTTAAAGAGGGCGTTTAATTCGTTTATATTTTCTTGTGTTATCATTGTCAATATTATTTTCCCCACTTAATGGTATTCCAAATTCGCTCATGAAAAAAGTAGAGTACCATTTTAGTAACTAACTCCACAGAACCTATAGAAAACGCCAAAGCCAGTTGACCTGTAATTACCCAGGAAATTAAAATAGTATCCAAGGTCCCTATAATTCTCCAGCTAATAGACTTTACAATACTTCTAATTGGCTTTTCGGTAGTACTGTCTGTTCTATAACTAGTTTTTTCGTTTTGACCTGAATTTGTTAACACTTGCTCAATCATTTTACTTTGTATTATATTAATCCTATCGACTTAGTAGGGATTACAAATTTAAAACTTTTTATTACATATCAAGCCTTTTCTTCAATTTTTAATGATAATGAAATATTCTAAAGATTTGACCTAAATAAAAGGAATAAAAACAGCTATTATTAGGAAAACCTCAATTTATTTAGGAAATGATAAATCTTCTAATGTATTATCCTTTAATACTTTTAGTGTATTATCTCGTATCTGAATCATGAGTTTATGAACACTACAGGCATGTTCATCCGGACAATCGTCGCATTTCTCGTAAAACTTCAAACTCACACAGGGAACCATAGCAATAGGTCCTTCTAAAACACGCATAACATCCGCCATTTGTATGTCAGATGGTTTTTTTATAAGATAATAACCCCCGTGTTTTCCTTTTTTAGAACCTAAAAAACCAGACTTTCTAAGGGTAAGCAGAATGCTTTCTAAAAATTTTTGAGGAATATTTTCACTTTTGGCAATTTCACCAACCTGAACGGGTTCATCTCCATTCTTTTTTGCAATAAAGGTGAGTGCTTTAATTCCGTATTTTGTTTTTTTAGATAGCATGGCGCAAAGGTAACTAATTTAGGAAATATTGGGTATTCATATTACCATCTAACTTGATAAGGATACGTTTCATATATACTATTATCTTCATTTATTGAATAACCATTAATTGCATCCTCTTTAGATTGTAGATATAGAATTTTTGAGTTATCTAAGTCGTTTAACCTCAACAAACAATTAGATTTATAATATTTAACTTCAGAAAAATTCGGATACTGTTTTAATGATTTATCAAACTCAACAATAGCTTCCTCCCATTTTCCTTGTTCATATTTACTTATTCCATAGTAAAAAAGGTCTAGATAATGAGCTTCTCCCCATTCTTTTTCTTGTGATTCTATATCGTTTTGGAATATTTTTTCAGCTTTATTAAATTCATTAAGTTGTAAATTACATAATGCTATATGGAACTGATAAGTATGATCCATTACATAAGTATTTCCTTCATTCTCAATACATTTTTCAAAATCTATAATAGCATCTTTATAGGTTTTTGCAAAAATACATTTTATAAATGCTCTGTAACTCAACCATCTTCTAGTATCATATAACACAGCTTTATCCAAATATTTCATACCTACTTCATACTTTCGGGCTTTAAAATAGGGCATTGCTTTTTGTTGCCATAAATATGCAATTGTACTATCTTTTTTCAAACCTTCATCAAGGCAATTTTGCCATTCAGCCATTTGATAATTATAATTATACTGGACGGCACAATTAGTAACAAATTCTTTAATTATAGAATCCTGTCTTATTCTTTTGTTTTCTAAAGATTCATTAGGAATATCAGATTGACCCTCACATTGTAAAAATAATAAAGAGAAAACGACAATTAAATTCTTCATTTATATAATAGGATTAAAAAACTAAAAATAATAAACTTTTACTTCCAATAAAATTTTATTATTTTTAGTTTTTCAATGACTGCTCCAAATCTTGAATAATATCATCTACATGTTCTAAACCTACCGAAACCCTTACTAACCCATCGGTAATACTTACTCCCAACCTATCTTCTTCCGCTAATTTACTATGTGTTGTGGATGCTGGATGGGTCACAATGGTTCTAGTATCTCCCAAATTGGCAGATAATGAACACATCTTAATTAAATTTAAAAATTTTCGTCCGGCCTCAATACCTCCTTTAACTTCAAAAGCTACAATATTGCCACCTAATTTCATTTGCTTTTTAGCAACTTCGTATTGCGGATGCGATTTTAAAAATGGGTATTTTACCCAGTTTACATTAGGATGTGCTTCCAAAAATTCAGCTACTTTTAAAGCATTTTCACAATGTTTATCCACTCTAACAGCAAGGGTTTCTAAACTTTTTGACAATATCCAAGCATTAAACGGAGACAACGCAGGACCTGTATTTCTTGAAAATAAATAGATTTCACGCATTAAATCGGCCCTTCCCACGGTAACACCTCCTAAAACACGTCCTTGGCCATCTATTAATTTTGTAGCGCTATGAATTACCAAATGAGCACCATATTTTATAGGTTGCTGCAAATAAGGAGTAGCAAAACAATTATCTATTATTAAAATTAAATTATGTTTTTTTGCAATGTTGCCTAATAATTCTAAATCTATAATATCAACAGCTGGATTTGTTGGCGATTCAGCATATAAAATTTTAGTGTTTGGCGTGATAAAACTCTCAATTGTTTCCGGTTTATTAATATCAAAATAGCTCGTAGAAATATTCCATTTTGGAAGGTAATTTACAAACAAGGCATGTGTAGAACCAAAAACTGAACGTGCGGACACAATGTGGTCGCCACTTTTCAATAATGCTGCAAATGTTGAAAACACTGCCGCCATTCCTGTTGCAAATGCATACCCGCTTTCAGCGCCTTCCATTTTGCGAATTTTATCAACAAACTCCGTCGTATTGGGGTTTGTAAAACGGCTGTAAATATTACGGTCCTTCTCTTCTGTAAAAGATGCACGCATATCTTCGGCATCTTCAAAAACAAAACTTGACGTCAGGTATATTGGGCTGGTATGCTCTAAAAACTCAGTACGTTCTAACTGGGTTCTTATGGCTTCTGTTTCAAACTGTTTTCTTTCCTCGCTCATCGTATTTTTCTTTTTGCCACGAGCTTACGAATCCGTTTTAATTAAGATTCGTGTATTTGTGGCTAATTTAATTTTTAAAATAAAAAAATCTCACTTCTCTACTCCATTCCAAGTGATGGCTCAACCTAACATTAATTTATATGTTTAGACAGCCTTAATATGTCTCCAAAAACACCTCTGGCTGTAACTGCTGCTCCGGCTCCTGCGCCTTGAATAACAATAGGTTGCTCGCCATACGACTCTGTAAATATTTCGAAAATAGCATCCGAACCTTTTATTTGCCCCAAAGTGCTATCTCCAGGAATAGATACTAATTTAACTTCTAAATGGCCTTTGTCTTTTGATAAATCGCCCGATAAATCACCAATATATCTTAACACGTAACCTTCTTTCTGATGCTCTTTAATTTTCTGAAATTCTGTATCCAAAACATGTATTTGTTTCAAAAAGGCATCAACAGAAATATTCCGATAGGCCTCAGGTATTAAATTTTGAACTGACACATCTTCAAATTCATTTTTCAAATCTAATTCTCGTGCTAAAATCAATAGCTTTCTAGCCACATCATTTCCCGAAAAATCCTCTCTTGGGTCGGGTTCTGTAAAACCTTTATCAATGGTTTCTTGAATAATTTCGCTGAACGGTTTATTCTGAACAGAAAAATTATTAAATAAATAACTCAGCGTTCCAGAGAAAACACCTCGAATTCTCGTAATGTTTTCACCAGATTCGTGTAGCAATTTTATGGTATCAATTAACGGCAAACCTGCGCCCACAGTAGTTTCATACAAATACTGCTTGTTTTGTTCCTTTAATTTGGTACGTAAATCCGTGTAAAATTTATGTGAAATAGTATTAGCTATTTTGTTAGACGATACCAAATCGAAACCGGCTTCAATAAGTGACCCATAATTAGTGTAAAAATCTGGACTTGCTGTATTATCTACCGCAATTAAATTTTCTAAATGATGTGTTTTTGCAAACGTTATAACATCTTCAATAGAGCTTTCTAATGGTGATAATTTTATTGTTTTGTCCCAGTTTGCATCAGCTCCTCTTTTATTTAAAAGTAGTTTTTTTGAATTAGCTATAGCAAATATATTCAGGTTGATGCCTTTTCGTTTTTCAATATCATCTTTCGATTTTAATATTTGATTAATCAGTGCACTTCCAACCAGTCCGTGACCAAAAATGGCAATATTAATTTTTTTAGAAATTCCGAAAATCTCACCATGAATCACGTTCATAGCCTTATGAAGTTGGTCCTTTTTGACCACCAAACTCACATTTCTACCTGTAACCGTATTATTAAACAGCAAGGGTACAATTTGGTTTTTAATAAGTGCGTTGAACGGTTTATGAAACGAACTTAACTCAATTCCTATAATCGAAATAACCGAAACATCATCAAGCACTCCAATTTTATTAACGTCTTGTGAGTAAAAATCGTTTTCAAATTCACGTTCTAAAGCAATAACCGCCTGGGTTGCTTGGTCTGCATTAATAATTAACCCAATACCTCGTTCTGAAGAGCCTTGAGAAATGATACTTACACTAATATCATGATTTGCCAATGCACCAAATATTCTGGCATCCACACCACTTTTTCCCAATAATCCGCGTCCCTCTAAATTTAACAAGGCCACATTGTCTAAAATTGATAACGAAGTTACTTCTTTCGAATTTGGTTTTGAAGTAATCAGCGTCCCTTCATCTTCTGGATTAAAGGTATTTAAAATACGAAGGTTGATGTTTTTTTCAACCAATGGAATAATGGTTTTAGCATGTAAAACGGTCGTGCCAAAATTAGCAAGTTCATTCGCTTCACTAAAAGACAACTCACGTATTATTTGAGCATCTTCTACCATATCTGGATTCGCTGTATAAATACCGTTTACATGGGTGTAATTTTGTAGTTCTTCAGCATCTAAATAATTCGCTAATAACGCCGCTGTATAATTACTGCCATTTCTACCGAGCGTAGTGGTTTCGTTTTTGGTATTCGAAGCAATAAATCCGGTTACAATATTTACAACATCGTCACCATTATTTTTAAAATAGTTTTTTACGTTATCTTTTGAAAGCTGCAAAATAGGTTGTGCATTACCAAAAACGCCATCGGTTTTAATTAATTCTCGTGAATCTACAGCTGAAGATTTTATTCCATGATTATTTAATACACTAGAAATTAATTTTACTGAAAGCAATTCGCCTTGAGCTAAAATTTCATCCTTGGTTTTTTTGCTATAATCACCTAATAAACTAACACCTTCAAACAGTTTATCTAAAATTGAAAATTCTTTAGAATAATCTACGTCTTTTAATGGTTCTGTTTGATAGTCCTTAAACAGTTGTAACAAAACTTTATAATCTTGTCCTTTTACAGCTTTGTTTAAAATATCCTCTAACTCATCGGTAGCAGAACCCCTAGCCGAAACTACAACAGTAATCTTCTCGCCTTGATTCACCTTATTTTTAATGATTGAAATAACAGTGTTCAACCCTATGCCATTGGCTATGGATTTTCCTCCAAACTTTAATACTTTCATTCTTCTTCTTTTAGAATAAGGCACAAAAATGCCTTCTACTATTTTTTCTAATTGCTCGTATTCCATTAAAAAGGCATCATGCCCGTGCACCGAATTAATCTCATTATAGGTTACATTCGGATTTGTTACTGCCAACTGCTTTTGTGTTTGTCTGTTTTCTTCAGCTGTAAAAAACAAATCAGAATCAACTCCTACAATATGAATGTTTCCATGAATGTTTTCCAACACATTAAAATCATTGGGTCTATTTTTAGTAACATCAATGGTTTTTAAAAGTTGATTCATGAGTTTATAAGCCGACAACTGAAACCGTTCTTGTAATTTATTACCATGATGCAACAACCAACTTTCTACATTAAATATTTCTGAATTATCTTTTTTAGAGCGCTGGAAACGCTCATTAAATGATTCCGGCGTTCTGTAACATAACATAGCATGCATTCTGGCATCGTGTACTGGGTTTCTAGAATTTAATAAGAATTGTTCTTGAATTTGGCAGTTTGCAATGAGCCAATCGGTAGATTTCCAATCGGTTGCTACTGGTATTAAATGCTCAGTAATATCTGGATTTAACACGGCCATTTCCCAAGCTATTGCACCCCCTAAAGAGCCTCCAATAAGTGCAAAAAGTTTTTCTATTTTTAGTTCTTTCAAACCCATTAAAAACAGACTGGCAATGTCGCGTGCTACAAAATCTTTATAATTATCAATAACAAAACTATCAAATCCATTTCCCGGAATATTGAATGCTAAAACCGTATAAAGTCTGGTGTCTATAACCTTATCATCGCCCACCAAATCTTGCCACCAACCATCTTTACCAGTCACATTACTGTTCCCTGTTAATGCATGATTAACCAAAACCACGGGCGCTGTACCTAAAGTTTTACCAAATACTTGGTAACTTAAGTTTATTTTAAGGTTTATAACTTTACTTTCGGTAGTAAAATTTTGAATAATAATATGTTGCAATCCTTTTTTCAAGAGTATTATTATTAAATTTTGCTGAATGCTTCCTTTAAATCGGCTTTTAAATCGTCTATATCTTCAATTCCAACAGACAAACGAATTAAATCTTTTGGCGCTCCAGCAGCTTCTTGTTCTGCTTCTGTTAATTGCTGATGTGTGGTGCTTGCCGGGTGAATAATTAATGACTTGGTATCTCCAATATTTGCCAATAACGAAAATAATTTGGAGTTATCTGCAATGGCTTTAGCCGCATCAAATCCTCCTTTAGCGCCAAAGGTAACAATTCCGCTTTGCCCTTTTGGCAAATATTTATCTGATAATGCTTTATACTTGCTAGATGCCAAACCTGGATAATTTACCCATGCAACCTCATCTTGTTCTTCTAACCATTTTGCCAACTCTAAAGCATTCTCGCAGTGTTGTTTTATCCTAACTGGAAGTGTTTCCAAACCTTGAATAATTTGAAATGCATTAAACGGACTTAAAGCGCCACCAAAATCTCTCAAGCCTTCTAAAATTAATTTAAAAGTATAAGCTGCTGCACCTAATGCCTCATGATACACTAATCCATGATACCCTGCTGAAGGTTCAGTAAATTCAGGAAATTTACCATTGGCCCAATTAAAAGTTCCTGCGTCGATTATAGCACCTCCTAAAGAAGTTCCTTGTCCGCCAATATATTTAGTCAATGAATGTATAACAATGTTAGCTCCATGTTTTATTGGATTTAATAATACTGGAGTAGCCACAGTATTATCCACAATAAACGGTACACCTGCTGCTTTTGAATGTTTAGCAATCGCTTCTAAATCTAAAACATCAAGTTTCGGATTTCCTAAAGATTCTACAAAGAACGCTCTGGTATTATCTTGAACTGCCTCTTTAAAATTATCGGGCTTATCGGCATCAACAAACGTCGTTGTAATACCTAATCGGGGTAACGTAACTTTTAATAAATTATAGGTTCCCCCGTATAAACTACTTGACGCTACAACATGGTCACCTGCTTTTAACAAAGTTAACAAACCTGTTGAAATAGCTGCAGTTCCCGAAGCAAATACAACGGCTCCAATACCACCTTCAACAGCAGCCAAACGATCTTGTAGAATTTGATTCGTTGGATTGTTAAGTCTGGTATAAATAAACCCTAATTCTTTTAATGAAAATAGGTTTGCCGCGTGTTCTGAACTATTAAAAACATACGATGTTGTTTGGTAAATAGGCACTGCTCTAGTGCCACCGTTGGCCTTAAAATCATGCCCTGCGTGTAATGCGTTAGTTGCTAATTTTTGTGTACTCATTTTTCTAGTTTTTTTGAGTTAATAAATAATTAAAACAAAAGCCAAATGCATCAAAACTGATGTACTAAATAGAAAAATGTTAAAAAGAAAAATAAAATTACTGTGCGCAATTTTGTTTTGGTTATCTATCCGTAAAACACTGAAAACTAATCCAGATCGGTTAGAATTTAGCACCTTCTTTACGAGTAAAGGGTTGCTAAGGCTTCAATGGGTCTAATCCCTCCGCCTTTCTTGATAACATTTCAATAAGTTATTGAACTTTGTGAATGCAAATATTCGGTTAGAAATATTTAAAATCCTAATTTTTTTCAAAAAACTTTATAAATTCATTTAATAACAAAAGTTTGAACACCCAAAAATTTACTTGTTAAACCGCAATTCATTAAATTTATTTTGTATCACAAGATGAATAGGTCTGTTTTGAATTTTAGACTCTAACCACGAAATAATATCTAAATACAAAAAGGCTCGACTTTGGTACGGATCATCTTCATATTCTTTAAGTTTTTTATGAAGTTTAATAAATTCGTTTCTAACTTCATTTGGATAAATTTCGCCCAATCCTCTTAAAAATCTAATAAACTCCTTTTGTACCTCATACAAATCTTCCATCTTAATTAAAAATTTATAAGTACTGCGAATTAAAACGTCCAAATTATAATCTATCCCTGCTTCATAATGCGCAACCAAATTCAGAATTCTTGCAAAACACAACAAATCTTCTCGCATCTGCAGGGTTTTATTGCTAATTATTTTTTCTAAATACAGAATACATTTTTTATTTTCGCCGGCGCCAAAATACATACTTGCAATTTTATAGTAAAACACCATAATATGATGCTCATCAATTCTATCACTATAATCTTTTAAACGCTCTAAAACTTCATCTACTAAAGGCAATCCATTTTTGAAACTACCTTCCATAAAATGCAAATTAAATTTATTAGTGTAGATGTATAAAAATGTTAAACCATCAATATTATCATCATTAGGGAACCAAGATTCTTTGGTAACGGTTTCGAACCTAATTAAAGATACTTTAAACTTTTCATAATGTCTTAAATAAAATAAAGCTTCAAGCAAATAATGATTTCCTCTTAAAAAAAAGACAGGGTTTAAGATTATTTGATCCTTATTTTCATTAAAAAGATCCACCCATTTTGTAGAATATTTATAACACGTTAAAAAATCAACCGTTAAAAAACTATACCATAAATAGGCTTTATAAAGCCATAATTTTTCTCTAAACCCCAAGGTATTAATATCGTATTTAGGAAGTCTAGCATTGAAATATTTTATAACACGCTTACTTTCTTTATCATTTTTTACGTAGCCTGTTTTTAAAAATAATCCGTAAAGCTGAAGTGACAAATTAGACAATTTACTAGCGAGTACATTTTGCTGACTTAATTCTTTAGCTTGAATTGATAATTCGTCAGCCCTATTACTTAAACTTCTGGTAATGTATTGCGATTCAATTACTTTTTCCAGTTCTACAATCTCGTAAGCCACATTTTTTTCTTCGTTACTAATGGCTAAATTTTTTGCTTTATCTAAAATTTTCAAACTCTGCTTATACAAGCCTTTATGGTATAAAATAGTAGCAAAATCTAATTGTTCACGAATTTGAATTCTAATGTTTTGATGGGAAGGATTTAAACGCAAACTAATTAAAATTTGCTTGTATAAATGCGCTTTTAAATTTGATAATTGCTGTTTTTTTACAATCCCTTTTTTTAGAATAGCTGATTCGTCGTAAGCCGAAAGCTTTTCAAGTATATTAAAAAGTGTCAGAAATTTTGAATCTTCGTTCACTCCTAAACGGCCTACGTAAAGCTTAAACTGTCTCTTTTCGGACTTAGAAAGCGACTTTACCAGCACAAACAAATTATCTTTTTGCTCTTTTGTCATAGTTATAAAAACAGCATTAATATACTGATTTTCAAATATTTAATTTAATTTCAAACGAGTTAAACATCGTAAAAAAAGTGAGTTTAATTCTCGTTTTGGCAAACCAAAATATACATTCGTATATCAATACGAAAATTTATTTTATTAAATGTCTAATACTAACGTCCATATTTTTGACACAACGCTTCGCGATGGCGAGCAAGTCCCAGGCTGCAAATTAAATACTCAACAAAAATTAATCATAGCTGAACAGCTAGATTTTTTAGGTGTTGATATTATTGAAGCTGGTTTTCCTGTATCAAGTCCTGGCGATTTCAAGTCGGTCGAAGCTATTTCTAAAATTGTAAAACATGCAACAGTTTGTGGTTTAACGCGTGCTGTTGAAAATGATATAAAAGTAGCTGCCGAAGCATTAAAATATGCTAAAACCCCTAGAATTCATACAGGTATTGGAACGTCAGATTCTCATATAAAATTCAAATTTAACTCTACTCAAGATGAAATTCTTGAGCGTGCTTTTCAGGCTGTAAGTTACGCAAAATCTTTTGTTGAAGACGTAGAATTTTATGCAGAAGATGCAGGAAGAACCGATAACATATATTTAGCCAGAATTTGTGAAGCCGCTATAAAAGCAGGAGCTACTGTTTTAAATATTCCAGATACTACAGGCTACTGTTTACCACACGAATACGGTGCAAAAATTAAATACTTAAAAGAAAATGTAAAGGGCATTGAAAAAGCCATTTTATCGTGCCATTGCCATAACGATTTAGGTCTAGCAACGGCAAACTCTATTGAAGGTGTTATTAATGGTGCGCGTCAAATTGAATGTACTATTAATGGTATTGGTGAGCGTGCTGGAAATACGGCTTTAGAAGAAGTTGTTATGATTTTAAAACAACACCCGTATTTAAATTTAGATACTAATATTAAAACTGAAATGCTTTATGGTATTAGTCAATTAGTCTCTGATAGTATGGGTATTTACACGCAACCAAACAAAGCAATTGTTGGGGCGAATGCCTTTGCTCATAGCTCTGGAATTCATCAAGATGGGGTAATTAAAAATCGTGAAACTTATGAAATTATAGACCCGAAAGATGTTGGTGTAACCGAGTCTGCTATTGTGTTAACAGCAAGAAGTGGAAGAGCTGCATTGGCATACAGAGCAAAAAATATTGGATACGAATTAACCAAACTTCAATTAGACGAAATCTATGTAAATTTCTTAGATTTTGCCGATAAAAAGAAAGAAGTTAATGATAATGATCTTCACTTTGTTATAGAAAATAGCAGAGTATATAAAGAAATTATTTCAGCATAGGATAAAACACATCCATGACTAAAATTTAGTAAAACACTAAAATAAAAATATCAATGATACGTTTCACTGATAAGAAAGAATAGATACAACAAATGAGATTAAATATAGCCGTTTTACCAGGCGATGGTATAGGACCAGAAGTAATAGCACAAGCCGTAAAGGTATTGAAAGCTATCGCTATAGAGTTTAACCATGTATTTACATTTCAACATGCTTTAGTTGGCGCTAGTGCTATTGAAAAAACGGGCAATCCGTTACCAGAAGAAACCATAGATGTTTGCGAAAAAGCCGATGCCATTTTATTTGGCGCCATAGGAAATGCTGCATTCGATTTAGACCCTTATGCCAAAATAAGACCAGAACAAGGGCTTTTAAGATTACGAAAATCACTAGGTTTATATGCCAACATAAGACCGGTAATAGCTTACGAAGATTTACTAAACTTTTCGTCTCTAAAGAAAAAGCAAATTCATAATACTGACATTCTTATTTATCGCGAACTTACCGGAGGCATTTATTTTGGTGAAAAGAAATTAAGCGAAGACGGTAATACAGCATCTGATATTTGCGAATATACCCGTTTTGAAATTGAACGCATTGCGCATTTGGCCTTTAAAGCTGCACAATCCAGAAAACGAAAATTAACCTTAGTAGATAAAGCCAACGCTTTAGAAAGTTCGCGCTTATGGCGCAGAGTAGTACAAGAATTAACACCGCAGTACCCTAATGTACAATTACATTTTATGTATATAGACAACGCTGCTATGGAACTTGTTATGAACCCAAGACAGTTTGATGTTATTTTAACTGAAAACATGTTCGGAGACATCCTGTCAGAAGAAGCCAGCGTAATCGTAGGCTCCATAGGTTTGTTGGCTTCAGCATCTTTAGGCGAAAAACATGCCATGTTCGAGCCTATCCACGGAGCATATTCTAAAGCAACCAATAAAGGTGTCGCCAACCCAATTGCGGCTATTTTAGCAGCAGCCATGTTGTTAGACCATTGTGGGTTAGACGACGAAGCGGCTTTAATAAGAGAAGGTGTTGATAAATCATTAAAACTACATATTACCACACCCGATTTAAATACCAAATACGATAACATTACCACCACAAAAGTTGGCGACTTCATAGAAGATTTTATACACAATCCTGAAGAAACCAATTTAAACTTTACCAATATCCATTTAGGACAATCCACCATCATTTAATTATTTGAGTTAGTCACCAAAATTTATAATCTTACGGATAGTCCTTAAAAGCGCATTTATAAAGTGCGCTTTTTTAATGGGTATTATTTGGGCATTACCACAAGGGTCGCGCTTTAAGACCATTGCAAAACCTAGATTAATTTCAATTTGCATTTCTAATATCAAATTTCGGTCTAAATTTCATTCGTTTTTAGGTTTTTAGTTGGTTTTAAGTTGGATAATCCTGTTTTTAACGTTCG